>JAJHRF010000059.1 GCA_020832925.1 Desulfurococcaceae archaeon | reverse complement strand
AAAAAATACTTAGCTACACCCTCTCTATCCGTACAATACCTCCACTTCTAAATCTCGAGAAGATCGCGGGATCCCCTAGAACTCTCCCTACAACATTAACAGAACTTGCAGGTCTAATCTCGTTCCTCGATCTACTAGCCGGTGTTGAACCCCAGAAAATACATATAGCCGTAGTCAGGCATATATCAACTATAAATAGCTGTGAATAACTGTAAATAGTTTTTGTAACCTCTACAACTAATAAGCTGGTTAAGGAAACAATTTCTCTTGATGCCGATGAGGGGGTTTATCCACCAAAATAGGTGGATCCCCAAGGGAGCGAAGTCGGTGCTAGAGAGAAGCGTATGCGGGGGCGCGTGGGTCGTCCCTAAGCGCCTCTGCGATGAAGGATGAAACCAGACAGAGCAGAGGAACAAAACATGAGGGGATGAAGAAAAACAATCAGAGCTGTTCACAGATTATTAAAGCTGTTTGTCAGACCCGAACTTTCCCGGGAGGCCAGAAAGCTATAGTTCCTTTCTCAACAACTTCAACAGCGCTCCTCTTCAACATCGATACCCGTTGAGAAGTAGATCTCGTCACCGTTTCTCCCTAGATGCTCATTCTCATCGGTTCATATTTACTTGTTATATCTAGGGACTTCCACCTCGTCCACACTTCATGAGTGGTCGGCGTGGGTTCATGGGTGGCTGTCGAGCCCAATGGAAGAGGGCTTCCATATACTTTCAACCCGCCTAGGCTTGGAGTAGTGCTCCCATCACCTAGAGGGGCTCAGGGAATGTAGGTAGAATCAATGTTTATAAATCTAACTTCTAAACATCAACTACGAAACAGCCCATCTATAACCCACACCTTCTGTAGGTAGAGCTTCGATAATTTTCTTAAACGTTATAGGGCTAAAATCATCGAAAAGCTCTGCATCTAAATAACCTGTTTCTCTCGTATATATCCTAACCTTGATTCTAGTCATACTTAACAACCTCAGATATACAGCTATCTAGAATCTGAACCTCTCAAGTAGAGAGTTTCTGAAGCCAAGGCAAGGGCTGAGCAATAGCTTGAGCAAGAAATTACAAAGCTTAGAGCAGAGCTAGATGCCGTTAAGGAAGAGAACGGGTAGTTGAAGAAGTTCATAAACAAGGTTAAAACACTTGTTGAAGACTACGCTAAAACTCTTGAGCAAGTAGTCTATAAGGTTAAACAAACAATAGTTTTCTTCGCTATTGAAATGCCTAAGATGCTACCTGAAGAAGCTAAACCCATATACACACTATGCAAGAAGTCTCATTACCTAAATTTGGAGCGAGCTAAGGTAAGCGTTGAGGATCTAAAGAAGGAGATAGAGTCATTGCACGGTAAAACAGTTTATAACTGTAACTCTATGAGACCGAGAAATTACGAGCCATGAGTTCTCAGCGCCTTAGCTCGGTGTTTATCCCACAAATTTGTGAGGTTCCCACGTCCATCAATGTTTCAGAAATGGTTATAATTGAAAGTGCTATGGATCTAAGAGAGTTCAGAACATTCAATTGGTGAGAAGTACTCTAATGAATATAGACCCGTCGCGTAGGTCTACTGTTAAACAATGAACTGAATTAAATGTTTATATTCACTTTCTAATAGCTTTAACACCTTCTAGAATCCTCTTTAGAGAATATTCATCTCTAAACGGTATTACAGCCACCACCTTTCCACGGATCTTCACAAGTGCTTCCTTCAAACCACTCTTCTCATCAACAACCCTAACCTCAACCTCATAACTCAAAAGTTTTCACCTATAAGCTTCTCTCTTCACAAAGTTTAAAGATTTTTGCTAGTGTATCTAGAAAGGCGTTGATAGCTTCATCCTCACTAGTTTTACATGGATCTCCAAGTGGATTGTCAAAATATAGCTTCTCATTCTTCTCACTAAGCTCGTAAGCAATACTAAATAAGCTCATTTCAGAGCCAGAAGCGTGCTCAGGTACAAAGACAAAGCCTCTAAAAGCAATCCTAACACTACCGTCATTAACCTCCATAGAAACCTTAACTAGGTCGTTTAGGCAGTTAAACTCGTAACCATGAGCAGGTTCTTTATAGCTACAAGTAATGCTTCTAGACTTTTCAAAGCTTTGAATAAGCCAGCAATAAGACTCATTGAGAGCAGCTTCAACAAGTTTAGAGCAGTTACCAGAATACTTAATGAATGTTGCATAGTACTTCAAAACCTCTTCATGCATAACCTGCTAACACCAAAATATTTTGATGTACTCCAAATATTAAACACTATTTAAAGCGTTCAGCAGTATAAGTCTAATCGTGGTGAGAATACGAGCAAGGAGTCCAAGAAAGAAGCAAAGAAAGAAGAGAAGCAAAAGAAACCTCCAAAATGTAGATAGATTGCGAAGATTCTTAGCCTTCACATTTTGTTGCATATTGCTGAAGAAGCAATACTATGTCTGCGAATTTTTATCTTAATATTGAAGTCAGGTTTATTTCTATAATTTCCCTGCCATTCATTTATAATTTCATTATATCTTTTGGGATCTGTTATGATTGTATAGTCAAGAACATGCATAACTATATATCTGTTAACCTCTGCTGTTATCTCCCTATCTTTATCCGTCGTAATGAAAATAACATCAATACCTTTAGGTTTAAGCTCTCTTGTCCAGAAAGCTGTTTCAGTTAACCTTTCTCTTAAATAAGATAGTACTACAACAGCTTTCCTACAATTTTTATTTATAATAGCGAAATCAACATCTTGAAGAATATCACTCCAATTCCTTATAGCTACTTAAACTATGTCTCTTGAAGCACATATTTAACACAATTTTTAGTTATTTTACAACGGTTCTTTAGGAAAGTTCTCTTAGTCTTCTTCCTCCTCTTCCTCTTCCTGTTGTCTAAGTGTTTCTAATTCCCTTGCTATAGCTTCATAAATTCGCTTTAGTAAAGCTTCATATTCCTCTTTGAATTTCTTCATCGTTAGTATTCTAAGCCACGCTATGTCTATCGCTTTCCTCATTTCATCTCCCTCTCTGAATTGTTCGTACAAGCTTTTGAACATGTAGCCCCTCAGACTTTCAAATAACTTGAGCAACTCATTCTTTTCATCAGGATCTAGCTTATTGAGATCTGGAACCTTCATTCTTTCAAACATATATTCATGTATTTTCATCCATGCACCTTCACATGCAACTCCTAGATAAAGCAACTGAAGAATATTTAACGAGCTGTTAAGCCAGAGTGCTAATATCTTTGCATACTCTTTACTAATACCTTTTATGCTCCACATATCTATGCCTATTATCGGAACCTCTGAATAAAATGCGATAAGGTGCGTACCTGGCGAAGCCATGTAAGGTCTTCTAGCGAGAAGTAAATGCGATTCTCTTCCCCTATAATTTGAATACCATTTATCTATAGTATCCTTACCCAACTTCTTCAATTCGTTACTTGAAAGAGTATAGCTAGCCATAGTGTAGAGCCTATCAAACCACTTCACTATTAAGTAGTCAGAATTGTTTGTAACATCTAGGGTATCCACATGGGAATGCCTTCTCAAGGCATTAGCTAGGCATTCTCTCGGTACTTTAACATTAACATTGAGCTTTACATGCTTAACTATAAACACATCTTTTTCTTGAGAGTCTACATACCAGTAATCATTTTTACCAATTCTATCTACCGAACGTAGTATAAACCCGTGGAACCTGCCTACCTTGAACTTATCTAGATCTGACCTGATGATATCGGATTTAATGGACACTATTTGTGAGAGTGCTACAAGTTTGTCTGATGCTAAGAGTTCGTTCTCTAGCCAGTCTATGAGATTAAAATCGCTTACAGATAGATGTTTATACCAATCGGCTGTATCTGACCTGAGCTTTAAGTATGGGTAAATCTTAATAATAACTTCGTCATCTTCATAATCACCTAAAATATTTCTTAGTTTCTCTACAAGTTGACGAGCTTTTGTGAATGTGTCTGGCATTTTCTTTAGAATGCATACCTTAACTATAGCGTTATCTGATGGTTTCTTCTTTTTGGCGATAAGTAGCATGTCTCTGAAGTACGTGCTCTCGGAAAATGCGTATCTCTGCCATGTGGTTATTATGTATTCAAGCTCGTACTTTTCCGCCCATAGCCTTCTAATACCTTCTGCTGAATCTCTGTGAAGAACTGTAACAGGTAGTACCATAGCCATTCTCCCTCCATCCTTTAGAAATCTATCAGCTAAAAGAATGAAGTACCCGAAGTACCCCATGCGTTCACGAATATAGCTCTTATACTCCTCGAATCTACTTAACAATAGCTTCTTGTATTCTTGAGGTATCTTCTCCTGCCTTGTGAACGGCGGGTTCATTATAATGACATCATACAACTCTAACTTAATGTTTTCAGGAGCTTTATCAGTAAGACTTACAACTCCTTTAGCAGGTTCTTTCACACCCCTGTTTAAGTATGTATCGAGAGTCATTTGACCTTTGAGTACATAGCCTAGACCTGCAATCGATGGTATGATCTTGCCAGGTGTTAACTCTGTGGAGTCCCAAATAGCTATATTAACTTTATTGGTAAGGTATTCAGGTGCTTGTAAAGCTAAGTTGCATGCAGCAATACTTGCAGCAAAAGGCATTACATCAACACCCAGAAGTTCTTCTTCAACAAATCTTCTATGATCTTCCTCTGTGAACACACCCTTTTCCTTTTCCAACAAGTACTTCTTTCTTCTATATGCTGCAACCAATAACCCTCCACTACCACAAGCAAAATCTGCAACCTTCCAGCTATAATGATCTATAGCTAACCATGCAAGAAGCTCTGCAGCTAATACATTTGTATAGTAAGCAGCTACAACTTTTCGAACATCTTGGGGTATCAAGTCGTGGAATATTGTACCTAAGAGATCCCCACCTACCTTCTCTGGCGATATAGCTTTAATAGCATTAATTATGTTCTTAATAGCATTAACACCGTTTTGAGGTATTAGAGAAGCTACGTCATATGAGAATATGGATCGATAGTTTGTTTCCAAGACTTTGTTGAAGTACTTCTGAAGATCGCTCGGTCTCGTAATAACATCTGCATCAATTTCTGGGAATTTGTCAGGGTTTTTCTTAGAGAGAATATGATAGAATAGCAACTGTGTTATGAGTAGGTATGCTGAGGCTAATCTTAGCGAATCAATAGGCATTCTACCCTCTTTGTACTGCAGTATATTCTTGAATACATCCTTTCCTCCGAAGAACTTCTCAACATCATTAAAGGTTAAATGACTTAATACTGATGTTAGGTATTCAGATGCTCTTCTTAGCGTATCAATGATATACTCTATTCTTGGCTCAATATACTCTGGCGGTGCAAGAATGTGTTCCGCAAGGAATTTCACTATTTCATTGAGATATCCTTCTACAATTACAAAGCTCTTTCTTACATCTTTTGGAGGAAATATTGCCACAACTTTAAACTTATATCCATGAAGCTCCCGCTTTAGTGCATCTATGTGTAGAGGCTTCGTCAGTTGCTCAGGATATAAAATCGCAAACCCTCCTCTAATCCCGAGAACCTCGTGGAACTTTATATAATCTTCATATATTTTGGCTACAGCTTCTATCAAATCCCTTTCCCTTGTTTTCGCTTCAATAACATATACACCACCATTTGAACACCATATATCAGGCTTCCTAATACCCTTAGGAGTTCTTATCGATGGAAAAGTTTCAACTTTAATGCCACGTTTCCTAAGCTCTTCAGCAATGAACTGCGTCACTGTATCCTCTGTAGCCTTAGGAATTGACATTAATCTCACCTTTTCCAATAATCTCAACAAGTCTCCAAGTCTTTACAAGTTTAGAAACACCCTCATAACCACAGTAAGGACGCTTAATCACATCATTCACCATTTATTAAAGCATAGACAGCCCTTCTGAGTCTAATGTACAGCTCTTTAAGAGAATTTATAAACACTTTCTTCACATACTAACTCATACCTGATATCATCTACAAGTTCAACAAAGCATATATGTTACAATATAACTAAGCTACTATATGATGTAGGTGTTGATGTG
>JAJHRF010000025.1 GCA_020832925.1 Desulfurococcaceae archaeon | reverse complement strand
ACGGTGTAAATATAAAACTTCTTAAAGGTCTTGAGACAGAGATTGTAGGTGATACAACTATAGATGTATTTCCACCAGCTGCTGGAGGTTGAACTATAATATAGCGTAGCTTTACACCTAATCGCTATGAATCTTTATTGAAGTTTATTAAGAGCTTTATATATCTAGCTAAACAATACTTTTCCTCAGCTAGGTAATGTATTAGGTGTAGGTTATGCCTATTGGAGGTTATATAGGTAGAGTTCTAAGAGTTAATTTAACAGATGGTAAACTGTATGTAGAGGATCTGCCTCCAGAGGATGTTCTTAGGAAGTGGGTCGGTGGTAGAGGTCTTGGAGTATACTATATGCTTAAAGAGGTAGACCCTAGGGTAGATCCTCTAAGCCCTAAGAATAAAGCTATCGTAGCTACAGGTCCTTTAACAGGTGTTACAGGTATACCTTCCTCTGGTAGATGGTGTTCAGTTACAAAATCTCCTCTAACGAATACTATACACGATTCTCAAAGCGGTGGGAAATTCGGTCCAGAGCTTAAGTTCGCTGGTTTCGATATGATTATAATTGAGGGTGTTTCTGAGAAACCTGTCTATCTATGGATATACGATGGCAAAGCTGAGCTTAGGGATGCTAAACATCTATGGGGTAAAGATACGCATTCTACAACAGATATGATTAAAGAAGAATTAGCACCAGTTATAGGAAGCGATGAAGCTAAAGAAATTAAAGTTGCGTGTATAGGTCCTGCAGGTGAGAATCTTGTTAAGATTGCTTGTATTATAAATGATAAGAATAGAGCTGCTGGTAGAGGTGGTCATGGAGCTGTATGGGGTTCTAAGAAGTTGAAAGCTATAGCTGTTAGAGGTCATATGAAACCACCTGTAGCTGATGAAGCTAAACTTGAGGAAGTTGCTATGAAGTCTCTAGATATGATAAAGAAGTCTCCTGTAACATCTCAAACACTACCTAAGTATGGAACAGCTGCTCTTGTAAATGTTATAAATGCTCACGGGATTTTCCCTACGAAGAACTTTAGAACAGGTGTATTTCCGCAAGCAGCTAGTATTAGTGGTGAGAAGAGTGCTGAAGAGATAATGGATTGGAAGATGGCTGAAGAAGAAGCTTGCTGGGGTTGCGAGATTAAGTGTGCTAGGTATACAAGGATATCTAAACCTCCATTCACAGGTGAAGGAGGTGGTCCTGAATACGAAACCGTATGGGCTCTAGGGGCTGATACAGCTACAGGTGATTTAGCTGCTGTAAGTAAAGCTAACTACCTATGTAATGAGCTAGGGTTAGACACTATATCTATGGGTGCAACTATAGCTACACTTATGGAGCTTGTAGAACTCGGTAAAGTTCCTAAAGAGAAGTTGAGAGGTTTAAGAGTTGAATGGGGTAACGGAGAAGCTCTTGTAGAACTTGTGTGGAGAACTGCTTACAGATCTGGTATAGGTGATGATCTAGCTGAAGGAGCTGCAAGATTAGCTAAGAAATACGGAGTACCGGAGATAGCTATGGTTGTTAGAAACCAAGAACTACCAGCTTACGATCCTAGAGGAGCTCAAGGCCATGGCCTTGCGTACGCTACTAGTAATAGAGGTGGATGCCATCTAAGAGCATACCTAATAGCACCCGAAGTCCTAGGAATACCACAGCTACTCAACAGATTCGAAACCAAAGGTAAAGCTCAGTGGGTTAAAGAATTACAAGACATTTCCGCTGTTGTTGATAGCCTTATAGTATGTAAATTCGTGACATTCGCTTACGGAGCAGATATACTAGCTGAACAACTCTCCGCTGTAACAGGATGGAATATAACTATCGACGAATTCAAGAAGATAGGGGAAAGGATATACAACGCAGAAAGAGTATTCAACATACTATCATTCAACGACGGAGAAGAATACGACACCCTACCAAAAAGACTTCTAGAAGAACCTATGCCCGAAGGACCAGCGAAAGGCTACACAGTTAAACTAAACGAAATGCTACCAGAATACTACACAGTTAGAGGATGGATCAAAGGAAGACCTACAAGAACAAAACTAGAAGAACTAGACCTCAAATGGCTAGCTGATCAACTAGAAAAAGAAGGTCTACTCCCAGCATAAAAACCCTCTACACACCCCAGATAAAGCATTTTCAACACCACCCCAATCCCATCAACTTTGCCACAGTCTCTCAATAAATATGCCTAGCCGTAGCTAGGTCTATATCAGCTGTGAATACTTATGAATAGCTGTAAATATATTGGTTTAGCTATACAATATTTTCACAAATCTCTAAAACTTATAACTATGTTAAACACCTAACACTTTCAAAACATTTGTGAACCTGTATTGATGAAGGTTCGACAACCCCGGTACCCCAAAGGCGTGGGTGAGGGGATTGAAGTAGATGAGGAGCTTGTAGGTTATGTGGAGCCCTGATAGCTCTGTAGATGAGGGGATGAGAACCCGACCCAATACAGAGAACCCCCGGGGCAAGAAACATATATCCACAATGTTTATAGTTATTTACAGATGATCGTCTCGGGGAAACCCTAAGAGACAGAGCTTTAGAGATATACTATGGCGAATCCCTAGGTATTGAACTTGTTGAGGAGGGAGTTATAGTAAGGATGGAGATGGAGCTATTCTTCAACAATATTATTCTTCACGTCTCCAATACTATATAGAGAGCTTATTCAAAATAAAGCCGGGAACCATACTCTAAGACAGGTAGATAAGGTAAAACGTTATTGTTATGATTAAGAGAAGCATTGCCATTATAAGTATAGCTAAGAAAGAATGCTCAATAAAGTACTCAAACCTAGCCAAAATACCTGATAGTTTACTTATTTGAATACTAATCCTTGTTTCAGTTTTCATGATCGTATTCAGTATCTTTTCGAAAAGTAGAGTTATGAAGGCAACTCTATCCACTTCTTTACCGATTTCGCTACATCTCCAAAAAAATTTAGGTACATAGTCTGTGATAACATTGTACAACTTACTTTCAATTGATTTAGAAAGTGAGGATATTTTTCGATTAAAGGAGATAACACCTTTACGGATAATATCTAGAGATGTTGTAGTGTCTCTATAAACAGTTTCACCATATTTAACAAGCTTTAAGCTTGTAGAGATGTATCTCGATATCGCTATTGAAATACTTTGCTTTAACTTACTGTGTTTATTAACTATAGCTATAGATAATATGTAAGAGGTTAACAATGTTATAAGATGTAAGAGATCCTTCTTATGGATTACTAGTATAAGGAACGGTACTAAAAATGCCGCTCCTTCATTAAGAAGTAAAGACCTTGAGTCAGCAACCATCAACGCCGTGATAAAGCTGTACAGAATAGCTATGCTTAACGAGATCCAGAGATCTTCGGTGTTAAGTGCTATGTAGAAGAAGAATGTGATTATTGCTAAAGCTATTAAAATTTTAGCTATATCTAGGTAAGACTTTATTATAGCAGTTCTAAAAATTTTCAGATACCCAATCACTAGAACACATTTAAAACTTCCTTCAGCTAATAAAATGTCTTTATATAGTATGCTGAGAATAGCCAGCGTAATAGCTATGGCAGCTACGTATACCTCTAAATACTTAATAGCTTGTTGAAAAGATGATATGTTTTTCAGCATCGTATTAACTACCTCTATACTTTATCACGATGTATATTAATAGGTATAGAGTTAAGGATATAGCTGTTAGAGACAAAATTAGTGGGTATAGAATATCTAGGGCTTTAAATTTTGTAGATATTGGTTCGCTGTACATTAATAGTATTACTAAGGGTAACGTAATTATGTAGGAATATACGGACACTGTTATACATGATGTTTTGAGGTACTTATCTTCTCTAGATGGGATTGGTTTAGGAGATGTTGTAAGGGATTTACTTCCGAAGTGGGCTTTAAGGTATACGGTGTTGTATATAATTGAGATAATTGTTTTAAGAATCAATATTGTTAAAGCAGCTGGGTATGCATAGGAATTGCTGAGGTATTTGCTTATCTCTGTGAAAAGTATTAGTTTAGCTACAAACCCTATTGATGGTGGCATGCCTAGGTATGACGTGATGCTCATCAAGACTGAAGTAGATTGGATAGCGCTTAACCTATAGATAAAACCTAGCTCGTTAATATTTCGTGTATGTATAGCTATCTCTATGTATCCAGAATCCATAAACATAAACGCTTTGTATAGAGCATGGGCTATGCTGTATAGAGCAGAAGCTGTGATAAATATGGGGTCTTTAGATAATATGTAGAGACCTAGAGCAATTGATAGAATACCTGTTTCAGATGTAGTGCTATAAGCAAGTAATCTTTTGATATCTTGTTGAATAGATGCTTGGATAGCTCCATATATAGCTGTTAAACCTCCAAATAAAATTATTGTTGTAGCTGTTAAAACTTCGTCAATAACTTGGTTAGCTACTAGGTATAGTCCGTATACCCCCATTTTAACCATTATCCCGGAGAGAAGTGCTGAAGCTGGGGAAGGTGCAACGCTATGAGCATCTGGAAGCCAGAAATGTAGAGGTATAACAGCAGCTTTAGAGAAAAACCCTAGCAAAACTATGATCAGGATTACTGGATTAGTAATTCTTAGTTCTAGAGATGTTATTGGTGTTACGAAAGCTTCTTCAAACCCTGTCATAGCTAATAAGATGAATAGTGAGAGGTCTGTAGGTATCATAGAGAATACAAGGTATTTAATCGAAGCTCTTAAAGGATTTACATCCTCTTTAGCTATGTAGTCGTAAGCTATTAGGAAGAAAGCTATCAACTCTGTTAAAAGCCAGAACGTTATAAACTCTATAAATATTTTAGCTCTGAACAGCATCACCATAGAGAGCAGGAAGATATCTATCAGAGAGACAAGACCTATACCTCCATACTTAGTCTTCGAGTATGCATATGTGTAGAAAGCTAAAGCTATTCCTACGATAGATGAGGTTATCAATAAGGTTTCAGAGAAGAAGTCTAAACCTTTGATAAGTAGAGCTATCGATAAGAATCCTAGAGATCTTAATACACATCCTACAATAGGAACTCTAAATAGCACTACATTTCCTAGCGTAATTAGCGATACTGCTACAGGTATGCTTGCCGACCACTCCTCTACCTCTATATACATGTACTACTGACCTCTACCTGTTTACCATGTTAAAAGTGTTCGCTATGTAGGTATCAACATCTATACTACGTGAAACGAGCTCTACAATAATGTTGAGGATCTGAGGATTTAAAGTTAATCCAATACCGAGACCAAGAACAATAGCTATAAGGAGGAGAAGTATTGTAGTGTTTAGGAAATATCTTCCCTCTGTACTGACTACCTTAAACTTCGAGGTCTGTTCCCTCAAAAGTATGTTTATAGCGAATCTGAAGTAGCCAATAGCACATAAACCTGTTGATATCAGTACTGTAGCTACACCCACAATATTTCCATCATCGAGAAATCCTTTAGTCATAAGAGCTTTACTCCAGAATCCAGGAACTATAGGTATTAAACCGAATAAGTTGAGGAAACCTATCATAATCAAAACCTTGGCTAATCTCGATGAGAAATTATCTATATCCCTATTCTTCATGTATATAGTGTAGCCTGTGAGTATAGATGTATCTCCCAACGCGTTAACAGATATATGCAGTAGTCCTCCAGCAACTGCTTCAGAATCTCTAGAGATTACACCTGCTAAAGCAAGGCTTAGCTGAGTTATAGTGCTGTAAGCCACGATACCTCTAACCCTATCCTGTCTCGCTGTTAAGAGAGCTGATAAAAATGCTGAAATCGTGGAGATAGCTGTTAGAGAGAATAGCATAGTATTTCTAAAACTAGTTATCACACTATTCTCGCTGAAGAGGATACGGTATATCCTGAGAATACCGTAAACACCCAGGATATCAGATGAAGATGTAAATAACACTAAGCTAGCGATAGGAGCTGATCTATAAACTCTTGGTAACCAGAAATGGGTAGGCATTATACCTGATTTGAATAGGAAGACCCATGTTATCATAGCTAAAGCTGTAATAGATGCAGAAACTATTTCACCGAAAACACCTCCAGAGAAAGGTGTTACAGCTTTAGGATCAATAGATTTCAAGGCTATATCAGCAATATTAACAGTTCCATAAGATCCGTAGACAAGTATAACAGATAGAAGTAGGAAAGATGTTATAGCTGTTCCAGCTATTCCATAGATTAGTGTAGCTCTAATAGCGTTCCTCTTATCGCTATAAATAGCTGTTAAAGCACACGAAGTTATGGTTACAAGTTCTGTAGCTACATAGAGATGGAATATATCTCCGGTGAAGAGGAAACTATGTACACCTGCGATAAGTAGAAATGCTATTGGGTAAAAATACCTCCTAATACTTTGATCCATAGATATACATGCAAGGATTATACTAACAACTGTTGCAAATGAGGAGAGAAGAGATAGAGAAGAGCTTATGAAATCAGCATAGTATACAACTCCTAGCGGAGGTCTAAAACCTCCAAACATGTATGTAGATACACCATAGTTAATAGTATTAAACATTAGGGATATTGATAGTATTAAACCTGTGGTAGCCATAGCTATAGCTACTAGGTCTAGGAGTTTCCTACTTCGTGTAGCTATACCGATGAAAGCTGTTACTGCTGAAGCTAAGAGGTAGTTCATAACTATAGCAGCTGAGAACATATTCATCACTCAACCATATTCTTCACTAAAACCTCTAGATCTCCAAGAACTCTACGTTTAATCTCTTTAGGTTCGAAAACTTCTTGGTTAAGCCAGTGAATGTAAAACAAGCCTTTCTCTTTATCTATATCAACAGCTACAGTTCCTGGTGTATCGGTTATGGTTAGAGCAACAATTGTTAACGCTGTATCAGATCTAAGGATAGTGGGGATCTCAATAATAGCTGGATTAATAGATATTTTCCTACTTAGTATTATTTTAGAGATTTTTAGATGCTCCACAATCTCGGTTTTAATAAAGAATACAACGAATTTTACGATATAGATAATACGTTTGAGATCTCTTAGGCTGAGACTAATATCGAATACATCAAGGTACTCTACAATAATCGTCATAATTAAAGCTATTACGAAACCTGTGAATATCGTTAACGTATTTATAAGCCCTGTAAATATTATGTAGAAGATGAAGACCGATATAAAGATTATCAATGCTTTAGTAAACTTCATCCACAACCTCCTCTTCCTCCAATACGTGGACATCCAGAGATCCGAAGTGTTTATAGTATTGAAGTAGTAATCCTGCTAAGAAAGAGAAGATAGCTAAGTTAATCACTATAGCTGTTATTATAAATGCTTGAGGAATAGGGTCTACAGTTCTTGTCAAAAACTCTTCAATATCTTTAACTGTACCCGGTATATCGAGATGTATAGGTGGACTAGGAGATGATACTACCTTAGGTATCCTAAATCCTATCAGTATAGCGAATACTGAGAGAGTATCTGAGAAAATAAGTAATGAGATAACTTTCTTTAGTAGAGATCTATCTGTAAAAATACCGTAAGTAGCTATAACAATGTTAACTATAAGTGCAATAGCTGTTGTTGTGAACGCTACGATAAGCATATCCATAGCGAATCCCTTGTCAATCCTCTAAACCAAGTTCTTTCGACCTCATAGAGAATAACAATACGACAAGACTTAGGGAAGCTGCAACAGCTATGTATTCAGCTAAATTGAGGAAAAATATCGATCCACCTAGTGGTGTATTAAAGAAGTTTGTAGGCATTGAGATAGGCGAATCATCCTTAGGCATGTTCTGTAGAAAGTATGCATGAATACCTGTTGTTAAACCGTAGAGAGTAGGTATCACAGCTATAAATATGATCGTAAGTAACGCTGTGTACCTTATCCTCATGATGTCTTTCGTGGATATGCCTAATCTGTGTATGGTCTCGATAGAGTATGCTACAACGATAAGCGATGTTATAACAGCTAGCACGGATCCTCCCTGAAAACCTCCTCCAGGGGTTAGATGTCCGTGGATAGCTATAGAGATAGAGGCTATAGTTGTTAACAATACTACTAATTTAACAGATTTCCTAACTATCAATGTCGATCCACCTCCTATACCTAGAGTAAGACCTTTAACATTTTTGAAAAGTGTAGAGAGACCAGCTATACCTGCAAATAGAACAGCTGTTTCGAATACTGTATCAATACCTCTGTAATCCCATATAATTGCTGATACTGCGTTAAGAGAGAACGAAGTTAAAGTTCTATTCCAAGGATTGAAACAGTTTACCGCAATAGTTCTACCTAATTCTCTAAGATCTTTAGGTGGTAGGATCCCTAATCCTCTTGAAACAATCACTATACTTAAGGCTAGAGTTATTGTAGCTAGTGCTAAAGCTGTTAGAGGAGATCTTCTAATCTTCTCTATGCTCATGTTCTACAACCTTTCTCTTAGATGTTTTAGCTGAAATAGATAACGTTATAAGGGGTAGGAGAACAGCTGATATAGGTATATAAGCTAGAACTACGTCAGGTGCCATGAAGATGTAGTAGAGTATGGAGTAGCATATGCTTAAGAATGATAGGTATATAATTGAGTAGAGAATGTTTTTCTCGGTAACAGCTAGGTAAGTCATAGCTATAGATATCAAAGATATAACTAGAACTACTATCGCTATAATAAGCATAGATTTGCTACCTACTTCTACTACTTTCCATCTTTTCTCTACGTTTTTCATATATATAGGCAGCTCTCATCAATGCATGGCTACCTGTAGGAGCTGTAACCAAGATTAGTAGAGTTGATGTTATGCATAGAATCGCTAGGTATACACTAGATGGATCTACACTATATCTGGAAACAGCTAGGAAAGCTACCCCGATCAAAGGTAGAACAGTTCCACCTACAGCCCCTATAGTAACAGCATGTACTCTTGTATAGAAGTTCGGAAGCCTTAGAATCCCTATAGCAGCTACAATCTCGAAGAAAGCTCCTAGAGAGACTAGAGCAAGACCTACGAACTCTACCAATAGCAATAAGTCTACGCTACTCACCTATATCACCATATTCAACAATTTTAGATATATACATATCTAAAGCAAATGCCCATAGAGCAACTAAAACCATAGGTGAAGCCATATAGGGATTCCCAGTATAGATAGCAATTAAAGCCATGAACACCATAAGATCGTAACTAAAAGCATCAACAGCTAAAACTTTATCAAAAAGAGTAGGACCTTTAATAAGCCTAACAATGTATAGAAAGAAAGAGGCTATGTAGATGAATACAACAACCTCTACTACAATCCTAATCACATCCACTACCACCACCTCTCAGAGCTAGTCTAGCTATAACCATATCCAAAATCTTAATTAAGATTGAATTAATAAATTTTTGAGTCGAAATCTGAAACAAGCTAACTTTGTTATAAAATGTTTAAAAGCGAAAACTTATTTACTTGATGAAACATGCCATAATTTGTAGACAGTAACGTTTTAATTTGTGAGTTATTGAAGAACATATTAGGCCTAGTCAAAGTAGAGAAAATAGGTCACGAACCCTTTATAACCATAACCAACGTAGTATGTATGCTGTACGAACTCTTTTATAAATGGGAACATGAGCTGAGCAAGTATGTTGAGCCTTACATCATGTTGGTAACGCAATCATTTGTTGATTGAAAAAGCAAAGATTATACAGAAATGATCAAAGGTATTGAAAGGTCAATACTTGTTCAACAATACGTAAATACCGTTGCATCTCTTAAACTCTCGCCAGAAAGTAGTAGTGGTTTAGGTCAATCATGTTCTGAGCTGAGGGACATTAAGAAGAAAAAGCTACTTGAATCCATAGAACCTCCACGCATTACTGAAGACTCAACACATCTTTCAGCAAACACTAAAAAGGATTATGAGAAACTGATATTCGGAATCAAGAGCCACAGTACAGCGCAATTGTATGACAGCTTCTCATCCATATTACTTTCAATTCCATTTATTAGATTCAGCTGTGTAGTAAACGGATCTTTGTTAGTCCTAGGTTGATGAAGGAGGAAGCATAGTGAGAGTTGTTCTCAATACTAAAGCTATAATTTATAAGTGCGGTATCGGTTTTCATAGTTGTAGTGACTGTTATGAGTGACTATGAGGAGGTTGTATACCTAGAGTACGTACCTATACCTAACATTGATGAGTTCAGGAGGTGCGTCGAGGAGAAAGAGCGGCAGCTATACTATATAGAGAATCCTAATGATCGTAAGGATAATGCTATGTGGTTGTATAAGAGGTATTGGCTTTCACCAATATGGAAAGCTTGGAATGGTATACTCATGAAGTTGGGCATATCATGGCAATTATTTGAACGTGTAGCTACATTTACTGACCCTCTCAAGCTACTTACAGCTGATAAGAATAGGCTTAAGTATGCTTGGATAGAGTTTCTAGAGGCTCTTGTCAATGGATTAAATGCTGTTACTAAAGAGTTGCATCGAGATAAAAAGTTAGAGCTAAGGCTTCCTGAAACCCTTGCTATATCCATGTTTCTCAAGAATCTACTTAGTTAAAACAGGTTGTGTCTCGATTTTAGAACCCTACTTAGACTTTACTGCATTGCATATTTAGAATAGGTCCTTGCATACCTGTTGAGCACTACTATAATTGTTTAATGCTGTCTTCAAGCATTCTTCCAACCTCTTTATGTTGTACCCAAAGGCTTCAGGAACTTTTTGTAGTGCCTGTAAGAATATTTCTGCTACTTTTTTCCTGCCCTCAATATTTAGCTTACCTAATCTATTGTCCTTCCACTCCCTATACCTAGGGCCCTTCTTAGCTACTTGAATCAGCAGTCGCTTTGCTTTTAGCAAGGTTTACGGTATTGGCATCTTCTCTCTTCCTTATGACTGTGCACGCCCAGCAACTAAACCTTACAGTAATGGGTATGTTATCCACGAGTCTTTAATCAAAGTTATTAAGCCCATAAAGATTTAATAAGTAGTCATAGCTTTTCCCATCTCATCTACAGTGTGTCTGTAGAAACCTAATCACATCAGCGTTGCTCCATGAAAGTATGGGCGTGGGGGCAACTGTTTCTAAGCCGTAGAAGCATATCTTTGTAACGTCATCATCAGCAAAAACCTTGCTAGCTAAATTAGATCTTTTATAGTTACTTTTATTTAGTCTGACGCCGGAAACCATAACAAATTGGTTTAAGCTACGTACAAATTGTAATAATGGCTTTAGCTTCAGTGCACGTGTACATCATCGAAATCTTGATCCTGGTGCAGGATACTCTCTCGATACCATCATAGATATAAATCCTCGCCTCGAACAGGCTTAACAATTACGGGCTCTCCAACATCATTAAGCTCATTTTCAGGTACCTTAATCAATGAGTTTAGCGATTCTAATGCTGATTGCCTAAGGGATTCCGTATTTTCGATTGCGTGAGCTGATTATTCATGCTGATTATTCATACAGAGATCCCTGTGCATTTCTAGTATACTTCTTAGGTTTACCTCCATCAAGTCTTCTGTTGGGTATCTATACCCATCTCTTGCTTGTAAGTGTATGAATGCCTTTCTCCTAGGGCTCCATATTAGTACTGCTCCGTCTATTTTTGACCAGTAGACCCATGCAGATGTGTCGTAGCTATTGATTAAGTTGAAAACCTTCCTTAGGGAGTTCATCGATATCCCGAAGACATGTATCTTTGCATCGTTACCCAGAGCCTTTCTAATTTCTTCTACAACACTCTCTACAAGCCTTGTACTTCGAGCCATACACAGGCTTCCGATTCCCCAGTAACTAAAGCACTGTGGTGTTATGCCGTGCTGTTTGTAGAGGTCTAGACATTCCAGCCACTGTGATGCGTCATCATATCCCTGTAGTACTGGAACAACCTTGTTGAGTATGCCTAATTGCTCTGCTAATGAAACAACTTCTACACCATGCTCCACAGTTTTCTTTATACCCTCCTTTACGCTAAGCCCTCTAGGAACGAGAATATCTAGTGGAAGGTCTAGCGTAGCTATAAAGTTTACGCCTATACTTAATGCGAAGTCAAGGTATTGCCTAGCTGTGTAGGGGTAGTCAAAGCCATTGAACTCAGAGTAGAACTGTTGTGCACCGGAATCGAGGAAGAGTAGACCCTGCAAACTCTTTGCAAGCTCAATATCTTTGTCTATAGTAAAGCTACCATAGCGCCAGTATCTACCAGCCGATAAAAGCCAGTTCAAAGGCCTTATACCACTATCAACAGCAACTCTCAAAGCAGTATTAGCACCTGCCAAAAATAGTGTTGGACATGGAGGATCGTGATATGCAAGGATCATCCCCGATTCAGTTAAGCAAATGTTATTATCTATCTCCCTTATAAAACCTCTTTCTTTTAGGAAGCTTAGAACATTCTTTAAATATCCTTTCTGTCCCTTTCCATAAACTTTCCTTATCTCCTCATACGATAGGCATAAGCTTCCGCGAGGTAGTGCATGCTCTGCAAAAATCTTAAATATGCAGAACCTTGCAACAAATGGTTTTTGCTTCTCAGTATCATCACATTTTATATTAAGTAATTGCAATAGCAATTTAAGCAAATGTAATCGCCTTTCTCGACTAGTCCAAGATATATATGTTATGGACTGGCTTAAATTTCTTATAAAAGTCATTGAACTAATATAAGAAATACTCGAGGAAGAAAACTTATTATTTGGATTCCGGAGTCCAGTACGTAAGTGAAGCGGTGTCGCTAGCAATGCAGTCGTCTAAAGGTTCTAAAAAAGGTTTATTAGAAGCAGTAATACTTGATATTTTAAGGAGAGCTGGTATACCCTTAACTATTGATGCTATTTACGATATTTTATCGCATAAAGGAATTTATACTACACGAGAATCTATTAGAAAAGCACTTGAACGCTTAGTACTTAAGGGTCTAGCTAAAAGAGTAGGCAGAGGAGTATATACTTTCTCTGAGAAGCAAAAAACCTTAGAGGACTTCTTTAGTAAAGGTGAGCAGGAAACTTTAATCACAATAAATAGTATAACATCCAACGCCTTAGCAGCATTCGAACTCCTAGAATATGTGAAGAAGAATGGTAAAGTATGGAGCCCTGTAGAAGTAAGCGGAATAGAGGTAGGAGGCGCCGCTGCTGATGAAAGTAGTGAAGTATTAAGAACACATGCACAGGTATGGGATGGTGGCATTATTAGGGTCAGTGCTAGGTTAAGAGCACTATGTATTGCACCTTTTCAATTAGGTTCAGACAATAGCGTAGATATGGAATGGGAAGAAGTAATAGTAGAGCCTGAACACTTAAAGGAAGGTGGCACAGCAGAGATATTGGTTGAGAAATTAAGAACACCATTTGTACAAAATCCGATAGTATTGAAAGGGCTGGGATTCGATATTGCTCAGATATTTGCACGAAAACTTGCTGACTATGATTTAATAGAGTTCAGGCATGAAATGATACAACAGGCTTTATTCGCGGCAAAACGAAAGGCTTCATCTAATGACATTGCAATAACCTTGATTGATGGCTCTATCATACTTGAGCATTTAGACCCAGACATATATCCAGGCTCATCATATTTCAATGGTTGGCCTCCTAAGTTAGCTGAGTACATTATTGATAAGAAAAGGAGATTATTGATACAATTCCTAGATATTTATAATATTGTGCGTTATAGCAGGAATGTGGTATTAGTGGGAGCTATTAAGAGGTCTAAGGACAAAACCTTACAAGCAGAATTAAATGCTTATTATGATGCACCGGACCAAGTTCTCTTGGCATCTCTTAGTGATAGGATTAAAGGAGTAATAATAGGACCTTTTAAGAAGCATAGAGTTTTGAAGACTCTTGTGGAGGAATGCAAAAAGCTTGAGATAAGCTTACCTGAAGAACTCTCCATTCATTCTTATTACATCTTTCATCATGCATATACGTATTATTCATTACCTTTGCAATTAGACGTAATATTTCCAAAGGATATGGATGAAGAAATGCAGAAACAGGTAATTAGTCTTCTCTATAAATTGGTAGAGGTTAGCGAAAAACATACAAATATAGAGGCTAGAGAAGAGAGTGGTATTAAAATATATACGCTAAGACCCATTCAACTTGTTGATGAGTATATAGGCAAGCTTGTAAAGGAAAAGAAGGAGATTATAGAGAGAGATATAGCGTCAGAACTTTATGACATTCTTTACAATCTCAGGAGGATACAGCAAAAACTTGGTGTATCGAACGATATTGTGCTCTTCACGTATTTACCAGGCTTGGGGATATATGAAATTGGGAAAAAGAAAAGAAGGGGGTTATAGAGATACAAGAACAGAGGGTGTAATGCTATGACTACGCAAGATGAAATCTTAGGATTTGTATCACCAGAACCTGAGATGCCCAACACCTTTTATTGTTGGGCAGTCCTACGAGACATAGACAAGGTTAAAAAAGATGAATTTGTAGTGATAACCGATGCTAAGAGGAAGGATACAATATTTATAGGGCAAGTAATAGACATAAACAATCAGACAATAGCATTAAAAAGTTTTTCAAGAGAAGAGATGTTGAGGTCAGGCATAGAGGCAGAACAGATAATAAAAGGAGCCTTAAGCAGACCTGAATATTTCAAGGTTTACGCTAAGGTCAAGTTGTTGTATAAAGTTATAGGCAATAATATTTTGTCTGTAGATACTCCACCCACCGATACAAGTCCTATTGTAAAGCGATACCTAGATCTTTTGTCAATGATTTTAGGCTTCTCTAGTGATCGGAGTAATAGCATATGTATTGGCAAGCTCTACGCAAATAAAGATATTGATGTGTGTTTAGATCTTAACAAAATGTTGTCTGGTCATATAGCAATCTTTGGTCAAACTGGGAGTGGTAAGAGTTATGCTGCTGGAGTAATTATTGAAGAGGTTACAAGCAGGGGTGTACCAGTAGTAGTCTTCGATCATATGGGCGAGTATCTCTCAATGTCTAAAGCTGCTGATGGCGGTAAAGGCATCAATATTATACATCTTGTGCCAGGCTCAAATATAACTCTAGATTTCGAGGACATTATGAAAGCTCCACAAATATTGCTATCTTTAGGCATTACTGATGCGCAACTAAACCTCTTGAAGGACGCATACACTGAAGCTGTTAGCCACGGGTTTAAAGGGCTTGGTGCACTAAAATGGCTCTTAATCGATGTTCCAACACAGAAGGGTGCAAGGAAAAGGCTTTACCTTATAGGTAGGAATAGAGGATACTCAACAGCGACAATCGATGGGCTTCGATGGAAGTTAGAGGCATTATTGAGCAGGGGGATAATTGGTCAAGGATTTGATATCAAAAACGTTATAAAGCCTGGTCACTTAACAATCATTGATTTAACTAATGTTGATGCTTCTAACAGGAGTCTGGTCGTTGCAACAATATTAAGCAAAATTGCTGAAGGAAGAAAACAGAACCTGATACCACCACTACTTGTAGTAATTGAGGAAGCGCATAACTATGTAACACGAGATGAAACACCATCATCTCTCATCATTAGGGATTTCATTAGAGGTGCTAGGCACTGGGGCACTGGGGTTATGCTAATATCACAAAGACCTGCAGGCCTACATACAGATGCTTTAAACATTGTCAATACTCACATAATCTTTAGGCTTAAAGGAACAGACCTTGAGTACATAAAGCAGTTTGCACCCTTAACAAAGGAGGAGCTCGAAGATATTCAGAGACTTCCAGAAGGTGTAGCGTACATAACAGGTCCTATAATAAGAGGTGGTCTTACAGTTAAGGTAGCTATTAGAAAGAGAAGAACAATGCATGGCGGAGAAAGCGTAAAGTTCACCTAAAACATTTTCGAACAGATAAACTATCCCACAATTCGATTATATGTTAATAATCAAATCACTTATCATAAATGCTTCAATCTCTCTAAGTCGCAAATCTGGCTCATGGGATAAAATCGTGCTTTACTTTAAGAGCCTATTTTGAATCGCTCTAATATAGTTGTTGTGATTCAACATTTTTATTTGTGGTATATATACATTGTTTTGGTGTTTTGTTTTGAGTATTGTTGATGTTTCGTGGATTAGCGATCTTGTTAGGGATGGCCGTGCTAAGGCTTGGGGAGTGTATTTAGCAGCAATATATCTATTTGTTGAGTGGGGTTTTCAGGATTTTGCTGATGTTGGTAGTGCTAGGGATGCTGTATTGAGTAAGTTTGTTAAGTATTTCTATGCATCTCGAGCTTTTGGTAGGTATTTTGTTGGTAGGGGTGAGGAGCTTTACCAGGCTTTTGAAGATGGTAAGAGGTTTATTGAGGAGGTGCTTGCACGTGGCATAGGTCTTAAAGCTAGTGATAGAATAGCTTTCTTGGAGGAGGTTATTAGGCAGTACCTAGAGGTCTTTATAAGTTCATGCAGAGAGTACATCAAGCTTAATGCTATACCAGCAGATCTTGTTCCCAACGTCATAGAGCTCTCGAGAATTATCCAAGAACTGAAGTCCTCAGGATTGCAACCTAGTATTAGCGGGGTAGCAATATTGAGCAAAAAGTTTCTGCGCACTGCTTGTGTTCAGAAGTTAGGCTTAAGCGTTGACGATGTTAATAGGTTTCTACACGCTCTTATTGATAGTGGGTTAGCAATTGAATTAGGCTCAAACTACATCATTTTAACACCATGCCTTGTCAGTAACATTGCGAACTCGGTCATATCGTCAGCAAGTACTGAGGGCTCCTCTCGAGTCATTAGGATACCTGGTGAGACCCCGACTAAGGCTCTTCGTAATGTTGTAAAGAAGCTGGTTTCTCGTGAGCTTCCCTATAGAGTTGCTCTCATACCTTACCTATACTTTGAGTATATGTACTGGATTGAGCGAGGGAGGTGTGCATCAGGCTCAGGGCACTGCGTCGAGGAGTATGTGACAAGGGATAAGGAGATTAATGTTAAGTATACTCTTCAGCAAGCTTTTAATGAGAGTGTTGCAGAGAAGGTGTATAAGGAGCTTGAGGAGAGCATCCATAAGCAGCTCGTTGAAATGCTAAGCTTCAAGAGGCTTAGGAGTATTAGGAGTGCTGTAAAGCAGGCCTTAATCTTCCTTAGGGAGAGGTCTAGAGAGCTTGTAGTAAAAGAGGCTATCAAGAAGATAGGTAAAGATGTTGCAGAGGAGATAGAGGCTTTAAGAATTGCAAACCTATTCATAGTACTCAATGCTATGGGTATTCAGACGCCTCCAAACGCGTACATGAAGGTTGTTGAGGAGCGTAGAGGTTTTACTGTTATAGAGCTTGCTTACGATGATCAGCTATCAAAGATTGCCTCTTACGTTTTAGGCAAACCTATACAAGGAGTTGAAGACCTTTTCTACCGTTACCTACTTGGCTTTAGAGGCTATGTACACATAGTTTCCGGAGCCGTAGCAATTCCGAAACCAAGAATCATTATATACCCATCCGTAGGCATGGTAATAGCCAGATTAGCTCTTGAAGCTCTTCAAAACAGGGATGTAATCAAGGCTTTAACAAGTATGCTACCTCCTGACGTAGTTAAGGGAAGAGTTGCAGAGTTCCTCAAACATGTATGCACACAAGCATTCTACTACATGACATTCCTAGATTTAACAATGAGGAAAGTGCCAAGAAGAGCTGAAAGCCTAGTTAAGAAGATTGAGCAGCTAAAGCGTGAAGGAAGAACTATTGTCACATATCAAGACCTAAAAACATCTGATCAAGATGCAGCAGATAGAGTCCTAAATAAATTAGTTTCGAGAGGATACGTAAAAGCAGTATACACAGGACCTTCACCAAACGAATTACCAGAGGAGTGTAGAGATATAGGATTCTCTAAAGATCCATGGATAGAGAATAGAGCTAGAAGTGGAGAGCTAAAGATGTGGCTAATCAGAACAACAGGAAATAGAAAGCTAAAGGAAAAGAGACGAAAGTGCTGGGGTCCATACATAGCACTAGACTTCACCAAGTTCTTTAGCGAAATGGATAGGTTCTGCGGGGCCGGATTAGTGCAAGTAATTTAGCACTTAACTAATGCCGTAACTAATTTGGGTAAGGAATGTAAAGAATTGAGACTATTAATATAATACATTTTGTACACCTAATAAAGTTTAGAATTTGCTGAGGTGCTTGTTGTAATGTCATCTACTACATTAGCACCGCAAAATGTGATACAGAACGTGATACAGACACTTCGAAGTAAGAAATACTTGAAGAGCCCTGTAAAAATCTTAGCCATATATTTAGCAATTCTATTTATATACTTCAAGGAATTGAAAGATGTTGCTAAGTATGTTGGTGATTTTCTGAGGCAACGATTAAGTAGTAAGGAGTATGAAGAAGCTATGAATGTATTGAATGATTTTGTGAAATTAGTTGAAAGGATGCAACTTGGAAGAGAGCTTGCTGAAGAACTAGAGTATAAGCTATATAATGTTTTTAGAGGAGCTCTTCACACATTCATAACAAGAAGAGCTGGTTCCATTATTCAGGCTGTTAGTAATAAGATAAAGGTATTTCAAGCCTTACTTTCGTTAAGTACAAATACTGTAAACAAGACTCGTGCGGGTTCCTTCTATATAGTACTAAGTCATGATAACTTCAGTTCAAGGGAAGGCTACCTATACTTAAAGAAGTTTGATGTATCTTTTAAGGAGTTCATCGATTTATGTCTCTTTGTGATAGTGATACCTGAACCTATTGGCTATGGCATTATTGTTCCAGCACCTTATGTAGATACGTATATTCAACGCTTAACGGCATCTCTACAAATAGTATCGCAGCAAACTGTATCAATTGTTCAAGCACCTACACAGGTTTCTAAGGAGAGGGAGGTAAAGACTGAAAGCAAAAGCTTTATACCGGAAAATGTTCTGCTCTCTCGTGAAATTCTCGAAACTATTGTTACTAAGGTATTTGAGAGCTTCGGATTTAAGGTTCAGGTAAATGCACTGTTACCTGCTAGAGGAGGATATGTAGAGGTTGATATTTGGGCCTCCAAGAAAATCGGTAATGCGTTATTCACAGTCTACGTATCATGTAAGAATTGGGATAGGGATGTGGATAGGCATGTTTTAGATCATGAATTTGGCCGAATTCTACAACTATATCAACTTCCTCATCTAAGGATTCTCGTTGTTAAGAGCCTGTCTGACCCCGCAAGAAAATTAGCTCTTGATAATGGCTTCATAGTAATAGAGCTTGGAGAGAAGGCCACATCTCAGAATGCTCAAGAGGTATACAACATAGTTTATAATAAGCTCAAAGAAACATTCCTAGGACTAGCATTACCAATTCTTCAATCATTAAGCACAAAAATAGTGAGCTTAGCTGATGAAATTAAGAAGATTGGTTATGAACTCGGGAAAGCCTAGCTATGAGCAGTTGCTGCCACCAGCAGTTATAGAGTCCGTTGATGAAAACTTGAGGAGCTTTATATTAAGACATGAAGTTGCAAGCATGATTCTCTGGCTAGCAAGAACACAAGGTCTTAAAATAGATCTTGACGCCTATGTTAAAGGAGTCTTAAAGGTTATCGAATAGGTGATGAGACATGGCTAAACAGGGGTATGCAGGTTACGTCGCAATATCCAGGGAGACCCCCATTAAAGCTTTAAGACTTTATGCAAATTTAGTTGATGACAGCGTTAAGGAAGGGGATGTGGCCACAATAGTTACTCATAAGGGCGATCCCATAGCCATAGGCGTTATTACAGGTATTGAAGTGCTTTCATTACTTGATAGATTTGAGCTAGCAGCTCTTAGCACAACCCTATCACCAGCATCTGAACTAGAAGCTCCCACAAAGATTAAGGCCCTACGTAAAGCAACCATAAACATTCTACTAAGGTTAAAGAACCTTCCATTAGAACAAGCATATGCAATTAAGGTTCCTGAGAAAAATGATATTGAAGAGCTATGGAGATCTCTAATACCAGAAGAGAGAAAGCGAGTCATAGCAGGGTTTCTAAAAGGTGTAGAACCCCTACCTGCATATTACATTTCTTGCTGGGCCCTGAAGGAGCACATCTAAATGTGGGTGGAATTTCAGGTTTAGCAGCAAAGACAAGTTATCTACGGTTCCTAGTGTACTCGCTGCTTGAATACATGGAGCGAACAAACCTAGATATACGTATAATTGCATTCAATGTTAAGCGCCTAGATTTCCTTGGTCTTCATAGAATTCCGGATAAAGAAGACGTTGATGTATGTATAGATGATTGGGGTAAAAGAAGAGGAATTAACCAAGAGGTATTAGATATGTACAAGAAGATGTATAGTCACCTCTTCGACGCCATTCATAACTATAGAAACAATATTATGTACTTTACTTATCGTGATGATCCTTACAAAAACAATGAGGAGTTCATGTTAAATCCACAGATTTACGAATATGGATTGCTAGACCTGGGAGTTGATGGTCTTGTAGCAGGGCTGTTTGAAGAAGAGGATGAAGCTTCAATTCTTCAGATAAATCTATTGGCTAAGGTGTACTCCGTGGCCAAAGAGAAGGGTTGGAGCTTCAACGATTTAAAGATTCTTCTCGAGTTGCTGCAAGTCGAGTGTGCCACCAAAACTCCGCCTCCAAGGCGTGATATTATTCAAGGGTGTCAGAACATCAAGCAACAGGTTTCAGCACACCGTCAAACAGTTGCTGCCTTGATTAGACGATTAGATGGTTTTATCACAAGAGCCAAGCATATACTGAGCCTTGACAAACCTTCCAGTAGCCCTATACGTGCTGAAAGCTTTATAAAAGGCATTAATATTGTTCAACTATATGGTTTAAGCGAGATCGAGAAGCGGGTCATTTTAACCTCAGTAATAAATGAAGTGCTGAAGGATGCTGAAGAGAAGCAGAGGCAAGGTATTGATAGAGCGTACATCATTATTGTTGATGAGCTGAATAAGTATGCTCCTAGAACAAGAACACCTATAAAGGCATCTCTTATCGAGATAGCGGCTAGAGGAAGAGACCTGCGCGTCTCGTTGTTTGGTGCTGAGCAGTTCCCAAGTGATATAGATGGGCAGGTTCTAGGGAATACCGGGACATTGGTAATTGGTAGAAGCTCACCTACAGAATTAGAGGACAGGAGTTACAGAATATTTGGTGAGCTTAAGGCTGTTGCTGAGAGGCTTGGCAAGGGCGAGGTTTTAGTGTATCACCCCATTCACCTGCAGCCACTAATATTGATGTTCCCACCACCTCTTAATGATGTTATGAGGGAGTGTGGAAGGTACTAAAGGGTCTTTGACATGCCGCTAGTTTACCCAGAGGTGGGGGGTCTTAGTGAACTAGCAGAGTACCTGCGAAAACTAAATCAGGTTTACGAGGGGGCTTTCATTCACTCAGAGGTAGCAGAGGAGGTAGCAGAGGACATACCAACAGCTTCAGAGAATGTAGAGATGTTGGCTGAGGGAGGCATAGCAAAGGTTGATTATAGCGAGGCTAGGGAGTTAGAAGCTAGGTTTAGGTACTTCATAGATGGTGTTGTTGAAACCAGACCCATTGCGAAGATACAGGTTAAAGGTATTGAAGCGCCCATACATCTAGTTACATGTGGCGCAGGTGTATTTGAACGTGGTGAGAATGGAGAGGTAAGGCCTACAGAGAATATTGTGATCTTAACTTTCTTAGCATTACCCTACAGTGCGATAACAGAACTGGACCCGGACTTTAAAGGCAAACCACAAGGACTAAAACTTAATAAGTTGAAGCCCCTTTTTGACAAATTACCTGCTCAGCAGGGCCCCGCCCCTTGGTTGTGGTTAGATACAGCCGTGAGTTTTGGTACTGATAAAAGAATAATCGAGAAGCAGGACTTGATTAGCACTGGACGTGTAAGAGCAAAAGCACGGGATCAGGCAAGAGTTATTATGAGAGTTCTTGAGGTAGGAGTTCTATATTTATTGAAGAAGAGCAGTTGTAGCAAAGGTTTAATAGCGTTTGACGGTCCTATATCCCCACTCTACATATATGCAAAACTTGTGAGCAGCAATATTGAGGGGCTTTACGAGTTAAGCAACAAAAAGTGTCCTACGATATGCTAAAGGATGTCATAGGCTGCGTTAAGAGGGTTTATAGAGTTCCTCATGATGACAAATTCCTCGAGATATTTAAGTTTACTAAGGATGGGCATGTCTTCGCTATTTATCCTATGGGTAAAGTTGTTAAGCCTCTTAGAGAGGAGGAGAGGAATATTAGAGGAGAGGAGAGGGATATCGAAGGAGAGGAAAGGATGCTTGAAGATGCTATAAGAGCTACGTTCTCAGCATTCACTGTTTTGAGGCCAGAGCTGAGGTATTTTTATGCTGGAAGCATTATTTCTAATGCTTCAACTGTTGCAAGATTTGATATTCCATTGCCCAACATTGTTGATGAGAAAAGTGATTGGTATTTAGATGATTTTGTAAAAAATCTGTTTCGCGGGCTCTTCCCAAACGGCATTCTCAATTTGACTAGTGATGAGGGGAAGAAGCTATACTCGATACTAAAGGCTGTAGTTATTGATAGATTTCCTGTACCAGCTAGCAGAGCGTTTACAGAGCTTTACCCTATATATGAGGCTGAGCAGCACTTAAAATCATATGCAAAGCGTATTACCTTAAACTTTTTATCAATGTTTTGAGCCTCTCGTCTTCAAAATATTTGCAATGGTATAATTGCAGCGTTTTACTCACATAAACATATTACTTCCAGCATGTTTAGCTCTGCTAGGTGCTGTTGCGTGCCCCCAACTATTAGGGTTGATGAGAGTATTTATAGGAATCTGGTTGAAGTTGCTAAGGAGCTTGGTTTAAGTGTTGATGAAATTGTCAATATTTGTTTGTCTAATCTTTCGTTCTTAAAGATGGTTGTTAAGGAGGATGTTGAGGGTTTAGGCAAGGTCTTTAATGATGTGCCTAGGGATAGGCTGGCCTCTTTAGCTCTTTTAAGAGTTCTTTTCATCGCAGGTGGTTTCTACAAGGTGTTCAGACACTTGGTTAAGGATCTGGGGTTTCTAGACAAGGGATTCATTATAGAGTTTGTAGATCCTGTTCTTGATGATGAGGGCAACTGTATTGGTATGACCGCACACTTTGCAGCTTCTGTCTATAGCGAGAAGGTCTCTAACATATCTAGTGCTACTCTACATGTCGGAGTGCGTATAAGGCGTGACGGGGTTGAGATATGTAGAGAGTGTGGATGGCTGGAAATTGAAAGTCTCGTAGGCTTCAAGGATAAGCTTGGAGATAAATATGAAGAAGTTAAGAATAAGCTAGAAAAAGCTTTAGGAGATGATGAAGTTGCAGATGCTTTGGAGGATCTAGAGGATTCACTAGGCTGCGACATATCAGAGGTTAATGCCAAGGTTCTCAACACGAATAATAGCCTATCGCTATACATAGAGATATTCGTAGACGACTACACATGCCTACCACCGATAGACGAGATCGAGAAAATAATCAACTTAGTCCTAAGCAAGACTGGAATAGTAAGGAAAACAGACTAGACATTACCTCTACATTCTCATACTCAAAACACAGCGTATCCATAAAAATTCTCCATCTTTACTACAAACCTTGGCATCTCCTTTCATGCTCTTGAGCCCCGCTCAAAGTACTTAATAATCTCCTCTAAAATCTTAGCTTTCAATTTCTCACGGTTGCCTGCAGGTCTCTTTCTCGCTTACGCAAGGCGATGTAGACTAGCTGAAGCAGGTGCGTTTATAGCTCTGTTTCTCGCTTAGGGACATAAGCGAGAAAGCTTAGGCGGTTCACATGCCTCGAAAGCTTGGTGAGAAGCAGCCCGGCTCATGGGATTACAACGTTGATTACGAGAAGGCTTATCGAGAATTGTCAAGGTTGTTGCAAGTTGAGGGCAAGGGCTTCACAAAGTGCTATGCAACAATAGCTTTAATTGCTCTTAGGAATGGTTCAAGGATTGGCGAAGCAATTGAGGTGTTTAGAGAGTTTCTCAGAGCCTCTAAAGTTAGGATCTATGTGCGTGTGGAGAAGCACAAGAAAGAGGACTACAGGCTCATGGTAATCCCGAAGGAGATTGTTGAAGATGATCTCACACCATGCTTCAGGCTTCTAGACAAGGACAAGGATGTCATCAGGGCTAATGTGAATAAGTACCTGCACAGAAAGCTGGGGATAAACGCCCATTCCTTGAGGTATGCATTCATAACCTATATGCTGAGGAAGGGGGTATCACCATCAATCATAGCAGCTATAACAGGCCACAAGAACTTGAACATGATATTAAAATATACTGAGAGGAAGGAGGCGGAGAAGGTTTTGGAGGAGCTTTCATGAGCGTTTCATTCACTTACATGGTTAAGCTTAGCAGAGTTCCAGAGATTATCAAAAGCTTTGCCTCTAAATCATTGACAACTTGAATTACTAACCCTTAACTAACTCAAAACTGAACATAAATACAAGCTTCAAGCAGTCGGCTCTTCAAGATCAATACGAGGTGTATGTGTAGTGTTTGTTTGCTCTCGGGGATGTAGAAGATATACTTAGCATTGATGTACGCAAAGTATTAGGAATAGGGTTTCGCTATGTAGAAATCAAAGGTTCATAACTCTTTCAATAATCAATCTTTTACGTCTGCATATGAGAAAACGAAAAAAGTTATATGCTGTTTTAAGGGGAAATCTCCTTAGGTGTGTTCTGTGAGTTCACGCAATTTTGAAGATTTCCTTAAATCAGAGGCCATAAACGCTATTTCTTGTGTTGAGAAGTATTACGAGGTGTTAAAGGATTATCTTAGTGGAGCCAGTTACGATCCCAGCGACATTAAACATTCTATAATTAATTTAAAGGACTGCTTAAGTAAAGCAAGTATAAGCTTGGAATTATATGCGAAAATGAAGAAAACGCCTTTAGAGCTTTTGTCTATCATACAAGACATGATGAAGTGCCTGGATGTAGCATCATTAGGTCTTGGACTACGTGTAGACCCAAGAATGTGGATTGAGTTGAGCATTGCTACCTGCTCCGTAAGGCTTGAGAACATAGTTCAATTGTTGCAGTTGTTGAAGGCAGTGATTACACGACTTGAATAATGTTTTACTGTAGATATGCTGTGAAGAGATTTTGGAGAAGTTCTAGAGGTGCGACTTCATCAACCTGTTTGCTTGCTTTAGAACATAGCTCTAATAAAGCCTCTTGTTTACTTTGATTTCAGGCAGCATCTAATGAAGCGAGTAGTTTTTGTTGGTGGTATAGCGCCATCGATGTTTCCCAGCTATAAGGAGCTAACATTATACTATAGGCGGGTTAGCATAGATGAGCTTAAGGAGCTTGTAAAAGATGCTGAGGTTCTGAACTATGTTAGACACGAGTCCACAGTTAAGGTGTTATCAGAGATCCTAGGTAAACAGCTAACACCTAGTACAGAGCTGTATATATGGCGAGAAGATGATATCTTGGTAGTTGTAGGGCTGAAGAAACCAGTTAGAGGACAAGAAGTAGAGGTATCCGCAGAAGACCTAGACCTAGTCATGGTTAGAGTATTCCCAGGGAAGTGGACACCATAAAACAAAACAATTTTTATACGATCCAAGACCTCATCCCCTACTTAGCCTCCTACCCAAACATTCTTCAGTATTAAAAATCTAAAACCAGCTCTTTACACGAAGCTTTCAATTCCATTTATTGGATTCTTCAACAGCAAGGTGATAGCGGCAGGCGTTATTATAGCTACCTGTACTTTCAATTCCATTTATTGGATTCTGAGGGTAATCCACTTCCGCTATTTCACATTGAAAGCCGTGTTCACAGCCTTTCAATTCCATTTATTGGATTCGAGGGATGGGTAGAGATAATAGTTAGGGATAAGAACGGTAAGATACTTTCAATTCCATTTATTGGATTCTCGAGCTTGGTTAAGAGAGCTTCGCAGGCAACCATAACTGTTAACTTTCAATTCCATTTATTGGATTCTTGAAATGCCGACGCTGAGAGAGTCTGAGGAGCTGTGGAACAGGGTCTTTCAATTCCATTTATTGGATTCCGTGGACAGCAAGCTCTTGTTTCGTCGGCTGGGTGACGGCGAGCGAGCTTTCAATTCCATTTATTGGATTCCCGCCATAATCAAGGGCATCGAGATCGCGCTCGCCCACAACGCGAAAGCTTTCAATTCCATTTATTGGATTCCTGTATGAGGATCTCCATCTCCAAAGGCCTTGGTGTACCTTTATACTTTCAATTCCATTTATTGGATTCATCAGCCCCTGTATCTTCAGTTTTGCTAACTTTATCTTCTTTAGCTTTCAATTCCATTTATTGGATTCTCGTGATGTGTTATTTTCTTGAGGTTTCTATTGTGGATTCGTTATTGTGTACAATATATTTTTATTGAGTTGAGTATATAAATTTATAAGCTAGTTAACACCATGGTTAAGATCATGATTATAAAATCGTAAGAGTGCACATAGCCATAAAACAATGTGGCTACATTGATAGTTATATCTATACCGCTACGTAGAGATAATCCAATGAAAACAATCTCTACTTAACAAGTAAAATTTTTAAAATCTTTATATATCTTGCAATACAGCTACATTGTATCTGAATTAGTTAGAGAATTGATTGAAACAAAAATATCGATTTATAAAATATAGCAAAAATATTCTAATAGTAGAGCAGGGGATTTACGATAATCTGGAGATGTTCCGAGGATATATCTCTTGAGGTGCACCTAAACAAGAAGTTGATTTGTTTGTTATTGTGTTTTTCTTTGTATTGTTGTTATTTTTACTTTTCCGAAGCCTATTCCTCTCGATTTTCCTAGTCCTAGGTAGTTTGCTAGTGCTAGTAGTTTGTCTAGTTTTTCTATGTATTTCTTTTTTATTGGTGTTGTATCCATTATTGTCCAGCCTATGAATCCTCTTATTTTTCTTTTTTCGTCGTATTGTATTGTTATTGGTTTTATGTTGTAGTCTATGGGGGCTATTGTTATTTCGCATATTCTTCCGAATAGGTATGGTGTCCATTCTTGTGTATATATTAGTACTAGAGGTGTTTCTGGGAATGATGATAGCCATAGTTTTGCTAAGTAGCTACATATATGTGCTGGGTTTGGGAATAATGTGTAGAGTGTTCTTGTTCTAGATATTTTTCTCTGTATAGCTGGTATTGGTGGTGTCATGAGTTTTGTTGATAGGAGTGTAGGTGTTTCGAAAACCATTTTTATTAACTGTGTTTTAGGGTTTTTGAAACCTATGGTTAGGTTATCCAGGGATACAACCTCTATATTCGTAACCTCTATTCTTGCTTTTGAGTTGAATATCTTGATCTCATCATCTACAGATGTTAAGTTCTGGATCTCTGAGAGGTTGTTAGATACGTAGGATATTTCGAAACATAGATTCTCCCCAGCTTCGATAAAACCTTTAGCAAGAGCACCAGATCTACAGTATACAAGAGGTGTTACTCTAAATGGTTTCAATTCTCTAGAATTATAGAAATTCCTGATCTGCTCAAAACCTCTAGAGATCATGATGATAGATTTAACAATTCTACCGCTAAATAAATTCATCTCTACAGAATCCTGAAGCAGAATCCTGAAAAGAGCTTTAACAATAAATCTAGAGCTCTTCATAACCTCTACACAGAGTTAGAGAAGTTGTATAGGGTATAAAAACCGTAGATCAAACCAAGCTCTAGACAAGAACCAGCGATACAAATGAACAAGTATTAGAGGTTCAGTACCTATAGATCTCTACACCTCTACTTCTAGCGTAAAACCAAACCACACCCCCAACACCAACACCAGCTAGAACCAGTTCAACAGGTTTACCAAACACTTTCTATACAACCTCAACTTTCTTAACAAACTCATCTACATACCTACAACTAGCCCTAATCTCGACTTCAACAAACATAGATACCTCTACCAGTTTCGATAAAGAGATCAACCTCAACACCACCTACCTAAGCACCTCTCTTCCTAGAAACAATCTTCCTACCACTAGAAACAAACACATCATTCAAATCCTCATAAACAAACCTAGAAACAATAGCTTCGATCAACATACCAAACCCGAGTTTAACTCTAGAAACTCTTTGCTTAAGATTCTCCAAAATCTTACTATACTTCTCCAAAATCTCTGTAGGCTCAAGCAACGTCTTCTCAATTACCTCAGATCTCCTGAGCACCTCCTCCAGTTCTCTCTATTTTCTGTTGTTTTCTTTTCATTCTCTTTAACAAAGATTAGGAGATTTTCTCTAAGCTTCTTCAACTCATTGATAATCGTGTCTAGATTTAGTAAACTAGCTATAGCTAACCTAAACTCTTCAACACTTTTCAAAACCTGAAAACCTTGTTTTCAATCTTTCTCTACTTAAGTT
>JAJHRF010000058.1 GCA_020832925.1 Desulfurococcaceae archaeon | reverse complement strand
AAGGTGTGGTTAGTGGTTGAAGAGCTGAAGCTGGATTTCGATGAGGTTTCGAGAGAGGTTAGAGAAGTTGTTTCAGCTATTTCGAAAGTTTATGTAGGTAAACAAGATCTCGTTAAGCTCTGTATAGCTACACTCTACTCCGGTGGTCATGTTCTTATAGAGGGTTTTCCAGGTACAGGTAAGACATTTCTAGCTAAAGCTATAGCTAAAGCTATTGGAGGTATGTATAAACGTATCCAAGGGCATCCAGATATAGTGCCAAGCGATATACTCGGTTTCCATATCTATAGAGCTACAGGTGAGAGAGTATTTATTCAAGGACCTATTTTCACCAATATCCTGTTATTCGATGAACTTAACAGAACCCCTACAAGAACTCAAGCAGCTCTTCTAGAAGCTATGCAGGAGCTAGAGATAACAATCGATGGAATTACATACGAGCTCCCTAAGCCTTTCATGGTTATAGCTACGCAGATACCTATAAAATATACTAGAGGTGCTTTCGAAATCCTGGAGCCTTTAGCTGATAGATTTGCTGTACTCGCTAAAAGCCTTTATAACCCTCCTGAGGAGGAGCTCGAAGTTGTTAAGAGATCTGACTACATATTAACTGTACCTGTTGAACAGGTTACAGATGTGAAAAGAGTTGAACTGATATCTAGAAAAATACCTGAGCTAGTCCACGTAAGTGAACATGTACTAGATTACATGGTTAGGTTAGTCAACTATATTAGGAATCATAAAGCTGTTCTCTACGGACCTTCACATAGAGCTACAATCCATTTGCTAGGGGTAAGCAGGGTAATAGCTTTGATGGATGGTAGAGACTATGTAATACCTGATGATGTGAAAAACGTATTCCCATCAATAGTTATCCACAGATTCAAGCTTAGAGAAGAATACGAATTAGAAGGTTTAACACCAGAAGATATAGTTGAAGAAACGTTGAAAAACGTACCAACACCTAAATAATGATCATCAGCATCGATTAAGAGGTGCAGATAATAATAAATAGAGAGCTTAGTGCTCTACACAGCTGTAGACCTAGTGTTCTTCGATCTCTAGATATCTAGAGTTAGCTAGGTAGGGAGCTCTTTGCCTATGTATAGAGGCTGCTATATATGGCTATAGATACAGATTACAGAGACTACATGGTTAAATCATCGATCAGTTTCTCCATCATCGCTATACTCGTAGGTTTCTTAGCTGAAGTTCTCTATAGAGATTTCTTCGAATCTATAGCTATGCTAATGGTTAGCAAGGAGTATAGCTACCTCATACTCTCTCTATTCACGATATTCATAGTTCTCTACATGTCTATCCGTTACGCAGGCTTTTCCTACGGAGTTAGACTCAGTAAAATACTTCTATCTATAACACTAGCTTCTCTATCTATAGCTATATATATCTACAGCTTTTTAGACCTTGAGTACAGAGTACAACTTCTAGGTATAAGCTTCTCCTTTCTATTCATATCAGTGATGCTCTTCGTCTACGATCTTAATTCTTTAGCAGAAGTTCTACCACTACTAACACCTCTACTGATAACCCCTCTACCCACAAGCTTGGTAGACAAGATAACACCGGTACTCTCAAGAATTATTGGGAAGCTGGTAAAGTTTTTAATAGGTGTAGAAGTTATTGAGAACCCTGGTTTTACAGAGGTAGTTATTGATACTTCTAGTGGTGTAGCTAGGTTTAGTATTGAATCTGTTTGTAGAGGTATTACAGCTATAGGTTCTGTAATAGTTGTTATACCTATAGTTCTCTACATAATTACGTTCAGTAGAGAAAAGTTTTTGAAGAAAATAGCTGTAACAGCTATAGCTATTCTAACAAGTTTCTTTATAGGATTTCTAGGGAATTTCATAGAGATTCTACTAGCTATTCTAGTTTCTAGATATATCGGTATCGAGAATATCTACAATACCCTCAGCTACATACCATCGGCAATATACTCAGCTATAGCTACAACATCAGCGCTACTCATAATCAGTAAGCTCTGTAGATTCAAATCTCTACAACAGATAGTGTCTAGGAGGGTATCGAGGTATAGAACTACATGGAGTTCTGTAGCAGGGGTACTACTACTAACGATAGTATTTGTATTCACTATAGCTACAGTAATCAGTACAGCGATACTTTTCGAGAACATTTCTGTTAGTAGAAAGATAGTTATAGAGTATGTAGAGGATTTCGTTGAGAACCCCGGTAAATACCTATCAACAGATAGGGTAAGGTTTGCCTATACAGGTTACGAAGAATGGCTTACAAAAGTACTAGGGGCATTAGCTGTTTACAGAATCTCTACTGAGATCGAGAACAAGAGTATTCAAGGGTATATAGAGGTAGTTGATACACTTGTTAAACTCCATACATGGCAACTATGTTTAACACTACAAAGATACACCGTGGTCTCTTCATGGTCTACAACTGTGGATAACGTTAAGATTTCTTACATAGTTTTCGAGAAAAACAATTCGAAAAATGTTCTAGTGTATACTGTGGTACCTGTAGAGATAGAGGTAGGAGGTAGGTCTACATATCTATACACAAGGATATCTTTGATAAGCTACGGAGATCCCTACCAAGAAATTCAAACTCTAAGTAAAGCTCTACTAGATATAGCATCAATACAGAGCTTTAGTAGAGGTTTAGAACTAGCTATCCGTAGTTCTCTAGTGTATAGTGTTGTAATAGCTATAGCTATATTCTTAGCCTATATCTCGGCAATAGTTTTACATAAGTATATATTTAGGTATTTGAAGATCTTGAGGAACTTGTTTAAGTATGTCTATAGAGGTGGCTAGGGTTTGGATAGAGGTAGAGATCTACCTAGTTATATAGGTTTATGGTTTTTCTCAATACTAACACTATTCAGTATAGCTATGAGGATCGATAGCGATCCTCTATTTACTGTTATATCTACCATCGTAGCGCTGGTCATAGCTAATCTCTCGTTCTTTTCATCTCATTTCATCAACTACTGGTTTTCAGTACTTATCTATAGCATAGCGTTTCTATCTCTATCAATAACTATGGTACTACCTATAGAGAAAAACTCTATATACACGATAATTATAAACAGCATTTCTATAGCAACGCTTTTCACAACAATAATGATCTCTTTCCCTCGTTATACAGATAAACTCTCCAACATATTCAGGTTATCTACATCTATAGCTATCTTCTTCAGCATAATTCTAGGGCTCTCCATAGGCACACCGAATACCTCGGTATACATAGCTTTATCGATACTAGATCTAGTAGTATCTATTGTTATCCTATCTGAAGAGTTTAACTGGGTTAGAGGTGTAGCTGTAGGTATAACATCATTCGCATCTATACATCTACACCCAACTCTAAAACTAAACCTCCCAACATTCGCAGTTCTACTTACGATACATATCGTTAGGAATATCTTCTATATCTCTAAGAAACCTATTTATGCTAGAGCTATTGCAGTTCTAGATATAGTTACAAGATCTGTGGTAGTGAGACTACTTTGATAAACAGAGTGCTGGTACTAGGGATAAACATAGTTGTAGTAGCTATATTACTAGCTGTCTACAGCTTTGTGATAATGGATACAGGGTTGCTTGGGGTAGCTATATCTCTAGCTCTAGTTGGTGGTGTAATGGTTGTGTATAGTACAGCTCCTCAAGACCCAACAACAAACTTCTTGTTAAACTACTCGAAAAATCTTGTAAACGTTTTAACAAGTTCTCTCGAAGATCTAGATCTACTAGATTCAAAGATATGGATAGTTAGGAGAAGCGATACAACTTTAGCTGTTTTCTCTAGAACACCTTGTCTAGAAGATGTTGATCCTGGTATAGGGTTTTCCGGGGGTTCTCCATACATAGCTATACCTATAGAGATACCAGCTACAGAATATACAGAAACAGCACCTGTGGAGAGCGGCGAAGATGTTGAGAGAATGCTTAGATCTTTACTTATCGACGAGTTCTCTATATGTAGAAATGTTGGTGTATCTTATGAAGATGGATTGTATAGAGTTACAGTTATCGGTTTAAGTAGCTCTTTAAACGAGTTTATGAAATATCCTCTAGATCCTTACACAGTTATAACCTTGGCAACGATATCCAGGGTTTTAGGGGCTAGATGTGTAAAACTTGTAGATAGGAGATCTATACCTGACGGTGTAGAGATCTTTATTAAGGTTGAGAAAGATTGAGGAATAGGTTATACATATTCATAACGATATACATAGTGTTGACAGATATCGCGATAACAGCTCTGTACCTGTTGAACGAGAAGAGAGTTGATGCTTATGTAGCTATAAATATATTGATCTACTATACATCCTATGCTATAACAAGACCTAGCATACCTACGTCTAGGGTAAGGTTTCTCAACATAGCTCTACTACTCTTATTCATAGCTATAGTCGGTTATAGAGTATATGAGGTGTTGACGAGATGAAGAAGTTCTTAGTTATAACCTTGCTACTTCTAGCTTCATCAACACTCTACGCATATATCTACGGAGAGAATCTGTCTAGGAAACAAGTAGATGATTGTACATATCTTCTAGCTGTTCTTGAGAAAACCCTTAACCTACTCAATACGAACCCTGGGGAAGCTATAGATATAGTTAACAAGATGATGAAAACAAACATAGCTCCAGCTTTAGCAGATCCTCATAGGAAAACATACGAAACTTTGATTAAGCTATACAGAGTTCTATCCCTAGGCAACTACTCCGATACTAGAGATGTTTACGAACTATACATAGGTATAGACAGTATAGCTGACTACGTCAATAGGTTAAAGAGTTGCTCTAGAGATAGAGATGCTGTTACAGCTATCGCGACAAAGATAAGGCTTACCCTAGACGAGCTGAGGTCTGAAGTAGAGATGCTGATGTACAGAGTAGCAATGCTTAGAGGGTATATATCTCTGCGTATCGAGGACAAGGTCTACGAACCAGAGGAAGCTATACCTATAGAAATAGATATCCTCAACAATAGCTGTATACCTAGAACAGCTTCGCTAATCCTTAGCGGTACTACTTTCAGCTATAACGTGTTTACATGTATAAATAGTTCTTGCTACACATCTCTAAAAACCCCTTCAACAACTCAGGTAAAGAACTACGTTAACCCCGGGATCAATAGGATAGCCGTAGTTATCAAGGTACAGTGCTTAGGTAGAGAAGTGAGGGTGTACAGGTTTATCAATGTTATGTATAGGTATCCGGAAGTAGTTTTGGAGATACCTTCAGTAGTGAAGAGAGGTAATTACATAGATATAGCTATACATAGTAAAGATTATGTAGAAGGTATCCTGTATGTGAAGAACTCTACAGCAGAAGTACCGATTAAGAAGATAGTTCTGAATACCACCTCTATACACATAGCATTGCGTGTAGATAAACCGATCTTTAGTACAGGTATCAACATTGTTAAGCTATGTGTTAACGCTACACAGAAAACACTTCCAAAATGTTTCGAGAAAACAGTTTTCGTAGAACCTAGGTATCCACGTATCGAGGTAGAGACTAGCTCTACCCAGTTAACATTGTTTGGAAAAGCTACACTATTTCTAGTAAATAGAGATAACGCTACACTAATAGCGTCGATATATGTAGGGGGTAGGAATACCTATACAGTATACCTAGGGCCAGGGGAAGAGAAGGTTATATCAACATCTATAAATATCATGCCTATCTATCTAGAAGATGTAAAGATTGTTGTTAGAGATATCCAGAACTACTACGATATCTATATCTACACAGCATCGATAACCGTAGCCAATATATCTATACTCTTATCCCTACCTATCCTAGGTCTTGTAGTGGTAACTGTTGTGAATGAGTACGAGAAGGTATTCATAGTGACTATAGCTACAAACATGTTAAGAAGTTTTAGAAAAGCTGTAGAGATAACAACAACTATTAGAACATCTGTTAAACCTTATATCCTAGGGTTAGGTTCTAGAATAGCAGAGCTATACTATAGCGTAGTAAAGAAGTTCTCTAGACTTCCACACGATAGTGAAACTCTTAGAGAACACTATAGATACGCTCTAACCCCTGTTATCAAGAGTACATATGTAAAAGAGTTGCTGTGGAGATTCCTAGTTCTTGTAGAAAAAGATTTGTACTCTAGATATAGACAAGATATAGAAGAGGCAAAGAAGATTGCCAAAGATATACTCTCAGAAGAACATTAACATAGTGTTACCTATATCGATAGCTTTGCTGATGTTGTTAACTTTATCGATATACATAGTTCTACCAGTGAACCAGAGATACTACGTATTGGATACAGGTCCCTGGGGATACTCTAAACTATCTAGAGAT
>JAJHRF010000070.1 GCA_020832925.1 Desulfurococcaceae archaeon | reverse complement strand
TACCTAGTTACAGCAAGAGGTGTTTCACCTATCTATATCTCGATAGCTGTGGTTTTACTAGTTTTGGTGGGTATCTATGTCTATAGATTTTTGGAGAAGAGGTAGAGTTCTAAACATATTAACAGCGTTGTCTATGGTTATAGCTGTAGCCATAGATGTAGCTACAGGTAGAGGAGTAGATTTAACAGCAATAGTATATCTAGTATTGATAGCTTTAACATCTCTTGGAGCACCTGTACACGTATTTATATCGTCTATAGGTTTCGCAACTCTCTATACACTAGGTAGAGGTTTACCCGGGATATTTACAGCATCTACAACAACTTTGCTAGGTTTCTTAACACTCTACATCAACTCTATAAGTAATACCTTAGGTATAGCACTTCTTACTCTAGCTCTATTCACCCCTATATACATAGTCAACCCTAACGCGTTGATACCTCTATCCTTTATAGCTATAGCTATACTCATCACTATCACTAAGGAGTACCTAAGGCTTGGTAGAGCAGAAGTAGAGGTTATACAGACTAGGAGAACTGTTTACCTAGGTGAAGAACTAGACTACTTAATAAACATAAAGACTAGCGGTAGGTTCAACTACACCATATTAAGAGATGATAACGTTGTTGCTAAAGGTGTAGCTGTGGATAGAATCTCCATAAGGATACCTGTAGTAGGAGAACTTCTAGGAGTACACAACACCTATATAAAGGTGTTGCTAGAGGATATCAGAGGTTTAGCTAGAGTTGTTCACGGACCTTATACAACTAGCTACACAGTTATAGCTAGAACATCTACATTTCTAAGAAAAACTGAGGCAATTCTAATGAGATTTCTATCCTATATAACAACACCGAGAATACTTCGGGTATCTATAGGTATACCTAAACCTGGTGTAGGGAGTATCGGTGGTGTAGAGGGGCTTGGCTACCCTGGGTATGGTAGAGGTGAAGAGATATCTAGAGATGTTGAGAGTTATGAAGATAAAGGTTTGGAGAGAAGAAGAGATATGGTTACTTTAACGATAGCTTCTAAATTGTTGAGGAGGGTAGAGATATATCTATCTAAACTTTATGCGAAAGCACAGTCTGGTGAATATATAGGTGTTCGCGAGTACCAGCCAGGTGATAACCCTAGAACTATACATTGGAAGAAGAGTTTCCGTAGAGAACTTGTAGAGGATATGTATGTAAAGATTTTCGCTTCAGAGGAAAGAGAGGGGGTTGGAGGTAGGGGCGGTCCTAGGGTTTTATACGTAGATCTAACAGCTGTTAATCCTCGTGAACTAGATACTATTGTTAGCACTATCTACGGAGTACTTCTTAGAGATTTAGAGAACAGAAACGTGTTTACAGAGGTACACCTATTCATAAAAATACCTGGGGAAGATATACACTGTATCTCTGGGAAAGTAGTAGATGTTTTAGCAGCTTTAAACACCTTGATCTTGAGTAAAGAGGTTAAAGCTCTCTACAACTACGAGACGTGGAGAAGGAGTAGAATTATAAAGTTAGGTGAAGCTAAAGGTTTCGTAGCTAAGTTAGAAGATTACTACAGATCTATAGGTCTAGCTTTAGCAGATGTATTGATGAAGCAGTTGAACCGTAGAACAGCTGTAACCTTTATACACTCCAACGCTCTATCCTATAAATACTCGATAGTAGCTCAAACTCTTCGAGAAACAGGGTTCGAAGTACTTCCCAAAGCTATGTCTATAACCTAGAAATACTTTAATACTTCTACAATACACCTAGATCTAGGTGTTCGCATAGCAATGTCTTCAACAAGCTTTGCAGTAGCTGTGCTAACCCTGGTATTGCTATCAGTATCTCATTTCTTTGCTGTAGATAGTAAGCTAAGCGATGTGGATATACGTATAGCTGGTATCCTCGATAAAGCGAAGAATCTCTATATGAAGGGTGTTAATGTAACAGATGTTGTTAGGAAGTTAGATGAAGTTGTTGAGCTTTATGAGCGTGGAGATATTGATAGAGCTAGAGATATTCTTAACGATATAGAGGTAGAGGTTTTAGAGCTTGAGAAAATAGCTGATAATGTGTATAGATCTATAGTTATCTCTAAAGCTATTACAATAGCTTTCCTCGTATCTATACCAGTAGCTGTGTACTACTTTCTCCCGAGGGTATACCTCTACATATGGTTTAAGCTCAGGAGGAGATGGTTGGTGAGGGGATAGATTTGGTACTAGATGAAGAAGTTTTCGCTGTAATACTAGCTATATCGATAATAGCTTCAGCTCTAGGTATAGCGCTTACGTTAAGACCTATGGTATCAGAACCTTTCACAGCTATAGGTCTTCTCAACGAAGATTGTAGAATAGGTGAGTACCCGAAGAGAATTGTTAACGGGAGTAGCCTAAGACTATGTATCTATGTAGCTAACTACCTAGGGTACCCAGCGTATTTCAAAATAGTTTACAGAATAGCTACGAATAGATCGTTACCGAACACAACCACACCATCTCAAAAACCTATCTTAGTAGAATGGAGAACTGTTCTAGGTAATGAAGAAGAGAAGAAGTTCCCCATAGCTGTACCCGTGTATAGAGTAGGTAACGAGACACAGATTGCTCTTGTTTTCGAGTTATGGGTTTTCGATACAGGTAAAAATCTATGGGTTTACACAGGTAGATGGACACATCTATATATAGATGTAGAGGTGTAGACTACGAAAAAGGATAACGTTACCACGTTGGAAGAGTGTGTGAGGAAAGTAGGTGGAGAGGATCTCTGGAAATCTCTTAGAAAGATATACGGAGATATTGCATCGGGTAGGGTAGTGCTGGAGGATCCATATCCGCCGAAAACATTTGCTGAATACGTACTTAGACTAGAGTACACCCTATGGTTCTGGACAGCTGTATCTATAGCTATTTTAACTATCGCTATTATCTACTTATCCAGCTACATACCTACCCTCAACCCGTTGAGATATTTCTTAGGAACTCTATACACTTTATTCTTACCGGGGTACGTCTTGGTAGAAGCTCTTTACCCAGAAGAGAAAGAGTTGAAACCATTGGAAAGAGTTGCACTATCTATAGGGTTATCGCTAGCTGTTGTACCTTTGATAGGCTTGATACTGAACTACACACCCTGGGGTATAAGGCTAAACCCTGTAGTAGTATCGTTAGCATTGTACACACTATCTATAGCTATAATAGCTTTGGTACGGAAGTACAACATATACAAGTTATCCATTACTATAAAGAGGGGTAGAACTGGGAGAAGGTAGATATAAAAAGATTAACTTAGGTATTCAGGGAAGTTTTTGATGAGGTATTCAACAGCTTTATCTGCTTGTATTAACCCATTCCCAACAGCGTTAACATCCCAGGTAACGGTTACAATCTTACCCTGTACAGGATCGTATACCTCTGCTTTAAACCATGTTATTTTGTAAGCAGATTCCTCTAGTATTTTCTCTGCAAGAGTTTGGTTAAGATCTATCTCCCCATCACTCATATCTAGCTGGAGTAGTAGAGCTAGAACACCACTTACATGCGGTGTTGCCATAGATGTTCCTCCGAGGAAATAGTACTGACCTGGAACTCCTTTAGCCCAGTACGGTGGGTGTGCAGCACCGTAAGGTGTGTAAGGTCCTGCAATCCAGCTTCCTGGTGCAAGAACGTCTAGATCTTGACCATCTACAGCTCTAGAGCTATAATCTGTTACATATACCTGTTCAAAGAGATTCTCTGGAACATCTAAGTATCTCCACCACCCAGCTCCAGACCACTCACCGACCCATCCTGCAGCACCAACAGATATAACAGGTTCGTAAGCACCTGGGTAAGCCATCCCTTTCTCCCCATAATTTCCAGCAGCAGCTACTACGAAGACCCCTTGACTAATAGCGTAATCTATAGCTGCTTTCTCTAGAGGTGAAAGTTCCGGTCCTCCTAAGCTCATAGAGATTATCACAGGGTTTACTACACCTGGCGGCGGTAGAACATCTCCTCTACTCTCTTTCTCAGCCTTATAGAGGTTCGCTATGTACATAATACCTGCTGCTACATCTGTTGAGAATCCCCATCCAGCATTGCTAAGAACTTTAACAGGTATAATCCTAACCCCGGGTGCAACACCGTCAACTACGTAGAAGTTGTAAACTTTGAAACCTATGATTGTACTAGTGACATGCATTCCATGACCATTGGTATCAGCTTCCCATGCGTTTCTATTCAAAACCTTTCCTGCAACTTGGTAAGCTGTAGCCATAGCTCCTAGGAATGCAGCTCCAAACTCAGATGCTATCCTATCCTCTGGGAAATAATCTCTCCACTGAGGTTCTAAACCTGTATCTAGAACAGCTATATATACACCAGACCCATCCAAACGGTATACCTCGTGAACTGTGGGGATATTAATCATATCGAGATTCCATGTCAAGACAGCTCCATGGAGATCGCAACTCGATGGAAGTTCTTCGCTGAAAGTTTCTACAACAACAGCTTCACCAACAACTACACCAGGCAAAGATTTGAGCACATCGATAACTTTTAAAGGTATGTATACAGCGAAACCCAGTATCTCAGGGAAAACATATATCACCTTGCCGTAAACCTTAGCAATGCTCAAGGCTTTCTCAAACGAATCTCTACTACTAGCTACAACCTCTACAACACCGAACCTACCTTGGCTAGCATAGGTAGTTATAGGTAGTAGTAGAGATGAAGCTAATACGCAAAGGATTAAGTATACCAATACCTTGTTCAGA
>JAJHRF010000036.1 GCA_020832925.1 Desulfurococcaceae archaeon | reverse complement strand
GCTGAACCTATTCTAGAGGCTGCTGATGCTCCTATATTTGTTAGTATCCCTAGAACTGCGACTAGGTATACCCTATTCTCACCTGCTAGATAGAGATTGTATATACTTATCATCAGGTTGAAACCTGCCCAGCTAAAACCTGAGTAGAGGTTTAGTAAAGCTTGTGTTTCAAGTGTTGGCGATACCAGGAATAGTATCGGTACAAAAGATATAGGTATAGTTGAGTATACAACTGTTTTCTTCGGGTTTAATTTATGTGATAAACTGCTTAGTATATAGCTACCTATAGCAGATGCAAAGGTACTTGATATCGTGTTCACTGTTATCCATAGCTCATTACCACCGAAGATCTTTATTATGTAGTAGTTCCATAGAGCTGCAGGTAGGTTGACGAAGAATGTGAACATAGTTAACGACGTGATATAGTGTTTACATCTACCGTCGATTACGATACTTCTATACCTAGATATTATCGTTGTTATAGGTAGAGAGATATCATCTCTTCTAACAAGATCCCTCATAAACCATAGAAATGCAGATGATAGTATTGCTGAAGATATAGCTATTATATAGCATATCCTATAGCTAACTAAAACAAATCCATACCTTGAGAACACTGTGAAAGATATTATGAGAGATATAAGTGATGCTGTCACTGTATAAACGTTTACTCTACTGAATATCTTGATAGACATCTCCTTAGGGATTAGATCAGCTATTGTATCTGAGTAAGCTAAACCACCTATAGCACCTGTTAACTGAGCTAAAGCTAGGAGAAGAAGGAATACATCGCGGTAGAGAAGATCTGAGAAACCTGTTAATGCCCACGAGGTTATGTTTATAGATGTGAATATCTTCCATAGAAGAACTCTCCTACTTCTAAACCTCTGAACAAGAGGAACAGCGAAGAAATTACCTAGAGCTACAGCTGCAAGAGTTATGAAGACAGCGTTCCCAAGCTCATCGACATCGAATTTCAGGATCCTTATCGCGTAGGCCTGGTATATAGTTGATGATAATGTGAATGAGAAGCTGTAGAAAACTGAGTGTAGAGTCCATACCCTTGTATATCTATGCCAATCAGATTTCAAGAGCTAAACCCTGTAGAGAGATAGGTGTGATTCCCTAAGCTCTTACAATAGCCTCAGGTATCCTCTGCCTAACCTCTCTATCTATAGTAGCTAGAATCTTCGTCAACTTCCTGTAGTTTATTATGTGGAACTCTATAACGAAGTTGAGCTTATCCTCTTTACTACCTAGGTAAGTTACATCAGGTTCTGTAGCCATATCCTCTTTAACAGACTCGATAGCTTCTAACAACATATTCCTCGCACCATCGATACCATAGCTACTAGGTATATCGACGTATATCCTCATCAACATACCTAGAGGTGTAACCTTGTTTACAACAATGCTATTCATAAGCTTTGTATAAGGTATAAAAACTTTCTCTAGCTTAGCTGTCTCCCCTACAACACCAGCTACATCGAAATCTAGAACTTTAACACCAACACCATCAACCTCTATCCAGTCACCTCTTCTAACAAAATCTCTTGACCTGATATAGAGTTCTGCACCGATATTCCTTAGAAGATCTACAAACATAAATATGGTGGCTAGACCTATTAACAAGATTAGGAATGAGAATACAAGAGCTTCAGGAGCCAATACATTGGCTATAGCTACAGCAGCTGAGATATATATTATGATCTTGATTATCTCAGCACTTCTAGCTATATACCCAACCTCAGCTCTCCTAAACACCATCCCCAATAACTTAGTTAAAACTCTGCTTACTCCATAAGCTATAACGATGATGACGACCACTGCTAGTAGTTTAAAGATGAAAGGCTGGAGTGCTGACCATATATCGTTTATCTCCATATCTATCACCCGAACCCTGTTAACCTATGTATATCCGTATACTTCATAGTGTAGTAATGCTCATATTTCCTGAAGATTTTTTCAAACTCTGTTAAAGTTTTCAAAACCTTATCCTCTAAACCTATAACCACTATCGTATCGCCGTTCTCTAAAGGCTTGTACTCATCTATAAAACTACCGGTTTTATCTATAGCGAAAACCTTTACATCTCTATCAACAGCATCTATAAACATCTTCAGGTTTACACCTAGCACCCCTCTTTTAACAACTCTATACAAAGCTATAACGAAGTTTATAGCAGGTATAATCTTCATTACGATCCAGCTATCTTGTACAAGGAATTGCTTTAAATAGCTAGACACTATGTTCTCTATATCGATTACGTTTCTCACACCTTCTCTAACCATCTCCTCCTTATTAAGACTGTTATGAACAAAAGCTATGACTATGGGTATACCCATAGATTTAGCAACTCTCGCAATAGCTATGTTGTATACATCGTCATCGAGAGCCGCTATAGCTACATCGAATTCCTCCAATTTTTCAAATGTATAGAGCTTCTCAACATCTTTAAACTTGACGAACTCTACCCCTAGTATCTTAGCCATAACCTCTACCTCATCGTCTTGGCTAGCCAAGGTTATCGAAGGTCTGGGGGATAGCAATTGAAGAACATCTAGAACTTGTTTCGCATACTTCTTGTTAACAACTACGAAAACCTTCATCAGCTCTTCACCATCTCTACGTACTCCATCGCCTTCTTCTCATCAATAATCTTCTTATCTAAAAGCATAGCTATAAAATCTAGCGCTAACCTCTCTATAAATAGCTTCTCAACCTCAGGTCTAAGGTCGGGAACATCAATACATCTACTGTTCACAACCCTGACTCTATCTCTACCAACAGCGATTTCTATAAATACTGCTGCAAGGATTTCTGAACTCCATAGCGTGTAGGGAGAATCCTTGAACACTCTACTCTTCCCAATAACAACGCTATACGATGGGTATAGAAGATCTAGACCTAGCCCAACCTCCTTCAGCAACCTGTAGACTTTATCGTTGTAAAGTTTCCTCATGTTATCCGATGTGAAGGGTGTTGATAAGTATAACGAGTAGAAACCGCTATTTATATCTTCGAAAACCTCTTCAACAATCTTTCTATCGAAACACTTAGACTCTAGATTTAGATAGAAAGTAATCGGTGTATACGTTAAGACAGATCCATACCTAAATACGTAACCTCTAGCATAAGGAGTACTGAGGTATACAGTTCTAAACCTTGTATATATACGTTCTCTAGAAACTCCGTAGAAGAATACATAGGTATCATAGAACAAGTCTCTATCCGAGAGAAAACCGAGAACTCCCCTACTAAAATCTCTCTTCGCTGTATAAGCTATTGCTGTAACTCTCTGAAACCCTTTCCTAACAACCCCAGGCAATAGCTATAACCTCTCATAACTACCATTTCTACCTAAGGATATAAATTTTCGCCGAAAATCGCCATCAACAAGACAGACTCTGTAACCAGTACCTAGGGTATACCTAAGTATTAACGTTTAAGAAAACGTGAAACTTTGAGCTTTGGACTCTAAAACTATATAGATTATGCCTACAAGTTTTTCAGCACTGTTTATGGATATCTAAGTGTTTAGAGGTGATGATATATCTGGAAGTTTTGGATAGGGTTAGCGTTGATAATTTACCTAGTGTCTATGCTTGTAATCCGTAGTCGTAGACCACAGACCCCTGTATGGAGTATAATGGGTTTTGCAGCATTTATCGTTGTTCTATGCGATCTTGTCTCGATTGATGAACTAGGCTCTGTTGTAAATATCGATGTTGTACTCTTCTTAATCGGTATGTTTAGTATTGTCAGTCTTGCAGATGAGTCAGGTCTTCTAAAAGCGATATCTATATAGATGTAGATTCCTGGTTAGCTTTAGCTATGAGCTCTACAATAGCTGGTAACTTAACTATTCTAGGAGTTGCATCGAATATCATTATCCTCGAAGTTTTGGAGAGTAGGATAGGTATAACAATAACATTTACAGAATTTCTAAAGGTAGGAGCTATAGTAACACTTATCAATACCTTGATATACCTACTGTTCTTCATCTAGTAAACAGTGTACCTAAGGTACTGGAACAGCGTAGATAAAAAGATCTGTATTCTATGGATACACCTTTACCCCTCCAACGTAGGTCTCCAACACTTTCACATTTCTTAGATCCTTATCATCAACTTTGAGGGGATCTCTATCAACAACAACGAAATCAGCTAACTTCCCTACTTCTAGAGTTCCGAGGTTCTGTTCTTCGAACATTATATATGATGAACCGTAAGTGTAGGAGTACAGTGCTTCTATAATATCTAGGCATTGATCTTTAGTATCTTCGTAATGAGCAATACCTTCGTATCTACCTCTTGTTATAGCTGCGTATACTGTTTGCCATGGGTTTATAGGTTCTACAGGGCTATCAGTACCGAATCCGATAACGATACCTTTCTTTATCAATGTTTTGAATGGGTAGAGCCACCTAATCCTCTTCTTACCGAGTCTGCTCATAGCCCACCAATCTGATATAACGAAATTCGGTTGTACAGATACTGCTATACCTAGTTTAGCTATCAACTCTACCTGATCTTCTCTTAGAACAGATGCATGCTCTATTCTATGCCTAGCATTAGCAACATCTCTAAGCTCGCTATAGATACTGAGTATCGTATCTATAGCTCTATCCCCTATACCGTGGATAGCTAGCTGAAGACCTAGGCTATGAACTTTCTTAACAAGGCTCTCCAGATCTTCAGGAGGTATAGATGGTGCACCAGATATAGATGGGTTATCTGAGTACGGTTCTGAAAGCCATGCTGTTCTAGCTCCTAGAGTTCCATCAGCAATCACTTTAACACCCATCAACTTAAAGAAGTTGTCTCCGAACCCTCTCCTCAGCCCAAGTCTCTCGAGAATCTCCACAACCTCCCACTCTCTACCAGGATAAAGATACACTCTAACTCTCGTGATAAGCATTCCGCGGGACCAGAGATTGATAAGAGCTTTAAATACTTTGAGATCACAACCTGTAAAACCTATAGTTGTAACACCATTAGCAACAGCAAACTTCATAGCGTTTAGCAGTAGCTTCTCGTATTGTTCAATAGATATAGAGTCTCTTACCTTCTCCCAGACAACCTCAAGCATATCTTCTCTAACAATACCTGTAGCAATACCTTTCTCATCTCTAACAACATTGGGATTCTCAACATTCTCTAAACCAGTTACCCTAAGCCCTAAAGTATTCAGTAAACCTACGTGAAGACATATCCTAGTTAAAAAAGCTGGTCTATGGCTAACAACATCATCTATATCCCATCTAGTTGGCCACCTCTTCTCTTCGAAAAGCTCTTGATCCCATCCATGCCCTAGAACCCACAGAGTTTCAACTCTATCTAGAGATCTCCTAATCCTCTCCTTAAGCTCAGCTATACTCCTAACCCCTCTCAAATCAACTGCATTCAAAAATATACCGAGCTCATCTATATGTACATGGGAATCTACGAACCCAGGTAAAACAGTTCTACCACCGAGATCCACAACATCGCCACCAACCTTCTTAACAAGATCCACAACATCCTCATTCCTACCAACATAGATAACCCTGCCATTTGAAATAGCGAAAGCTTCTACTTTCCTCAAAGGTTTGAAGGATATGTAGATATCTCCGTTAACAAAACCTTTGATCACAGGTTAACCCTCTGTACAACTCAAAATATATAGAATATATATGTGTATAGGTATCTCGTTATAGTTAATTCTGTAGATATGTTTAACTAAGATAGGGTTGTCGTGGTATCTACGTAGGGTAGATTTATATGTCTACAGATATATTTTCAACAGGTTTACAGGGATTGGTGCAGTGTTCAAGGGGTTCAAAGTTGTTCTTACAGGGGATGAAGGTCTTGTCGCTACATATCACGGAACACAACTAGGATTTGCTTCTGCATTACCTATGGATGTGTTTCCGAGATTTCTAGAGTACCTCATCTTCCCGACTAAGAGTGGTAAACACGGTAGAATGCTTACAAGTCAATACGGGTTGTGTAAGATTGAAGCATCTCTTCTAGAGAACGGTTTCTCTAGAGATGAGGTAGCTATAGTTGATCCTAGAAGACTTGGCGAAGGTATCGGTCCTGAGACGAGGGTTGTAGGTATAGGTGTTCTAGATCCTCTAGGGATTAACTATGGAACAGCTCTACTTAGAGTTGTTCTAAAGCTTATGGGTATCGATACCAAGCTCCAATCATACATGTCTTGGGCTACTATGAGGATACTCGAGAACTCTGCTATAAAGAGATACCGTAGGAATCTGAAGATAGTTGTTGGTGGTCAAGGTGTTTGGGAGATAGTTGATAGCGGTCTACAGAACAAGCTAGGGATAGATACCGTGGTCGAAGGGGAAGGAGAGCTTGAGGCACATGAGATATTTAAGAAAGCTATTCAAGGCTATGAACTTCCGCGGTATGTGAGAGGGAAACCTGTTCCTATAGACAAGATACCTATTATAAGAACTCCTTCTAGAGGTATAGTCGAGATAACTAGAGGATGTGGTAGAGGATGCCTTTTCTGCAACCCCACACTTCTAATGTTCAGATCGATACCTTTCGAAAAGATAGCTAGAGAAGTTCTTGTCAATGTCTTAGGTGGGGAGAAGAATATAACTCTTCACTCAGATGATTTCCTGAGATACGGATCAAAAGGATTTATACCAGATGAAGAGAAGGTTGTTAACCTCCTCACCAAGGTCCTCAAAATACCAGGGGTAGAAGAAGTCTCCGTAGACTTTGCAACACCATCAACAGTTGTTGTAAACCCGAAACTAGTGAAAACCTGCGGCGATATCCTAGGATTTAGCGAAGGTAACCCATCTATAATAGAGATAGGTATTGAGAGTGCTAGCCCTAGAATAATACAGAAGATAGCACCTGGGAAACCTAAACCTTTTAGTGCAGAGGTTTGGCCTAATATCGTTGAAGAAGCTGTATCGATACTTAACGAAGCTGGTTGGTGGGTATGTGCAACAATTATAGTTGAGCTCCCAGGGGAGACTGAGGAAGATATAGAGAGCAATATAAAGATTGTAGAGAGGTTGAGTAAATACGATGTATTTATATTCCCTCTACCATTCATACCATCCGGAAGTCTTAGGAAAGCGAAAGGGTTGAGGACAGAGGATATATTGCCGGAGAACCCGAGGAATTTAGAGCTTATAGCGATAGCTATCTACGACGCTATAGAGAAGATTAGGAGGCTTTCAGGAAGACTTGTAGCGAAAGCACCTCCACTTGTTAAACAAATACTTGGAGCACTTCTCTACTTCGCAGGAGCTATTGGTCTTAAGAGACTGCAGAGAGGTTTAAACGAGATATCTTCTTATCTAGTTGATAAGCTAAGGAATAGGTAGAGCTCTACCTAAAAACATATACATACCCTTTCAACTTCACTACTACTATGTAAACTTATATAGATGCTCTGCATTCCATATACTTGGGATTCTCTATGCCTAAACTTGAGGTATTCGCTTACATAGTAGGTCTGATCCTAACTATAGCTATAGTGTTGTACGTTCTGATGTCCTATATAATCACTTTACCTACACGTCCTATAACTCCAACACCTACGGAAATACCTACAGCTACAACTATCCCTATGGAGAGGGAGACTGTTATCGTTGGGGATACAGTCTACCTCCCTCTACCGAGGAAGATGACTAATGTAACGGTTGAAGAAGCTATACTGTGGAGAAGAAGTATAAGGGAATATACATCCCAGCCTCTCACCATACATCATCTGTCTATGCTTCTATGGGCTGCTTACGGAGTTACTGAAACTAGATGGGGTTTAAGAGCTTCGCCTAGTGCAGGTGCTACCTATCCTCTAGAGATATACGTAGTTGTTAAAGATAGAGGTGTTGTTCTTGAAGATGGTAGCTATCTAGAAGCAGGTATATATAAATACCATGTATATACACATACATTGAAACTCGTCAAGAAAGGGGATTATACAGAGGATCTCTATAGAGCTGCTCTTAACCAGGAATGGGTAAGAGATGCAGCTATAAATATCGTGGTTACAGCTGTTTTCGAGAGAACTACGAGAATCTACGGTGAGAGAGGTAGAGTTAGGTACGTACCTATGGAGGTAGGGCACCTAGGTCAAAATGTCTACCTTATGGCTACAGCTATGGAGTTGGGGACAGTTGTCATAGGCGCTTTCTACGATGACGAAGTCTCCAAGATACTTTCCGCACCACCGGAGGAAGTACCTATGTATATAATACCTGTAGGTATACCGAAAACACTTTACAGGATATCTTTCGAAGAGATTCAGATATATATAGAGAGGAATAGAGGGAGATAATGTCTAGATCTCTAAGACTTGCACTAGCTATAGTTGAAGTAACGTCTATACCTCTCCTTATTCTAACAATTCTCTACGTGTTAAGCGGGTATCAGATGCTCTACCCCTACATACGCTTAATACCAGCTTCAAGAGCTATACATACAGACCCGCTACTTAGGGTAATATTCGTAGTCTTAGTGTATCTACATTCTTTAGCAGGTTTAATAATAATCATAGAGAGAAGGTTGAGGTTGAAGATGTTGAGGACAGTGCTGGAGTATATAGCTATCCTTGGTCTCTCTCTATTTCTAGCTCTATGTCTAGCACTAGATATAGTTTTTCGGTAGACTAAGTTTTCAAGATACGTATACTTATATTCTACCAATACATTACTATCTACTTATAGCTGTATAAGGGTGGCGATATTGGAGATGTTGAAGGTAGATAATGTAGCTGTAAGTGTTGGAGAGAAAGTTGTTTTGAAGAACGTTAGCATATCTGTGGATAGGAATGAAGTTCTATTCCTCTTAGGACCCAACGGTGCTGGGAAATCTACACTTCTCAGAGCTTTAGTAGGGTTCCCTGGGTACAACGTTGTATCTGGTAAGATATACTTCGAAGGTGAAGATATAACCGGTGTTCCTATGGAGACTAGGGTTGCTAAAGGTCTTGCTATAGCTCACCAAATACCTCCGAAACTCTTAGGTGTAAGAGTTAGACAGTTACTTGAAGCTCTATGCCGTAGAAATAAATGCGATGTGCATGAGATAGCTAACGATCTAGGTATTCTCCATCTACTCGATAGAGAATTTGGTAAAGGGTTTTCAGGTGGTGAGCTTAAGAGAGTTGAGATAGCAACTCTTTTAGCTCAGAAACCTAAGCTTGCTCTTATAGATGAACCTGATAGCGGTGTTGATGTAGATTCTATAGAGATTATAGCTAAAGCTATAAAGAAGGTTATAGAGGTTTCACCATATAGATCAGCTATAATCGTTACACACTCAGCTTTGATATCTAGGTATATAGAGCCTACAAAAGTCTGCATACTTATGTCGGGAACTGTGAAGATATGCAACGGTAAGGAGCTTATAGAGGAGGTGTTTAGGTATGGGTTTAGAGAACTGGTTTAAAGAGGTAGAGGCTAGAGCTAGAGAAGGTTTAAACAAACCATCTCTTTACGGAGTAGATATCGATGTAAAGCCGTTTCTGGAGGTTAGAGAAGGTAGACCTATTCTCGATGAGTCTAGGGTTAAGGAGGTAGGGGTAGATCTGGGGGCCAAGGCTATCTATACACAGATAGACCAGGCTTACTTCAAGTACCTTAGCAGGATACCTGGGGTAGAGGTTATGAGGATAGAGGATTTCTTAGAATCGAAACCAGATGAAGCTAAGGAATACGTATGGAAACTCGTAGACCCTGGGAAAGATAAGTATACAGCTGTAGCTGCTCTAAAGGGGAGAGGTGGATACTTTATAAGAGTTAAAAAGAATACAAAGGTTGAGGAACCGATAATGGCGTGCTTATTCATGAGTATAGGAGGTTTACAAGCACCACACAACGTTGTTATAGTTGAGAAAGGTGCTGAAGCAACTGTATACACAGGTTGTACAATAGCTCCTGAGGTTATAGGGCTTCACGTAGGTATATCGGAGTTCTACGTAGAGGAAAACGCTGTTCTCAGATTCGTGATGGTACATTCATGGAACAGGGTATCCCATGTGAGACCGAGAACAGCTGTCTTCGTTAAATCTGGTGGTAAGTATATCTCTTACTATGTAAATCTATCGAGAGTTAAAACTCTCCAAACATACCCTGTTGTCTATCTAAACGATAACGCTTACACATATCTAGCATCTATAGTTCTAGGTGTAGAAGATTCAGATATAGATGTAGGGAACGCTGTGTACCTCGAGGGGGAGAACTCCGTAGCAGAGATAGTGTCCAGGTCTATATCAAGAGATAGTACGAGAATAGTTGCTAGAGCATCTATAGTAGCTAAGAACGGTAGAGGTCATATCGATTGCAGAGGTTTAATGTTATCAGATAGAGCTGTTATCAAGACTATACCAGAGCTACAAGCATTAACACCGAATGCTATACTAACACACGAAGCATCTATAGGGAGGTTAGCTGAAGACGAGATAAACTATCTCATAAGTAAAGGGTTTACAAAAGAAGAAGCTATAGCAATTCTATTGAGAGGTTTTGTAAGTGTAGAAGTTAAAGGTTTGCCGCAGAAAGTGAGGGAATATATAGAGACTATAGAGAAGTTAACTGTTGAGAAAAGCATGTAGTAATATTGTGAACACGTAAACAATTTCTCAGTATGTAGAACTTCCTTGATGAAGCTCTTCAGTGTTTCAGAGTTTATAAAATTTTCTCTAATCACACATCACCGTAGCTTCTTCAGAACCTACTTAAACTGCTCAGAATATCAACTCGTAATATAGGTAGTACCCAGTTCTGTAGGTAGATAGGTATGGTGATGTACGAGAGGTATGGACTTGACGAAGTGAAGGTTCAGAAGATAAGATTTAGCTGTGATAGGGTATACTCTATTACATGTCATCATTGCGGAGAAGTTATAGAGGGTTATAGTTTTAGAGAGATGAGGGCTAAGCTTAGGAAACACTATGAAGAGAAACACAGGAAGATTGTACCCTATTTCGTGCCTACTAAAGCTATTGATGTATCTATTGTGTAGAGGTTGTAGATAAAAAGGTTTTATTCTAGGGATTGACCCTGATTATAGCTTCTAAAATAATTTTAGCTGCTCTATCAACGTAATGTTTAAGTTCTTCAGCTGATGCGAACCCTAGTTCTTCTACAAGTGAATCGCTTACAAGAAGTAGTGCCCCTGTTTTCACATTCCTCATAGAGCCTAGCATAAATAATCCTGCACACTCCATTTCAACAGCTACAATACCTCTACTTGTCCACTTCTTAACGAATTCAGGATCCTCTGCATAGAAAGCATCGCTACTAACTATAGGCCCTAGAACATAGTTAACACCTGCTTTCTGTGTTTCTTCAACTAATGTTCTCAGTACTTCGTAGTTAGGTACACAAGCCATACAGATATCTTCTCTTAGGTATTGATAGAAAGCTCCTCCAGGATGGTAAGCAGCACCTGTTGGTATAACTACATCACCTATCTTAAGACCTTTAACCATAGCTCCGCATGTACCGAATCGAATAATTATCTTTGCTCCTAGCATAGTTAACTCTTCTACTACGAGCATTGAAGATGGGTGCCCTACACCGTGGCATGCAATAGATACTGGTATACCTCTATACTTTCCAGTGTATACGAAAAACCCTCTATTCTCGTTAACAAGAATAGGGTTCTCAAGTATTGAAGCAACTTGTTTTACTCTCGCTGGATCTCCAGCAATTATAACTCTCTCAGCTACTTCTCCTTTCTTAGCTTTTATATGTATAGGTCCGATCATTTTGAAACCCCTATATATACAGCTATATAGGGTGGATATATATATTCATCAGCTCTGTATTTACATAACCTTGTATATCGCGGATTCTCATGGGTACGCAAAGCTTATTTCTTCTATATATGTAGCTTAGCAAGGTACTGAAAATGAATAGTCCGAAGGTAGTTAGAATAATAGTTTTACTTATAGTGTTAAGCATAGTTGGTGGAGTTCTTAAAATCTATGGAAGTATTGTAGGTGGATCAAAATCTGTTTTCGTAGATGCTGCTACATCTATTGCTAACACCATAGCTATTTTAATGATTTTGAAATTCTTTAAAGAAGGTATGGAACCTCCTGATAAAGATCATCACTATGGACACCATAGGTTAGCTATAGGTGGATCTATATCTATGCTTATGCTTTACTCATTTGTTGCTGGTGTAGTTACTGTAGATCTTATTAATTCTCTTGGAAAAGCTTACAAAGTTGGCTATGAATCTCCTATCTATGCTTCTATAGCTATAGTTCCCTACGGGTTAGCTGTATTAATAGCGAAGAGATCTTACTCTATAGTTTCTAGCTATGGAGGTTTTACAGCTATTGAGCTTATAGAGAGTATCGTCTCTATACTATCATCGTTTGGAGGTGCAGCTATAAGCTATATCATAGATTTTAGCGGTGCTATAGTTTTAACCGGGTATCTATTCTATGAACTTGTTGAAAACCTTAGACAAGTAGTTATAGCGATAAGCGATGTAGCACCAAAAGATGTTATAGACAGGATCATTAGGGTAGCTGAAGATTTTGGGGTAGATGTTGAGAGGATAAGGGTTAGGAGAATTATCGAAAACATTTACCATGGGGATATAGTGATTAAGATAGAGCCGGGTATACCTATTGAAGAAGCTCATAGTGTTGCAGATACCATTGAGAAAGAGCTTAGGAAACAAGGTATAGATGTTGTTGTTCATGTAGAGCCTTCCAAAGAGTCTTAAGCTTTTCTCCTCCTAAGTCTAGCCCATGGTGAGTAGCATATGTTTCTCCAAAGATTCTCGATAACTTTTACAGTACTTTCCCTAGATATGATGTTGAAGAATTCTTCTAAAGATATTTTCTCTAGTTTCACATAGAGTAAATCATCTTCGTATCCGCATGTCATCATTGTTACAATTTCCCTTAGATCATCGCTAAGATTATCTATAAATACCTCTATGTAGCCAAGGCTGCTGAGCATATCCCTTGAAGCTACGTTATCTACTCTAGTTGTTGCAATAAATACTTCAGTTCCTTCAAAACTGAGAAGTTGTTCTATAGAAGCTACAATAGCTCTACCTATACCTCTACCTCTATACCTTGGGAGCACAGCTACATAATAGATAACACCTATCTCTGTACCCGGAACTCTATAGAAAACACCTATACCAACAGGATCCCTTTCATATGCTACTAACGCTCTACAGATACCCATATCTATACACGCAGCTGCATAATATGAGTGGAACCAAGACATAGTTTTCTCAAGTATATCGATGACGATGTTTGAACAGTTTCGGCTACATTCAACTATCTTCATAGCCTCGGTTATCACCTGCTAAAACCTGGTTAATATTTTCGCCCAACTCTCTCTCTTATATCCTTCTAGAGATCTACGTAATATCTGGGTATAACAAAACTAGCGGAAGGTATAGAATATGCTGGTAAACGCTCTCGATCTAGCGCTTCAGCGTTTCGGTTTTCTAAGAAGTAAGATAGACGAGGTTGTAACGCTGGATACGATCAAGTTTTTGAAATCTCTCTGGGTTAGGTATAGAGGTTCTCATAACCCTTACGTAAAGAGGTTGAGTATAGCTGGAATTGATAGCGGTTACAACTACATAGAGTTTAGAGGTTATGCACTCTACGTTGTTAATACAACTTCTGTGATCCTCGACGAGGATAGAGAAGAACATGTAGATGGGTGGATAGATATAGATGTGGTTACAAGTCCTAACCTAGAGTACGAGTTATCGATACTATCTCTGTGTACAGAGGTAGAGTTCATGAGGAAACTTGTAGATAAAGTAGACCTGGTTCTAGTTGATGGAAGTGCTGTAGCTATGGTGACGAAACTGCATAAAGCTTCTCTAGATACAGGTCTCGAAGTTTTAGAGAGTAGAAGTGTTAACGTCTCCAGGGTTTTCAAAGACTTGATTACTATGCTTAGCTTGAATCCGAGGAAATTCGTTTTCATATCTAAAAACTCTAATTCTAAAGATCTTCTAGGGTTTGTTAAAGGAGATATATACTATTTCGAGAGGTATACAGATTTCGAATCCGGTTACTCTAAACCTCTAGATCTCTCTATGTCTAAGAATCTAGGTGTTGCAACAGTTGTTAACCAGTTTAAGAAGTATACGAAGAGGGTTACAGGTGTTGAATTTACAATAGGTTTAACCTATGTTCGGTTCAACGATTTCTCAAGAATCTATAGGGTTGAGTTAGTTGTAGAACCTGGTGAAGATGTTGAATCTAGGGTTAGGTACATAGTGAACACTCTATCAGATGTAACTATATCGGGTTATCCCTACCCACTCGCTAGAGCTCACAACCTTGCGAAAGTAGGGAATAGAGATGTTGAGAGAGTCGCTATTCTCCTCGGTGTAGCTAAAGATCCTAGGGATAGAGAATCCTTCTTGATGTGATAGCATGGCTCTTCTTAACTCTATTAAAAACAGTTCTATAGCTCCGGAGAAAAGTGTGGAGATCGAGAGTGTTGGTTACGTAGTTGGGGAGAGCAAACCCTATAGAGCTGAGGTTATAGCTTACAGACCTCTAATGGTTGGTGAGTATCTCTACATGGAGTACTACGGCTACGGAGTTTTATCGATGGTCAGCAACTCCGCGATAGGTAGCCCTGTTATCACTAACGATATCTACGATCCTAGAGATGTTGAGAGGATTGTTAAGAGTGTGAGAGGTGGGGAGAGGATGTACTACTTCAAAGGAGTTGTAAATATACTTGGCTACCTAGATAACGAGGGCTGTAAGCTCAAGATACCGCCTATACCACCACCGCCGGGTACAGAAGTTGTTAAAGCTCCTAGAGCTGTACTCTCTAAGATATTCAGCCCTGATAAAGAGAATTACCTAAGGGTAGGAGTTCTGCTTAGAGAACCTTCGGTAGAGGTAAGGGTAGATATAAACAAAATTGTATCGAGACACCTAGGTATACTAGCTATGACTGGTATGGGTAAGAGTAATCTTGTAGCACTCCTTGCTAAAAGAATTGTCGAGAAGAACGGTACAGTGATAATCTTTGACTACCACGGGGAGTACACATCGATGGCTATTCCAAGCATAAGCGTAGTTAAACCGAAGGTTAACCCTAGGATGCTCAGTTTAGAGGAGATAACGAGGTTACTAAATATACCTAGGAACGCGTCTAGGCAGAGAGCAGCTATATTCGAGTGTCTCGAAGGTATGCCTGAGAACGGGGATTTCTTCCAAATACTTAAGAAATGTCTACAGATGAAGATACCTAAATACGGTTCTTCTGCTCAGAAAGTACTCGATATGATAACTGCTTACGAGAAATACCTTAGAAGAATACTCGATGAGAATGTTGGAGATGTTGTGGATAGGGTAGCTGTAGGAGCTATAAACATTGTCGATCTTAGCGAACTCCAGGTTAATCAAGCTGATGCTGTAGTTGCTCACTGGCTTAATAGAGTGCTTAACTCTAGGAAAGACTATGTTTTAACAAATAGGAAAGGTTTGCAGGTACCTGTAGTGATCTTCGTAGAAGAAGCCCACGTATTTATACCCAACGACTATGAAACAGCTACGAAGAGAGAAGCAGAAGCTATTGCGAGAGAAGGTAGGAAGTTCGGTATAGGGTTAGCGATAGTTTCTCAAAGACCTAGAGGTCTAGATGCAACTGTTCTTAGCCAGCTAGGTAACCTAGCTATTCTAAGAATAGTTCATCCAGAAGATCAGAACCATATCGCTAGATATTGCGAACCTGTTTTCCAGGATATCGTAGACGAGCTCCCAAGCCTCAATATAGGTGAAGCTATACTCCTAGGTGAATGGGTTAAAATACCAACTGTAGCAAAAATAGATTATGTTAAAGAAAAAACATCTGGATTCGATATAGATGCTGTATCTATCTGGCGTACCAACCTCGGTGGGTAGGTCTAGAACTGGAAATCTTTATAGGTTAACTTCCTCCTTTGTTGAGATCCTGCGAACTCTAGTTCTTCGCTTAAAACCTCTTCCTCTGGACGCGTCTCTCTTAAACATCCAAGTTCTTTAAGCTTCTGATAGACATTCCTAACAGTTATGAATACCTCTTCCTCACTTTTAGCACCTGTAACAACCATTTTACCACTACTAAATATCAGTAGAACTACATGTGGCTCCTCCATCCTGTATATAAGTCCTGGGAACTGCTCAGGTTCATACATAGTGTTCTCAAGTAGGAACGCTACTTTCTCTAGCAGAACTTCTGCACCTAGATTTGCAGAAGCAACTATGTTCTGTATCTGTATCCTAGGTTTAGACGTTATCTGGACATTGTGCTTCATCAATATCCTTATAATCTTCTTAACAGCTCTGATAAGATCTGATGTACTTTTAGCACCTGTAACAACCATTCTCCCAGATCTGAATACTAATGATGTTACCTTAGGGTTATCAAGTCTAAATACAAGTCCTGGGAATTGGTCTGGGTCGTAGTCTACGTTTGGAAGTACTTTATCTAGGTACTCAAGATCTATTGTCTGGTCTATGGATACAGTTGCAACTATGTTCTCTATCTTAACGTTTATATTCGGGTTCCCGAGATCAGCTATATACTTCTTGTAAAGCTCTTCGTGAGAATATACTCCTTCCGATGAAATAATCTCACACTCTTACAGAGAGGAAAGGTTTTTTATAGGGTTTAAAAATCTTTATCAGCGGTTCAACTTCGGGGTATTTAAGGTGCTAAGAACTAGAAGAAGTGGAGGAGATCTTCGATAAGCTTTAACCTAGGTAGCTCTACAACACCTTCATCTTCAACTACGGCGAAAGGTCTAGCATTCTCTAGATCTGCTTCGTTACGTATTATAGGCGATAGATATCCTTCAGCATACGTAGATATAGAGGTTCCGCTTTGATAAACACCTACTGCTGGAAGTACAAGCACGTATCCTCCTCTTCTCAGAGGTGCTAACAAGAAGCAAGGGAATTTAGTGCTATACCCAGATACAGGGTCTTTCAAAGCTATGCTAGGATGCTCATGCCCCATGATAATAAGGTCGAAATCTTTCCTATCCCCAAGATCTCTATGACCATGGACTACAAGTACGTTGTCTAGCCATAGAGTATCGTATAGCTCTACCCCTAGTCTTCTACATATAGGTAGGAGATAGGTATCGTGATTACCTTTAACAACAACAACTTTCCTAAACTTCTTAACAGCTATCTCCAGGAAATTCCTCAGATCCTTAGCTTCCTTCTTACCCAACTTCTCGAAATGATGCTTAATATCACCTGCAACAACAAGAGTAGATACATCAACAATCTT
>JAJHRF010000057.1 GCA_020832925.1 Desulfurococcaceae archaeon | reverse complement strand
CCTAGCTAAAACCAAGTAGCTCTCTTAAGAGTTTCTGAGATTCGATTGGGTTATTCATATCTATTGTCTTCTTTATCTTCTCCCATCCAACTTTTTCAAGGATTTTTATAAGAGCTTTAATATTTGCTATACTTTGTCTAATCATTTCAGCTGCGTCTAGGTATCTCGGGAATAGATCTAGACCATACCAACCGTTGTAGTTTACTTCTCGTAACCAGTACAGCAACTCCATGAATTCTAGTAGATGGACACTAGCTGGGAATAGATCTAGGTCAACCTCTGTGAATATATCGTTTAGATGTAGATGGTATAAAGCGTTGTACCTAGATATCAAAACTATTGTTTCGGGAACGTATTCTTTAGCTAGCTTTGCATGAGCAAATTCTACGTTTATACCGACATTCTTAATACCCTGCATCTTCAGTTCGAGAATTGTTGTTAAAGCTCTTGCAGCAGATCCGTGTAGTAGATAGCTAGAAGGATCCTCTATCTTATACTCAAGAGCTATCTTTATATCAGATCCATACTCAGCTATCTCTTTTATAGAAGATACATAGTTATTCCAAAGCTTTCTATAATCTGTTGTAAATGGGAAATCAAAACCTTCTCTACCAGGCCAAATAATCAAGATCTCAGCCCCAAGCTCTCTAGCAATATCTATAGCTTTCTTACATCTTTCAACAGCTCTTCTCCTAGTATCTTCGTTAAGAGCTGAAAGAGCTCCTCTAGCCCACTGAGCTTCTTGAGAAAGAACAGGAGCAATAGCAACAGCTTTTATATTGTATCTCGATAAAGAATCTTTAACAATCTTAACATTATCTTCGTTAACCTCTGTTGGATAGTGAAACTCAAGCCCATCTAAATCTTCTACTTTAGCTGCTTCATCGATTAATTCAACAATAGGTTTAGCAGGTTTATAACCTATAGGTGCAAATCGTTCTACACCTGTTCCGAAAACCCATATACCAGTTGAAAACTTTATATCCATTACACAGCTCCTCTAAACACATATGATTTGTAGATAGGTATAAAAAGCTGACTATGATGAACATCGACATCCTATGAAGTAGAGGGTTGAAGATGAATTGGTTATGTTTATCTTATTATGATTACTTTCTCTTCATGAAGCACCTATCATTAACCTAGTCATCGAGAAGCACTACTTTTTACAATTATAGTCGTACCCTAGTACATGGTCTAGTTATGTAGCATCTTAACATAAAGATATAAACGCCCCTCCTGTTCTACATTTATTTAGAGCTAATCAATGTGGTGTAAGAATGAGTGAAATAGTTGTATTAGCTTTTGATTTAGGTGCTAGTAGTTGTCGCGCTATGATAGGGTTTGTGGACGAGAAGGAGAAGAAGGTCCGTGTTGAAGAGCTTTATAGATGGCCTAACTATATGGTCAGAATTGGTGATAGCCTTTACTGGGATGTTCTTAGGATTTGGCATGAAATGAAGCAGGCTATAAAGCTTGCCTATAAGAAGTATGGTAATAAGTTGGTTTCTATTGGTGTAGATACCTGGGGTATAGATTTTGCTTTACTTGATGAGAAAGGGGAACTTCTAAGTAATCCACATACGTATAGAGATCCGAGAACTGAGGGTATTATGGAGGAGGTTCTCAGGATAATCCCCAGGGAGAAGCTCTATGAAAGAACAGGTATCCAGTTCTGGAGGATTAACACCTTATTCCAGCTTTACTCGATGGTAAAGAGGAGGGACCTTATCCTAAGGATTGCGAAAACATTTCTTATGGTTCCAGACCTCTTCAACTACTGGTTAAGCGGAACTATAGCTGCAGAATTTACGGAGGCAACCACTACCCAGTTCCTAGATCCTAGGGTAAAGAACTGGGCATACGATGTTCTAGAAGCTCTAGGAATACCGACGCATATCTTCCCACCAGTTATAGAGCCTACAACAAAACTCGGTAAAATCCATCCAAAAGTTGTTGTTGAGCTAGATATATCTAGAGATATAGAGGTAATAGCTCCTGCAACTCACGATACTGCTTCAGCTATAGCAGCAGCACCTATGGTTGACGAGAACGCAGGTTATGTAAGTTCTGGTACATGGTCTTTAGTAGGTATAGAGCTTCCCGAGCCTCTAATTAATAGGAAGGCTATGGAGTACAACTATACAAACGAGGGAGGAGCTTTCAACACCATAACTTTCCTGAGGAATATCCAGGGTATGTGGCTTGTAGAAGAGTGTAGAAGAGTTCTAGCTGAGAAAGGTATTCAGCTAACATATGACGAGATTCTGAAGATGGCTTCAGAAGCAAAACCGTTCAAAGCTTTCATAGATCCTGATGATGATAGGTTTGTAGCACCTCTAAACATGGTTGAAGCTATAAATAGTTTCTTGGAGGAAACGAAGCAAGAGAAACCTTCAGGTATAGGAGAGTTGTTCAGAGTTATATTCGAGAGTTTAGCGCTAAAGTACAGGTTAGTATTTGAGCAAGCTGAAGACCTTATAGGGAGAAAGCTTACACATATAAACATATTCGGAGGAGGATCTAGGAACTGGTTCTTAAATCAATTAACAGCGGACTTCACAAACAAAGTAGTCTATGCAGGACCTGAGGAAGCAACCTCGATAGGAAATGTATTACTACAAGTAGCAGGACTAGGTATAATAAAGTCATTGAAAGAATTGAGAGAATATGTACGCAATTCCTACAAGATAACAATGTTCGAGCCTAAACATACTAAGGAACACGATGACGCATACAACAAGTTCTTAGATATAATCAGCCGTAGAACACTCTAGCGTTGAGAGTTAATTCCCTGTATACAATATCTTTTTCAAGATAATGAAGCTAAGATCGCAAACATGGTGTTTTACACGAAAAACGTATACTTTAGAACAGGTTATGTATTAGATATGTACACAACTTAGCGTTCTATTGTAATACGTATAAGATTTACGCCGTTTCACTCCAATTGTAGCCACATGAAGTACATCTATATACTTTCTCTATGACATCAGAACTTTCTGCTGAAGATCTATGTCTTCTCCAGTAATAAGCACCTTTATGTCCACATTTTGGGCATACAATGTTTGTATCTACGATAGCTGACACAGGTACGTCTATTCCTATTACATCTACTTTCTTTTCATGTATTTTGGTGAAACGCGATGTTTTTTTAAGGTACTGCACAGTATTGGGATCAGCTTTAGAAATAGTTCCGCATTTAGGACATACAAGGGTACCTCCTTTAGAAATCATAACAGATCCACACCTAGGACAGAAGAACATGTTATCATCTCTTGATCTCTTGTTTTTGTTACAGTATTTACGTATTATTGTAGGCTTTATTCGATTTATTAGCTTTTGTAAAAATAAGGTTAAGTACTCTAGGTAACGTATTCCTTAACCCACTTAATCATCGATGTTATTATTACCATGAGGAGAACTTGGGAAAACATTATCGCGCTTACTATTATATGTGATCTAAGTATAAATAATAGTTTGAATACCTTAATCTCTGCAACAAAATCTGTTGGTGTTGAGATAGGCTTTGATATATATGCTGTATATAATGTGAATAGCGGCGATAGTAGGGAGAATATGTATGGGTTTAGAGATTGAGCTATAATAGCTCTAGCATTCCAACAAGCTTGATCCTCAGCTATGAATACCGATGCTTCAGCAGCTGCAGGGGGTACCAATAACATAAATGTGTATACCAATCCTCCAACAATACCTAAAACAAATGTTAATCTATAGATAGTACGGGTATGTGTTTTGTTTAAGAAAGCTAAAGCTGTAGGTATAAACCATACAATATAGTTTAGATTACCTACTTTATTCAACGAGATAAACACTAGAAGTATTATAGATGTGAAGATAGGTAATAATGTTTGGTTACTTAAGGAACCTTGGCTCTTCAGCTGGTTCCAGAACGTATATAATATCAACATGTAAATAACTATGAAGAATAACGCCCATAGATTCCCCACAATCTGCTTCACTTCTTCAACTTGGTTCTCAAGTAAGATCGTGGCTATAGCCCATAATGATAGATCTTGGGGTGCTCTAGTTGAATGGAATAGTATTAACTGGTTTAGGAACTCCTTAGGTGTTGATACGAAGAAAGGTAAAGCTATAGCACCTATTGTGACTACGCATACAGTTAAATACTTAGCAACATCTTTCCATCCTCTAGCAATTCTTAGAAAAATTAGGTGTAGAGGTATGAGTATACCTACTACATGTTTCATCATCGTGGCTAAGCTTAAGTAGAAAGCTGCATACCCTATGCGATTCTTTAGAATAGCTATTGTTGATAACAATATGAATAAGGATATCATTACATCGAATTGAAAAGCGAAAAGTATTTGAAGAAAAGGCCAGCTCGATATCCATAGTAAAGCTTCTTCAGATCCTCTTAGCTTTTTAATTATGAAGTATACAGCTAAACCTGGTAAAAATACTATGAGGCTCTTCAGGATAACCATTTTTATAAGGGGTGGGAAAATCGAGGCTAACGCGTATATAAGTACAAATGATATAACTGCAAGAGGTGGATACGGTACTTTGCAGTCAGGAGGTAAACATAGTTTATATATGTTTAAAAGAGCGTTTAATCCGTATACCTCAGCAATTCTATACCACTGAGACCACCACATTACATCATAGTAATTCCAACCCAAGAGTAGTGCGCATATATTTGCTGCAATAGCGAAGACCTTTAACCATTTATAGCTCATTCTATCAATCAGATTAAAGCTTGCACCTAACCTCATACCTAATCATGCCTGGTACAAGGCTATACAATCAAAATAATCTAAGTAATTAATACACCTCTTGCTAGATATAAAAAGCTTAAACAGATTTCCTCAAGTAGAGATAATATGGGTTATACGAACATTGTAGTATCTAGAGCTATTCTTAAAAGGTAACCTGCGTAATCAAGGAGTTCATAGCGCTATACACACCTCAAGATCTCTTCAGCTACTTGAGTAAATGTTTTACTTTCTTTAGTAGAGCGTTCTTTAATCTCTTTGTATACTTCTATATGAGCTCTATCTTTCTGCCTTACGAAGAACAGTATATGGTTCACCAGCTGGCGAACATCATTAAAAGTTTTATTACAAGCTGAGCATCTCCAACAGAATTCTGAAGTGGTTTTACTAGCTGTCGGAGTTGTTTTTGCACTTAGTTGCGAAGCTGTTTTTGTTGTAATACCTCCTAATGCTATGGCGTACCATATCTTGTAAGGATCTTCATTACATAGCTTAGCTATGGATCTAACAACCTCTAGCGTGAATGGAGCTCCAACATCTTGAACTATTTTTATTATTTTAGATACGCATTCGTTCGTATTCAAGCACCTACTACTAGATGTAGTGTGTAGCTAAGCATATAAAATGTTAAGCGCATTTGTACTAAAGGATCACTATAAAGATATGTAGCGATCTCTATGATGAGGGCGGCCTAACTGAGGTATAGACATGTGATGAAGCTTAGAAGGTCTGATCTCAAAACAAGATGCTAAACGTGATGCGTGATCGCGGTAATGATAGTGAAACTTTTAAACTAAATCTAGTTCAAGAATATTCTGAGCCGCCGTAGCTCAGCCCGGTTAGAGCGCCGGACTCATAAGCCTTAAACTGGGAGATCCGGTGGTCGCGGGTTCAAATCCCGCCGGCGGCACTATCCCTAAGCTATACATTCGATAAGCATTCAATAGCTTCTTAGGGTATCTAACTCATATATTAATCCATACGAAGCTCTTTCACTTGGTAGGTAGGATATGTATAGAGTTCCCGAGGATTTAGTTATCTGTGCTTATGCATTATGTGAAGACGATTTTTCTGAGGTCAAGAACTACCTAGACTGTGTACCTGAAGCTCTTTACGTACTACAAGATATAGCTATACAGTTAGGTATCAAGATAAGGTTTTCAACGGTATCTATGTTTATAAATCATGTAGTAGAGATGAATAGACTCAAAGAGAAAGAGGTAGAGAAGTTATTGAGTAATTTACTTAAAATGCTTAATAGGAATGAGAGGAAAGAAGCATCATTATCTTTACTAAAGATCTTGCTCAGGAAGGAGATAAATATCGCACTAAAAGATCAAGACCTTAGCGAAATCGCTATGGCGGCTTTGTACGCATCTTTTGTGAAAACACTAAGCTATGTACAAGAACCACATCTACATGCAGAAGCTCAGATAACTACAGCGGAAATCTCGACATTAACAACATAGATAACTTTAAAAACCGCTAATAATAAAAATCCTTAGCGAGAAGTATCGGGGCCGTAGTTTAGCTTGGTAGAATGCGGGGCTTGGGCCCCCGTGGTCCGGGGTTCAAATCCCCGCGGCCCCACCATATACAATATAGACCATTACAACCGAAGGCCTTGCTATTTATG
>JAJHRF010000024.1 GCA_020832925.1 Desulfurococcaceae archaeon | reverse complement strand
AATTATTGGTGAAGTTAAACAAAGCGAGAAATATAGAGGTATAGTGCTAGCTAAGACAGGAGTTGGTGGTTATAGGATCATAGATCCTCCTAGAGGAGAGCTAGTCCCAAGAATATGCTGAAATTCCGAGACTTACTTTAATAAATACTTAGACTAAGGATAAAGGATTCTAGATACGTATGTTTGTAAGAATAATCCTTAACTACTTGTTTATCAAGATTGTTTATAGTATATAACGGATTTAAGGGGTTGTAGTAGATGTATGTAATAGAGTTTGTGGAAAAGCTGAAGTCGGTAGCTGAGAATATCAAAGATGATAAGATTAGAGAAATTACGTTGAGCATACTTAACAATCCTATACTAAGTTTTACAGATGTTAAACCTTTAATTAAATTCGAAGAGTCTCCTGCAGCACCAAGAAAACACCATATGTTTACGGGAGGGCTTTTTGTTCATACATATAGCGTTGTTAAGATAGCTCTAGCTCTTTGCGATATATTTGAGGAGGTTTACAATATCTCGGTTAACCGCGACCTTGTTATAGCTGCCGCTATACTCCACGATATTTATAAATACTATCAGTATGTTAGAGATGAGAAAGAGGGTGGGTATAAGGCTAGGGATGATTGGTATCTAAGTCATGATTATGCTATAGTTGCTGAACTAGCATTTAGAAGTGCGAAAGACGATCTTATTAGAGTTGTATCCGAGGTTCATGGTATAGCTCCTATAAAAACGTATGAAGGGCTTATAGTACATCTAGCTGATACCATAGATGCAAAACTAGGTGAATACATTCAAACCAATGCGTTAAACATATTAAAACAATTAGAACAACAAATATCTAAACCTTATGAAGTACTTGATGAAGTTGTAAAATTGGAAGGAGTTAAAGTTCTAGGGTTGCTTAGTAAGAATGTGGAAGAATTTGTAAAAGTTATACAGAAGTTTGTGCAGAGAGTTTATACCTAAGCTATTTCAAGATACTCTATGGCGTAGCTATAAATACCTAAGCTATATCTACACCCTACTAATTAATGTATGTAAAGGGTGATTAAGGTATATTAAGGTGCGTCGTCAATGTTCCCTAGGTGTTTTGTGTGGATGGCAAAGTATTGTTAGAGTTGTTCCTAGTGTTTTTGAAGATCGGTGTTGTTATGTTTGGTGGAGGATATGCTATGATACCTATCCTCAGATATGAAGTTGTTGTTCGTAGACAGTGGTTATCGGAGCAGGAGTTTATAGATCTTATAGCTATAGCTGAATCTACCCCTGGTCCTATAGCTATTAATTCTGCAACCTATATAGGTTACAAAATTGGGGGTATTGCTGGATCTGTTTTAGCGACAGCTGGTGTAGTTATACCTAGTTTTAGTATAATTTTAGCTATCGCTATAGGTTTATCGAGATTCTATACCCATAAGGTGATTAGAGGGGTTTTAAATGGTATAAGGGCTGCTATTGTCGGTTTAATATTATCAGCTGTTATAACTGTTGTGAAAGGTGTTCTGAAAGGTTTACCTATACTACCTATGGGTATTACGATAGCTATAGCTGTAGCTGTTTTTGTAAGTGTTGTTATTCTAGATCTAGATCCTGTAGTAATGTTAGGTTTATCAGCGTTGATAGGCTTAATCCTTACTCTGTTAGGTGTTTGGTAATAAAAAAGTTATAGATTGGTCTAGCCAGCAACAGTTTTAAACATAGCTAGCGATAACATCTCTAGGTGTAGTTTTATGGGGTTCGCTGGGAAGAGAGTTGCTGTAGGATCTGACGATCTATACCCTGTTGCAGATTTTGTTGTTGAGTATCTGAAGAACAAAGGATTCGAGGTAATCCTTGTAGGATCTTTAAAAACAAGAAAACCAGAGCCTTGGCCTCTTGTAGGATACGAAGTTGGTAAACTTGTTGCTTCAGGTGAGGTTGACTGGGGTGTAGCTATATGTTATACAGGTACAGGAGTTTCTATAGCGGCTAACAAAGTTAGAGGTGTTAGAGCAGCTCTCTGTACTGATGCTGAAACTGCTAAAGGTGCAAGGCTATGGAATGATGCGAATGTTTTAGTTTTAAGTGGAAGACTTACAACTACTTACCTAGCTAAAGAAATTCTAGATACGTGGATATCTACAACATCAATAGATGAGAGTGAGCGTAACAATATAGAGTTGCTGAAGACTCTTGATGGTAAGGAGAGGTAGGGGACTATGTACAGATATCTGCAAGCAGATATCGCTATAGCTAAAAAGAAGCTAAGCCCTAAAGCTATCTATGTTTGGGTACCAGTTCAAATAATTCATTTTAGTGAATGTAGACCGAAAGAGCTATACATAGTTGATTGCTACTTCAGATCCTTAATCGATAACCCTTACCTCTCGGTATTATTGTTAAGGAAAATACCTAAGCTTAAAGATGTGAAGTACAGCGATATACAAACAATTGATGTGAAGAAAATCTATTGTGAATGCAGAGATGTGGTAGGGGATTTAAGACGTATTGTAGATGATGTAGATAATAGAGACTTCAGTAAATTATTCGAGTTACTTGACTATATAACAGAGTACAAAGATGTTGAATTCACAACTAGAGTTTTCTTTAGAACAAGGAGATACGTTATTAGAGCAGAACAAATAAAAGAAATGGATAGAAGGTTGGCAATAAAAATCACTGAGAAGCTCATGAATAGGCTATGTCTCTACGATTCGAAAGAAAAATCCAAGAAATACACCTCTATAGCTGTTGAGAAATTCTATGCTTTGCTATATCTAGACCCCATTCTAGGAACCTCAGGTATCTTAATAGGTAAACACCTTATCGAAGTAAAGACCTATCTGAAGATAATAAAGAAGCTAGATCTAGGTAAAGAATTTTCCCTAGATTATAGCGAACCGCAAAAAGACATGCACTTAGTATATAGAAAATAAAGACTTAGCTGAAACATATTCTGTAAACAGCTACAGATACTAGTATATGCGTTATTCTTACCTTGGAACCTGAACCCTATATTTTTGAGTGAAGTAACAGCTTATCACGAAGTCTACTACAGCTTTACTCATAACATACATATTCCTGAAATTAATTTTGCCTACATAGGGAGGTGAACTGGGGCAGCAACATCTGGAAGAAGAAGCTAAACGTAGTAAGAACTTGAAATGAGCCTAAGTATCCCTTGACGAAAAAGAAATAGGGGAAGAAGAAGGGATAAGGAGGTTTTAGATGGTTAGAGTTTAATGAGATCTATTCTTAAACCTAGACCATTTCAATGGTATTATTTGTTCTCTAGCTACATAGATTCTTTATCCAATATTTGTATTGCTTCAAGTACATCTAAGAGATTTTGTGCGATAAACACTCCTATAACTGGTATAGCTTGTTTTTTCGCAATACCTAGTCTATCTATGAGCATAGCCTTCATACCTGAAGAGATAGCTCCTCCAACATCCTCTACAACGTTATCACCAATGTGTAGAACATTGAAAGGTTTCACATTTAATCTTCTACAGAATTCAAGGAATATTCTTTTATCAGGTTTGAATATACCAACTTCGTCTGAATATATTTGGGTTTTAAAGTAGGTGTTAAGCCCCAGCCTTTCGAGTAATTCACGTGTATATATGCTTTCCCAGAAGACTGTGTTACCTATTATACCCATTTTGAAGTTTATTGAGTTTAGAAATTCTAAAGTTTGTTTCACATCTTCGTATAGGATGTTGTTTAGATCGATATTATCGAAAGTCATGTCGATCATGGATTGAAGTTCATCAACATCGATACCTATCTCGCTAGCTAGTAAAGCTCTTGATCTCGCAGGAAACGCTGTAACTTCATAACTATCAGTTACGTATAGTCTTAGTTCTTTAGCTTTTCTGTAAACTCTACGTATTATTGCTTCAACTTCTGTAGGGGTCATATCTTTTAGTATTGCGATTGCATTAGCAAGTCTTTTAAAAACAACATCTATTCTTAACAATGTATTCCAAACATCAAAGCTTATAGCTGTTATCATCGGTACCAGCCCTATGGTATCTCTGTATTTAGCTAGATTTTAGAATAGCGTTTAGTTTATGTATAAGCTTTCTCCTAGACTCCATATCTACTAGAAACTTTTTCCAATCATCTATAACCTTCCTATATATATCGAGTTTCCTTCTAAATCCAGGGAGAATAGCATCTGGATAACTAAGAGATGATAAGCTATTGTACAAATTCTCAGCTATTTCTAGGTATTTGTATGCTTCTTCAAACATATCTTTTCTAACTAAATCTAGTGATAATCTTTTAAGTTCGCCTATAACCTCTACTAACCCGTGGAGGTAGGGGATAGGATGGATACCCAGTTCCTCCAATGTCAAAACCCTATTTTCATACGTTATATGGTAAAACTGTATAGCTTCTACGTACTCTCCTGCTATTGAGTAGAAAGTGTTTGAATAGTATAGTTCTGGAAAGTTTTTAACAACCTCTATCAATTCTCGAAATCTATAACTAAGATTCTCTACAAGATCTTTCACCTCTTCTCCTATCAAGACCTTGTTAACGATAGTTCGACAAATGTTTACTATATCTCTACTACGTTTAATCAACTCTTCCCTGGCGATCTCGAGATCATTGAGATACTTCTTTGCGTTTTCTAGACTTAAAGTAGAGTTCAACCTTAATCACTTAAACTGTTAACTACTTTAAATATGTAGAAGATATTTAGTGTTATCGGTCTAGGGAGCTTCATCAGATTTCAGTCGCTCGACAGCTCCTCATCCAGTTACTTTTGAATACTGTTTCACAAGCTTATATACTTAACATATCACTGTCAGAATCCAATTTAGTGACCCTTACGATTTCTTCTGCAGCTTCTTTTGATATCCCTTTATCGCCTAGTATTGTATATCTCTCAGGTCTGATTGTATGTGCGATTGTTAAAGCTTCTATAAGTTGTTCAACTTTTATACCAAGTTCTTTAGCTGTTGTTGGTGCTCCTATAGCTTTAAGGATACGTTTTAGCTTCTTCCAGTTCTTTCCGTGTAGGTACAGAGCCACTATAGTTCCTATACCTACCTCTTCCCCGTGAAGCGCGGGATAATTAGCAACAATATCTATCGCGTGTGCTATTAGGTGCTCAGATCCGCTTGCAGGTCTTGTTGATCCAGCTATTGCCATAGCTATACCACTACTTATTAATGCTTCAACAAGTATCCTAATAGCTTCAACAGGGATCTTCTTCTCTGTGAACAGTTCGTAGTTCTTCAGTATATGTTTAGCTGATAAAAGAGATAGAGATGCAGCGTAATCTCCGTAGTATTCTCCTCGGAGTTTATGTGCTAATCTCCAATCAAGAATCGATGAGAGTTTCCCCAAAAGATCAGCACAACCAGCGATAATATGTCTCCTCGGTGCTTTAGCTATAATCTCTACGTCGGCGAGTACTAGGATAGGTGTTGCGGCTTTCATTGAGACTGGTCTGCCCATATCTCTTATAGATGCAAATGGCGACGCAATCCCGTCATGTGATGGAGCTGTTGGCACACTTACGAAGTAGCTGTTAATTATGTGGGCAACGTATTTCGCTACATCGATAGCTTTCCCCCCACCAACCCCTATAAGGACACCAGCTTTTACTTCTTTAGCTATGTTCAATACTTTTTCTACTTCTGATTTATCAGCTCTTGCAACATTTACATTCCAGCTTTCTATCGATGAATCTTTAAGCGATTCTATAACCCTTTTAGCGTAATTAACTGTAGCCGTGGTACCCGAAACAACGAGGGAGTTGAACATTATGTTAAGATCTTTCAACTCTGAACCGATTGTATCTATGATTCCTGAACCTATAACGACTTTCTTAGGCAATTCAATCTTGTGAATACTCAACATACAGTTGCACTCCACCTTGTTTACTTCATGGAGATTTATTAAGCTTGCGTAAACAATACTACTCAGTAGTATGTGTTCTAGGTAACTCAATGTAGAGGTGGATATATGTTTAATAATGTATATCAGGATCTACCTAAAGTAATAGTGAAAAGCTATAGTGAGAAGCTAGAGAAAGCTGTTAAGGGAACGACTACTGTAGGTATGAGGTTAAAGGATTTCGTAGTGCTGGCAGCAGATAAGAAAGCAACAGCTGGTATATATGTAGCACATAAGAATGTGAAGAAAATAGCTAGAATAAATGATAGATGTGCTTTAACTATAGCTGGTCTTGTAGCTGATGCTCAGACATTGGCCGATTATATAAAGATTCAAGCTCATTACTATGAGCTATTGAGTAAGAAACCTATGAGTATAAGGAGTATGGCTTCATTACTAGGGCTTATACTTAACGAGTATAAGTACTTTCCATTCATAGTACAGCTATTACTAGGAGGATACGATGTTTATGAAGGGCCTAAGTTATTTACTATAGAGTTGTACGGAGATGTTACAGAGGAGAAATACGCAGCTACTGGTTCAGGATCACCTCTAGCTATAAGCGTTATAGAGTCTTCCTATTCCGAAGATCTCGATTTAGATTCAGCAGTGAGATTAGCTGTTAAAGCTGTTAGTGCTGCTGCTTCAAGAGATATTTTTAGCGGTGGGGTAGGGGTAGACGTAGTCGTAATAGGTAAAGATTTTTATAAGGAGTACACCTTTAAAGGTGAACAGATAAAAGAATTAGTTGGTAGAACTCTTCTATGAGTTTCAACATAGATTTAGCATACATACGCTCTGTAATACTTAAATCAATACCTCCAACAGCACAAGTAACAAGACTGGAATTCGAAGGCTCTGAAATAGCTGTCTATGTCAAGAACCCAGAGTTCTTACTAAATCAAGGTAACATAGTGCCGCAGATAGCGAAAACCGTTAAGAAAAGGATTGTTATAAGAACAGATCCATCCATCAGAAAGATACCTCAAGAAACAGAGAACTTCATTAAGAGTATAGCCCCTCCAGAAGCTGAGATAGAGAGTATCCAGTTTGACCACGTACTAGGAGAGGTAATAGTGAAAGCTAAGAGACCCCATCTCCTAGAAGAGAAAGCGAATCAAATACTTGTTTACACAGGGTGGAGACCAAAGATACTCCAGGCCCCTCCAATGAGGTCTAGGGTATTTGAAGAAGTTATGGTGGGGTATCTAGCACAGAGCGAATACAGACTTAAGTTCTTAAGAGAATTAGGCGAGGTAATACATAGAGATGTTATGTTGGCTAAGGATGGCAATAACTATGCGAGGATAACATTCCTAGGAGGAGCTCAAGAAGTTGGAAGATCAGCAATACTTCTAGAAACAGCTGAGTCAACGATTCTCCTAGATTTCGGCATGAATCCGGGGAGAGGAGTTAACCCCAATAGTTTTCCAAGGCTAGATCTTCTGAAAATAAATCCTGAAGACATAGATGCTGTAATCGTAACCCATGCGCATCTCGATCACGCAGGTTTCGTACCGTACTTATTTAAGTATGGGTTCAGAGGAGCTGTATACACAACAGAAGCTACAAGAGATCTCATGGTTTTGCTACTAAAGGACTATCTAGAGATTTCAGAGAGAGAAGGTATAGAACCGGTCTTTACATTAAAAGATGTAGAGAAAATGCTATTACATACAGTACCTCTGAAATACGAAATTGTAACAGATATTGCTCCAGATATAAGGCTCACGTTATATAATGCAGGTCATATATTAGGTTCTGCTACTGTTCATCTACACATAGGTAATGGTTTCCACAACATAGTATACACAGGGGATTTCAAGTTTGGTAGAACTAGGTTACTTGATAGAGCTGACCACAAATTCCCAAGGGTTGATACTTTAATAATGGAGTCTACATATGGAACTACAGAACAGCCTAAGAGAGAAGAAGCAGAGGAAATGCTGCTTAAGATAATCAATGATACTTATCAGAATAGAGGAAAAGTATTAATACCTACACTAAGTATCGGAAGAGCTCAAGAAATAATGTTGATCATAGCAGACGCTATGAAACAGAACAAAATACCTAAGATCCCGGTGTACATAGAGGGTATGGTTTTAGAAGCAACAGCTATACACACAGCATATCCAGATCTCCTCGCTAAAGATCTTGGGAAAAGGATTAAAGAAGGAGAGAACCCATTCCTATACGAAACATTTGTTAAACTAGAAGGGAGAGAACCTAGAACAGAAATAGTTGAAAGCTCTGAACCAGCAATAATAATTGCAACATCGGGTATGCTAACAGGAGGTCCAGCAGTAGAGTATTTTAAGCTAATGGCGTCTAACGCGAACAACAGCCTGGTTTTCGTAAGCTATCAAGTTGAAGGAACGCTCGGTAGAAGGATAAAAGATGGTGCGAGAGAAGTCGCATTCGTTAATGAAAGAGGGAAGGTAGAGATAATAAGGGTTAAGATGCAGGTATACGCTATCGAAGGATTTTCAGGGCACTCTGATAGAAGACAGTTGCTTGAATACCTAAGACGTATAGAACCTAAACCATCCTCGATATTCCTAGTCCACGGAGAGAAGAATGTTGTAAAGACTTTTGCAAACGATATCAGTAGATTGAAACAGAAGCTGAACTTAGGCGATATAGAGGTAAGAGTTCCAAATATATTGGATTCCTATACTTTAGCATATAACCTATAGAGTTTTATCTTGAATATCTCTACACCAATCTCTACAAATTCTAGATTTTATAGATGTTGAAGAGTATCCCCCGATCTTCGAACCCATCCTCAGAATTTTTACATTATGTAAACCTCTTACCTTAAGTTCTTCAACTATATAGCTAGGGTCTGGCTGATCGTAACCTAAAGCTATGATTGAGGGTTTTATCTTAGCTACAGATTCAAAAATATCTTTTTCCGAGCCTAGAAAAGCTTTGTATACGTACCTAATAGACTCTACTATTCTAAGTCGTTCAACTTCGTTAAATACAGGGTCAAAACCTTTGAAACGTCTATAATTAACATCTCTGGAAACTATAACGAATAGTTTATCTCCAAGAGATGAAGCCCATTTAAGGTACTCTATATGTCCTGGATGAATAATATCGAAAGATCCTGTAGCTAGTACAATAGTTTCAGGAGCTTTCACCCATTTGATATCTATAGCACTGACATTCTTTAAAGCATCTAGAAGTCCTTCAGCATAAGATATTGTTATCAAACCTGTTATACAATCCCCTTTCTCTAGATAGTACTGGGAATCTTTGAAATAGTCTATAGCTAATGATACTACTTCTTCAGCAGATGAGTCCAAGATTTTTAACGTTTTGAGACTCTCCTTAAAATTCTGTATATACTTTAGTAGACGTTCACATGCATCTATATCCATGTATTACCTCCTAGTACTTTAGCTTTCTTTCTCATACTTCTCTACAAATATAACGGTTTTGTAATCGCCTATGTATCTATATATCTCCTCAGTTACAAGCGCTTTAACAAGCTGTAAATCTCTATCAAGATATAGCTCTCTAGGTAGTTCAATAGTAATATTCTTTTTATCTGCATCCACAACTACATTGAATCTCTCTAATGGAACTCTTCTATACCTCCTATGTAACAACCACTTAACTTTCTCAGCTACATCCTCTAAAATCTTAACAACTCTATACTTACAGATGAATGTTCTACCTGCTAGCGGATGGTTAAAATCTATTAATACCCGTCCACCGGAAATAGCTTTAACAATACCTATCTGGCCATCTATTTCAATAGTTTTACCAACTTCAGGTACAACGTTTTTCTGGATCAATGTTTTTAAACTGTATATCCTTACTTTCGATGGATCTCGCTGACCATAGGCTTTCTCAGGAGGGATCTCTATCTCATAGTCTTTATTTGGTTCAGCGGAATTCTCTATATGTTCTTCTAACCCCTTGATAACCCTGTTTTCACCTACAATTACGAGTAGAGGTTCGTATACTTTATCAGGCTCGTATTTATTCTCTTTCTTAGCTACATCTTCTATAGTTGTGTCTACTAATTCTTTTGTATCTTTAATCCTCAACTCATAGTCTATCAATACAAAACTGTTTTTAGGTATAGGCATGAGGTAACACCTTTGTTTTCATACTTAATATCTTCTGAATCTTAATAAAAGGTTTTGATTATATATTTTGAAGAACTGTAGCAGTAGTAGCTACGTTAATTGTTTAGCTATCTAAGTATATTGAAAACTTTAAGAGTTTTAACGTGGATGTAGCTAGTGTAACTGTAGTTATGAGGGTTACGTATTGAAAGAGTTTGAAGTAAAGATACCTGTTGATAACCTGGAGTACGTAGAAGATAGATTAAGGAGGGTAGGGGCTGTACTAGTAGATGTTAGAGAAGAGGTTGACTACTATATAGATACAAAACCTTGCATAGATTTAGTATCGAACGATAGTGCGCTCAGAGTTCGTATACTTAAGGATTCTCAGGTAGGAGGTGTTCTACGTGGTGAATTAACGTACAAAGGGCCGAGGGAAAACCATAGCTTCGCTAAGGTGAGGAAAGAGGTTTCAGTTGAAGTCGATAACCCTCTGAACCTGTTGGAGATATTTAAAGCTCTAGGTTTTAAAATATTTGTGTCTGTTTCTAAAAAGAGAAAGATTTATCAATACAAGGTCTATAAAGTTTATCTTGATGATGTTGAAGAACTTGGTAAATTTGTTGAGATAGAGTTTACGCAGGAGGTAGGGTTAGGTCTAGAAGAATCTGCAATAGATCGAGGTATTCTTGAATTAGTAGAAGTTCTAGATCTCCCTAAGGTATTTATTAAGGAATCTTACTTAGAGTTAATGTTGAAGAAACGCCGAAGTTGATAAACATGGTTACTAGAGGTATTTACCCAGGTAGATTTCAACCTCCGCATCTAGGTCATCTTTACACTATTAAGTGGGCTCTTGAAAGAGTTGACGAGCTAATAATTGTTGTTGGAACAGCGCAGGAAAGCCATACCTTATCGAATCCGTTTACAGCTGGGGAAAGGATATTAATGCTTAGAGAAGGTCTGAAAGATGTTGGTGTTGATCTGACAAGGGTGTATATAATACCTGTAGCAGATATATATATGAACGCTGTATGGGTCCACTATGTAGCAATGCTTGTTCCACCGTTTAGGTACGCGATTTCAAGGAATCCACTGGTTATTAGGTTATTTAAGGAAGCGGGCTATGAAGTTCTTGTGCCACCTCCATACAATAGAGAGCTATACAGCTCGACAAGGATTAGAAGGTTAATGCTTCAGGGTAGTGATGAGTGGAGGAAATTTGTATCGCCTTCGATAGCAAAAATTATAGATTCTGTAGATGGTGTTAGAAGACTTATAGAGATTTCGGGGAGAGATTGATGCTGGTTGTCGATGGGAGTATAGGTGAAGGCGGTGGTCAGATACTTAGGTATACATTAGCACTTTCAGCTGTACTACGTAAACCTGTTAAAATAGTGAACATTAGGGCTAAGAGGAAGAACCCTGGGTTACAACCTCAGCATTTAACATCTGTAAAAGCTGTTGCAACATTGTCAAGCGCGGAAGTAGAAGGTGCTTATAAAGGCTCTATGGAGTTAATCTTCAGACCGAGAGCTTTGAGAGGTGGGGAATATTTATTTGATATTGGCACAGCTGGTAGTGTATCACTAGTTCTACAATCTTTACTACCTATACTACCTTTTCTTGATAAGAAAACGAGGATTGAGATTAAAGGGGGTACGGATGTCCCTATGAGCCCCCCTATAGACTATATGAGGTATGTTCTATTGCCTCTAATCAAGAGAGTAGGGGTTGATATAGAGATAGAGGTTATTAAACGAGGTCACTACCCGAGAGGTGGAGGTATCGTTAGGATAACCGTTAATCCAACACATAGATTAGAAGCGATAGAGCTTATTGATAGAGGAGATATAGAGTTTGTAGGTGGTAGATCGCATTGTGTTAAACTTCCTAGTCATGTAGCTGAAAGACAAGCTCGAGCAGCAAAGGAATACCTTATTTCGAAAGGGATTAGCAAGCCTATAGATATAGAGGTAGAGTATTATGATCCTAGTAAAGATCCTCATCTAGGTCCTGGTAGTAGTATAGTTCTGTACGCAAAAACATTTAATAGTGTCTTAGGTGGAGATGCTCTTGGGGAGAAAGGTAAGCCTGCCGAAGTTGTTGGAAGAGAAGCTGCTGAGAAATTGTATACTGAAATAGTTAGTGGTGCTGCTATAGATAGACATGCAGGGGATATGCTTATACCATTGCTAGCCTTAGCTAAAGGTGATTCACGGATATCAGTATCCGAGATAACTCTTCATACAGAGACAGCTTTAGAAATAATAAAGATTTTAACAGGAGCTGAAGCTACTGTTAATCGTGGTGATAAATACTATCTCGTATATATAAAGGGTATAGGTTTCGAAGCTTAACTTAATAGTGCTTAAGTAGATGTATAGTTAATTTAACTATACATCTACTTAATACGTACTCTATTATATTTCTTGTTCTGCCAGCTATATCTCTTCATACGACTAGATCTACCAAAACCACAAGCTGCACAATAACCTTTTGAAACATTGAAAGAATTTCTACCACACCTTCTACACTTGATATGTGTAACATTCTTACTCTTCTTACCCATCGACGGCGTGCCTTTCATAATCCCACCCCTACATTGGTGAAATCACAACAATATTTTCTCCTCTTATAAGAACTGTTCCCAACTTTCTCCAACCACCATCTTGAGTCTCTTCTTCAGCATCATCTAAGACTATATTTAGGTGAAGATCATAACTCTTAAGCTTTCCTCTAACTGTTTTACCTCCTCTCAATTTAATCAACACCATTTGGCCTAGAGACTCAGCTAATAGTTTATGTGCAGTATCTGGGGTTATTGCTTGGTTACTCAAAGCGTTATCCCTAGTATTTCAAATCATTTAGCACCGATTTATAAGTTTAACAGTAAGAGAGAACAAGTAGTAAAACCTATTAGGCTTCTGTGTAATATTAAGTAACTGGGGCCGTAAAATAGCGGGGTAGGGCAGCCTGGTAGCCCGCGGGGCTCATAACCCCGAGGTCGGTGGTTCAAATCCACCCCCCGCTACCAACGGCCCCACCAATCCTCACTAACAATGATTCTTGCTTCAACCATGAGAAAACATCTGTATCTATCACGTCTATATTAAATTGTACTCTGTATTGAATCCACTTACCAGTGAATAGGATCAGCCACGAAATACAATGCTTATAAACCTTGAACAGGTAAGTTCTAGATAAGCCCCGCTACCTCACGTCTCTCCAAGATCCTCGTCGGGAGATGAATATGAGGAGAGATCGGTTAAGCGGGGCACATATATTCCTTAAAATCTGTATTACAGTTATGTAGAAAAAGATGAGGGAATTGGGGCCGCGGCCGGGATTTGAACCCGGGACCTCGGGATCTCTGCGCTTTTCGCCCCACAGTCCCGCGCTCTTACCAGGCTGAGCTACCGCGGCCACCATCTGTTCTTGCTACAGTGTTTTATGTAGCTACTCAGCTAAAAATGTTTATCGAGAATAGCCTTTGTTTAAAATTTTCTATAAATCTATGAATTCGTATTTCAAGGTTTCAAGATCTATTACCGCGACTGTTTGTTTTCCTGTTAGATATCCGCAAACTTCTCCTGGATTCAAAACTAGTGTTTTTCCTGTAAGGTATGCTGTGGTTTCATGTGTATGTCCGTAGAGAACTATATCGTACTGACCTGTCATGGCTATAGCTTCAACATAGCTTCTCGTTTGTTCTTTCGATCCAAATCCGTGAGTTAAGTACAGTTTCTTTCTACTTATGGTTACGGTATACATAAACTGTTTAAGTATAGCACCTCCTTTCACTGCTAATTCTTTAAGCCGTAAAATATCTCCATCGTTATTACCCGTGATTATGATTATCTTCGCTGGGTATTCGAGGATTTTTTCTAAAGCGAAGGGGGATACTATATCGCCTAGGTGTATAAGTACATCAAGATCTTTCTCTCTAAATACTTTCAACGCTTTTTCAATCGCTACCATATTATCGTGGGTATCACTCATAACACCTATAATCATAACCAAATCACCTCACTTCAACGTTCTTATCGTGGAAACAAATTTAATCGTTTTCTTAAATCGCGTAGTCTTCGGACTACTAAAACATTACAAGATTTTTAAATAGTTGTCGAGATTATGTCACGATTACTACATCATGTTAACGACTAAGGTGTATTAAAACATCGAGGAGTTTATAATGAAGTTGTTGAGATATATGCTAACCATGGTGATGTACTCTATACACTACAATAAGTATTGCGGTTTAACTCTCTAAATAGGATTGCTAAGTACTACATTGGTTTTTATCTCATCAATACGTTTCTTAATATATGGCATTCTTTTCCTCACTAATGCAACTAATCTTCTTATATGAACAGGGCTCATAGATGTTAACCTAGATAATTCCATGATATCTATAGGCTTGTTCTCAATAATATTCCTAATTATTAATGCAAGAGCTACCTTACCTCTAGGGGTTCTCGCTGAGAGTATGGGATCGCTATTAACAATATGTTCGAAGATCTTATTGACTAAAGGATCTTTAGAGAGAATGCTAAGCACCTTATCTTCATCTTTATGATGATAGACCCTGGTATGCAGATCTACACGAGCTTCTCTTTTAAGTGCAGCATCAAGATCTATGACGATATCTTTCTTAATTTTCTTTGCATACTTTTCATATACAAATACTTCGAAACGCATTCGTGAATAGTTTCTCATCAATACCTTGACTTTCTTCTTCTCGATACCTCTCCTAACACTAATAACCCCCCCAGTTTCCTTCATAACCTCAAAATCCTCAGGTCTATCTTCGATAAATTCAATAAATAGTGTATCCAGTATCGATCCACATGAAGAGCAGACAATGTATCCATGGATATAGTCGTAGACTGGTTCTTGGGAACCACAGTAAGGACATATCATGTGCATCGCCATAGCTAAAGAATATTATCCAAAGTTTATAGACTCCTAGGTAATCTTCAATTCATACACTGGGACACACTCAGCAGAATCTATTCATGATAATCTGAGATTAGATAAGCATCATTATCAGCACTCATAAGCTACATCATGTATTCAGATCCAAGTTCTTCATCACTTCCTTATCTCTAAATATGTACTAACCATAGCTAAAGTTAATAAATATCTAAGATCAGTATAGTCGAAATCAGGATTCGCGAAGATGGGTTAGTAGCCAGCTAGGTTCATATATACTTTAATTGATGACGAACTCTTTACGTGATTATACTCATTACCTCTATAGAATAGTTATCAATGCTTATAAACCTAATTCCTGAAGAACCTAGTAATAGTGACGGGAGAGTTATGAGTGTATACCAAGGAAATGATTTCAAGAAGATAACAGGAGGTAGGAAAAGACCTTATAGAGATAAACGTAAGTATGAGTTAGGTAGTTACCCAACAGAAACCAAAGTTTCAACTAAAGATTTGAGAGAGGTAGAGAGAACTTATGGTGGTAATCTAAAGATTAGATTAAAACAAGTTGCTTATGCAAATGTTTACGACCCCGGTACCCGTGTATGTAGAAAAGCTAGGATTCTAAGAGTATTGGAAGTCCCAGCTAATAAAGATTATCCGAGAAGAGGTATAATAGTTAAAGGAGCTGTAATCGAGACCGAGATAGGGAAAGCGTTAGTAACATCAAGACCTGGTCAAGATGGTGTAGTTAACGCTGTTTTATTAAAGAGCTAATCTATGTTATAGAGTTGGGAGAAGAGATCGGTTTATGTTGAGGAATGTTATTCTGTGGCTAGCATACTTCGATTGTTCGCTGAAGAGAAGGTTAGGACGTAGAGTGCCCCTCCATTTGTGTGTAAGTAATCCGGAACCTAGAGATTTTCTCGAAGTATGTAAAAAGCTTGGTTTAGAATGTGAATACATAGAGAAACGGTATCCAAGAGTATGGTACAAACCTTTAGGGATGATATTGGTTAAGAATACTGAGCTCAAGAAAACGAAACTTATAAACATTATTGCTAAAGAAGTTAGGGAATTAAAGCAGAAAATTGCATTTAAGTAATATCGGTAATACGTATTATCTACAAGGTTCTGTATAAAAATTATTGTAACGCGATCTCAATATTTAAATCAACAGCTTTTTCATACCTATGGCGAACTATAGCGGCTCTAACAATTTAAAATTTATGAAGAGGATTAAAACATTTATGGTGTTACTACGTGAAAACTTTTGGTTTACTGGGGACAGTCCATATTATAACTAGGGATAAGTTGATAATTGTAAGAATAGGGAAACCCGAATCTATTCCCGAGATAGGTTCGAAAGTTTTAGATGCTAACGGTTTCGAAGTAGGGAGGGTTATAGACATAATAGGTCCTATTAACAATCCTTTCGCAGTTGTAAAACCCTTAAGTTACTCTGTTCTCTCATCGATAAAACCTTCAACTGTTCTATTTTATAGAGTAGTGAAACGTAAATCTGTTGCAAAGAAGGGTGGGGTTAGGTGAGTAGTTGTACAGAGGTTGTAGTTGATCACGAGAAAGGAGTTGTTATCTGTGCAGAGACAGGTGAAGTTATAGAGGAGAACAACATAGTTCTAGGACCTGATTGGAGAGCGTTCAACGCTGAGGAATGGCAGAGAAGAGCTCATAGTGAAGTTATATCGCAAGCTGTTCACGATACTGGTTTGACAACAGATATAGGTGTGAATGATATCAGTTCTACACTTGTAAGTCATAGAGAGTATATGAAGATGATAAAGTTAAGACAGTTGAATAAGAAGATGCGTGTAAGTAAACAGGATAGGAAATTAGTTGAAGCTTTATCGAAATTAAACCATGTATGTGCAGTACTAGGAGTACCAGAACAAGTGAAAGAAACAGCAGCTGTAATACTTAAAAGGATATTCTACGCACTTCAACCTAGAAAAGACGATCTTCTACCAATAGCGTTAATATCTGTAATATTTTCAACTAGAAAACACGGAATTCCGATGAGAATTAAACAACTCTTAAACGAGTTCGGAGTTCCTGAAGATAAATACTGGAAACTGTTATCAGAAATACATGTGAAAGTAGATGTCTCTGAATTCAAATCGTATAACGATCCTCGAGCTTTCCTACCAACAATAATATCGAATTTAAAGGCTTCTCAAAAAGTGTACATGCTTTCATCTAAAATAATAGAGGTACTTAAAAAGAATGGGCTTACAGAAGGGAAGGACCCTGCAGGTATAGCAGCAGCTGTTGTCTATATAGCTGCTACTGTGTTAGATGAGAAGAAGACTCAGAAAGAGGTTGCGAGAGCAGCTAATGTTACAGAGGTTACTGTTAGGAATAGGTATAGAGATATAGTGGATAAAATACTTGTAACAGTCTATATCTAGCTTTTCCCCTCTTCCTCACCGTAGAGAACGTATAGATCGTATAGAGAAATCCTTTCACCTTTCTCAAGTCTACTCTTAACCTCCATCTTCTTCCGGTTCAACGTCTTCTTAATCCTGCTATACTCTCTCTCCTCTTTAAGCCTATTCAATTCTCTTAATATCTTTCTATACTCCTTGGTCTTCTCGTTTACAGCTTGAGAGATTTCGCGTAACTTATTCTTTAACTCATCTCTCCTCTGTTTCAATGTTTTGATAGAGTTTATAGCTTCCTCTATATCTTTCTTCAGCTTATCTCTAGCACTCTTCAACTGTGTTATTCTGTTTCTAAACTGGTTAACAAGGTCTGTTTTCTCTTTCAATTCTTTCTTTAGTTCGTCTATCTCTGCACTTAGTTCTTCATACTTTGTATAGAGCTCGAAAGAACTTCTCTGGTACACAGAAATCTCTTTAAGCTTTTTCTCTAGCTGAGAAATCTTCTCAACGATCCTCTTCTCCTCCTCTACATCGAGATTAGGTGTTGTAATCAATATCCACTCAAGTCTCTCGATCTCCTCCTTAATTTCATCTATACTACCCCTAGTAGTTAGTGAACCTATTTTTTTGAGTTCCGTCGATAACTTCTTAGCTTCAGCAATATTAGCTCTAAGTTTTTCTCTTATCTGAGCTATATCATTTTTTAGCGAGTTCAATGAGTTGTATAGAGAGTTAAGTTCTTCTCTAACTTTCTTAAGTTCTTCTCTAAGTTTTCTAAGAGACAATCTCTTGTCATCTAGTTCTCTCCTGATAGTTTGGAGTTCTGATCTAATGTTATCCCTATCAATCATAAGTTTCTGCAACTCTTCTCTAACATGTGCTAACCTCAACTGTAATTCTTTCTCAGCATTCTCTATATCTAGCGAACTCAGTTGAGCTCACCGCCGCTAAAGTACTTCGCTATACTCCTCAGTATAAAAATCTTCTCCACCGGCTAAAACTCTTTGAATAATTCCGTAGAGATCGTCAAGACCTTCCCCTGTTACCGACGAGGTAAACACTATATCTTGGATAAACTTGTGCATAAGATCTTCTAGACTATACATAACGTCTAGGTATATCTGGGTCATTAAAGAATCTTCTCTTCTAAGCTCTTCAAGAATACTCATAGGTTCTTCAATCCATTGCTGAACCTTAGCTAAACTCTTTTTAGAAACAAGATCGCTTTTAGTAACAACAAGTATCTGAGGTAGTTTATGTGCGAAAAGTGTAGCCATAGAGAGGGTTATTATAGATAGGAAAATCGTAGGCTTAGTGATCTGGAGAGATTCTGCTAAGAATAGCGATACAGCTTTGCTATTCCCTCTAAGCAAGTTCATTACTGTAGGTCCTGAAGCTCGAAAAGCAAAAACCTCCATCTGACCAGGGGTATCGACAATAACGTAGTTAGGTCTACACTCTTCGATTTCTTCAACAAGTTTCTCTACATACTCTATAGATAGATCTATAGCCGCTATAAGAGCTCCGTTAGGCCCCAGATTGTATTTCTGCATAACTTCTTCAACTGTTATGTAGTCACGTATATCTACATCCGGTGTATAGGGTAGCCAAGAAGCTGCAGGATCGAGATTAACTATAGTTGCATCTAAACCTCTCTGCTCTAACCAATCCTTTAAAGCGTTTGTTAAATAGCTTTTACCAGATCCTGCGGGTCCTAGGATGTAGATGAAGTACATGTCGTTAACCTTGTAAAGCTATGCTATGGGTATACGTATAGGTATTTTAAAGATTCTCCTGGCTATACATAGATTTCTATCTGAGCTAATCACTTTAAAACCGCAATACTTACAACGGCAATAGTTATCCAAAGATATTTTCAGTAGTTGATCTCCTTGTTTAACGACAACAGGGTTTCGACATCTAGGACATAGAATAGATGAGTGTTCAGATGTTCTAGCTTCAGATGTATATATTAAAGGGTACACAGTTCTAATACTGTCAATAAATGTGTAGAGCTTGAGCTCATCGAAATACTGAACAAGTAAGTTTATTGGTATATAGATAGAACTCTCAGTTAATCTGTTTACCAACTCCTTAACTTTATTCTCAACATTGTCTAAATTATTAGAAACAACAACAATCTCGAAATGTTTGCTACGGATAAACCTCTCCACAATGGAACAAGCGATGAAAATATCACTGAAGATATTAACCTCGATTAAAACAACATCGAAGAATTCCAGAATATTCATCATCTTGTCTATGAATTTGTAATACTGATTCGGAGATACTATCTTCAAACCTTTGAGTATATCGAAACCCAGTACCTTCTCGATAAAGCTATCTATAAACTCAAACCGCCAGAAATCCCCTCCGTTCAAGAACAGCAAATCAGGTTTATATTTCTGGATAACAAGTTTCAACTGCTCAAAATCAGGAGAAACTACGTTAGCACTACGAAGATCTAGATTCGCTTCCCATGGACAGAACGAGCATCTGTAACTACACTCAATGAAGTTGATGTTTAGAGCTAACCCTCCGATAAAGCATAAGCTAAGAGGTACTTTATCAGTTGATGCTATGTATATAGACGATATAGGGGGGCACTGGGAACTCAACTACATACACCACCATGTTTAACGTTTTCTAACATCGTCATCGTTAGGAGTACGTATTACTCTAACTATTTTTTATTAACTTATTTAACGATAAAGCTTTAACTAATGCTGTAGCTTAAGGTAGATAGTGATGGTGTAGCCGATGTTTGTATGTCTTAGCGGAGTACCTAAGTCTGTTGTGGAAGGGCTTAAACATAAATGTGGGAGAAAAGTATATGTGCCTCTCAGGAAGTTTTTCCCTGATGGGGAGCAGTATCTAAGATTTGAACTAGAGTATCAGCAGGAGAAGATCTTCGTTATTCAGTCTACGTATCCAGAGCAAGATCGTAAAATAGTTGAGCTGTATTTAGCTTTAGAAGCTCTCCAAGGTCTTGGGGTTGGTATAGAGGGGATAGCAGTTCTCTATGTAGCTTACGCTAGACAGGATAAGAGATTCTTGAAAGGAGAGCCTGTGAGTGTTAAAGCTCTATACCAAGGGTTGAAGCAATTCGGTATAAAGAGATTGGTAACAGTAGATGTGCATACTGTTCAGCCGTTTATCGACATGGGGTTCGAAATAATGGATATTCTACCGCATAGCTACATGCTTTCGAAAACAGGTGTTAAAGTTGATCTGGTTCTCGCTCCTGATAAAGGTGCTCTTCATAGAGCTGAGGCTGTTGCGAGATTTTTTAGTGTACCTTATGATTACCTGGACAAGTTCAGGGATAGGGTTACAGGGGAGATAAAGGTGGATACGAAGATTCTCGATGTCTCAGGTAAAAACATAGCTATAGTTGACGACATCATTAGCACAGGTAAGACCTTGGCTAAAGCTGCTGAGATCCTGTATAGGTTAGGTGCGAATAAAGTGTATGGTGTTGTTACACATGCTCTTATATCTGATGAGACGTTGAGAATTCTTTCAGCTTCAAATGTAGAGAAACTTGTTATTGCTAACACTATTGAACAGGGGTTAGATTTACCGAGATGGGTAGAGGTTATCGATATATCTGAATTACTGTGTGAAAAGATAGGATGAGGAACATCTACATAGCTAGGCTTTCTCACGAAAATCATTCGCTAGCTTTTTCAGAATTCAAATCTATTCTGCTCTCTGAAGAAATACCGTTTAATTTAGAGTTTAAGGTAGACGAATTCGTAATCTTTGAATCGTTTAGACAAGCCTTAGATATACTAGTGAAGCGGGCAGGTCTTGTTCTAGAACTAGGTGAGTTTATCGATATAATCTCTACAGATTCAGGTAATGTATTGAATGAAATACTTAGAATTATCAGAGATTATCTTAGCAGTGATAGATTTTGTTTAGAGGTAGACTCTGTTAAAGGTTTCGGGAAATCGCTATGCAAGTCTATTGTTGAGAGTATCGGTGCTAGAAATATATGCACACGTAAGAAGACATCCTCAGGTAGTAATATACTTAAAATCTCCTTCATAGCCAATGTTGCGCTTATCTACAGAATGGTTTACAGAAGGAGGAAGAAGATATACGAGAGTAGAGAACCCCATAGAAGACCTATCTACAGACCTGGAACTATGAAACCTGTACTAGCCAGAGTATTCGTAAACCTATCAAAGGTAAGCTCATTAAAACACGAAGTTGTTCTAGATCCTTTCTGTGGTGTAGGAGGTTTCGCTATCGAGGCATGCTTAATGGGTTTGAACACAATTTGTTGCGATATAGATAAATCAATGGTGCTAGGAGCTAAACTCAATGTAGAGGGCTTTGGATGTTCATCCTCTGTAGAGATTATGCAAATGGACGCTGGTTTTCAAGGATTAGCAAGCTCAAGAGTTGATGGAATTGCTACAGATCCTCCGTACGGTATTCAGAGTATACCTAGAGGAATAGATAGATCTTTACTGAACCTGTTATCTAAGTTTATAGAGAACTCTTACCATGTTTTGAGAAAAAAGAGGTGTGCAGTGTTTGCAACACCTATACAGCTAAGTAGAGAAGTAGATATAATACTGAGGAAATCCGGCTTCGAAATATTGGAGAAACACCTTGATAAAGTTCACAGCTCATTGACAAGAGTTATATACGTGGTGAAAAAGTTTGACTAAAAGATCTATTGTTTTTCTCGGTACAGCCTCCTCTATCCCAAATCCCCAGCGTTTTACCCAAAGCATAGCGATTTGCGGTTCAAGAGATTGTATTCTTCTAGATGCTGGTGAAGGTGTTCAAATTAGGTTAGCTAGCGTTGGTATAGATCATAGAGATGTAAAAATAGTTGCGTTATCGCATATCCATGGAGACCATATCTACGGAGTTCTACCATTCATAGAGAGCTTAGCTATGAAGATATCGTCACAAAAAAATGTTTCTACCACGACCTTAAGGATAGTAGCTCCGAAGAATGTGTGTAGATACTTGTTGAACTCTATAGATGTCATCAAGATGGGGGGCATGGATAAGGTTCTTAGCTTAGAGTGTATTGAAGCAGGATTCTTAAGCAAGGAAGGGTTGTTCGTGGAGTCACCGAACAAAGATATAGCTGTATACCCTGTACCTGTCGATCATTGTTTAGAGGAAGCTTACGGGTATTTCGTGAAGATTAAGTTAGGCAAGGTAGAGCTAGGTGTTTACTACTCGGGGGATGGGGTCTGCAGGGAGCAGTGTTTAAATATCTTGAAGATTTTAAAACCTTCAATAGTCATACACGAAGCTACATTCCTAGACTACGCAGACGATGAGGCGAGAGCTGTAGAAAGCTGTCATTCAACTGTTTCAAATGCTGCTCAAGTAGCGAGCAATATCAATGCTAAAGTGCTTATCTTAACCCATATAAGTGCTAGGTATAGAGGTGATGAACTAAGGGATTTCATTTCTAGAGCAAGAAAGATTTTCTCGGGAGAGGTATACATAGCCCAAGATCTTTCGAAGATTCCTCTAGACTTTATAAATGTTGCCGAGTCTTAAACATCTTTAGGGGGCTCAACTTCCCACAGCGGTTTACCGTGGGCTGTTCTAGGTGCTAACCAGTCTATTACTTTATCTATCTGGGTACTCGTAATTGTCAAGACGATAGCCCCTAAAGGGCTTTCATTGGGAGAGTCGATGAAGTTTGCATAACCTTGGTAAGCAGCTTGTTTGTTAAACATAATCACAATGGTATCTCTTTGTCTATGTTTAAGCATGTATTCTCTAGCTGTATCCAGTATCCTGTACTTTCTTAAAACATCGTGGAAAGGTTTAAGCGATAGTATATCTGTCGACTCTATAACTACCATCCTATACCCTTTACCTATGTCCTCGATTTTAGCGTTGTCAACTCTAACAATAGTTGAGATAGCTTTCAATACTTTCCCTACGTCTTCTGTAGGTCTTACCTCAGCTTCAACTCTTATATACACCACCTCGACATCACCCTATATATGAACTCTCTGACAACGTTCTTAAACTCATCTATAGAACTCTCGTTTACAAGCATTTCATCGGCTAAAGCAATTACGTTGCCTAGACCCCACGAAAGTTCTCTGAAATCTCTTTCAATAAATTCATCCCAGGTCTTAGGATCTCCTGGTCTACCTCTCGATAGTAATCTTGAAAACCTTGTTCTTGGTGAAGAATGTATAGCTACAACAATTATCTCAGCGTTAACACTTTTCTTCACGAAATCTACTTCTTCAAGACTTCTAACACCATCGACTACCGCTATACAGCTAGTCTCTAAAGCTTTCCTTATTTTATCTAGAGCAAGCATAGCCACAGCTTCTCTACCGTATATATTCCTCAGTTCTTGCGCTATCTTCAGTATATTCTCAAGCGTTGGTTCTAACCCTCTTCTAGAAACCTCTTCTCTAACAACATCACCTAAAGAGATGACAGGTATACCCATGGCTTTAACAACTTCAGAGAAAATTGTTTTTCCTGAACCAGGTAACCCTGTTAAAAGTATCAACACTTTAGTCATAGCGTTAACCCTTACAAGAGATAGCTTGATATCACTACAATATTTAAACCCTAGTTTACGAGGTAGCCAATGGTGATTAGAGTGGAGTTCAAGGTTAAAGATATCAGTCTCGCATCTAAAGGTCGTGAACAGATACTGTGGGCAGAAATACATATGCCTGTTCTAAAGCTAATCAAGGAGATGTTTGAGAATAAGAAGCCTCTTAAAGGTGTGAGGATAGGAGCTGTTCTACATGTAACAAAAGAGACAGCTGTTCTAGTTAAAACTCTTAAAGCTGGTGGTGCGGAGGTCTGGCTTGCTGCAAGCAATCCTCTATCAACACAAGATGAGGTAGCGGCTGCATTAGCTGAAGAAGGTATACATGTTTTTGCGTGGAGAGGTGAAACACAGGATGAGTACTTCTGGGCAATAGATGTTATAGCTAATGCAGAACCACATATAGTTATAGATGATGGTGGGGATCTGCATGTTCATATACATAAAGCTAAAATAGAGCTAGCTAAGAAAATCGTAGGGGGTACGGAGGAGACAACAACAGGTGTAACGAGGTTGAAAGCTCTTGAACGGGAGGGTATGCTCAAGTACCCGGTGATAGCTGTTAATAATGCGTACACTAAATACCTCTTCGATAACAGGTATGGAACAGGTCAGAGCACTATAGACGGCATCTTGAGAGCTACGAATATTCTCTTCGCTGGAAAGACTGTTGTTGTTGCAGGTTATGGATGGGTTGGTAGGGGTATAGCTATGAGGGCTAGGGGCATGGGTGCTAGGGTGATAGTGACAGAGGTCGATCCTGTAAAAGCTCTAGAAGCTGTGATGGACGGGTTCGAGGTTATGAAGATGATAGATGCGGCGAAGATAGGGGATATCTTCATAACAGCTACGGGAAATATAAACGTTATTAGGAGAGAGCACTTCGAGATCATGAAGGACGGGGCTATTCTTGCTAACGCTGGTCATTTCGATGTAGAGGTAAGTGTGAAGGATCTCGAGTCTATAGCTGTAGAGAAGAGGGATATTAGGAATTGTGTAACAGAGTATGTTTTGCCAAACGGTAAGAAGCTCTACCTACTTGGAAGAGGAAGGTTGGTAAACTTAGTATGTGCTGAAGGCCATCCAAGCGAGATAATGGACATGAGTTTCGCAAATCAAGCGTTATCCGTGGAATACCTTCTAGAGAATAGAGGGAGGTTGGAGCCGAAGGTCTATAACGTACCATACGAAGTAGATTCTATGGTAGCTAGACTAAAGCTTAAGTCTATGAATATAGAGATAGATGAGCTAACAGAAGAGCAGAAAAAGTATTTAGGTAGCTATTAACAAGAGCTATAAACTATAAAGCTTCTATATTGTTCAGTAGATGTCAAGAAATTGAATTATTAAGGCGGCTGTGGGTTTCCCCGAGGCGATTACCTGTGAATAGCTGTAGTTAGTTGTAGATATATTTTTCTTGCCTCGGGGTTCCCCGCTTTGCTCGGGTTTTCATTGCTTCATTGCGGGGGTTATCAGGGCTCAACATAACCCTTGAGCTCCTCATCTGCTTCAACCCCTCGCCCGTATCTTGGGGGCAACTCAGGGGTTGCCGAACCCTCATCAATACAGGTTCACAGAAGTTTCGGAAGTATTAAATGTTTAACATAGTTATAAGTTTTAGAGATTTGTGAAAGTATTGCATAGCTAGACCAGTGTATTCACAGGTATTCACAGTTGATGTAGACCCCGCTACGGCTCAAGGTATAGCTAATTTTTCTAGAGCTTTTCAGAAGGGTCTAAAGCTCTTTGAAAATCTCTATAATCTTCTTAAACTCCTCAGCATCAGTCTTGTTCAACACGTGTATCTGGATCTCGGTGTTTAGAACAAGCCTCCTGATCTCGTGAAGAACTTGAAGCCTATCAACATCATCGGGAACCTCGACGGGGATATCAACATTATTTGCAGCTATATAATCACCCTTTACATATGAGCCGAAGATATATGCTTTGCCTTCATATCTCTGAGCAGCATTCCTAATGATCTCTAGGTACTTCTCAAGGTTTTTCTCTAAATCCACTCTAAGCATCTTCAGGTACTCGAGATACCTATGCATCTGAACACCTCTTCAACCTACTTAAAAAGCTCATTGAAACATGTGTACTAGTTGCTGAAGGTACGAAGGCTTGGAATAGTGTAATAGGTATAGAAGAAGCAAAGTTAGCAATACTTAGTTGTGGTATTGTTAGATCTTTAGCAGGCTTAGCCCTAATGGGGTCTTCACAAGCTGTAATCACATGTGAATATCTGTAAATACTTAAGCTAATCACTTTCTTTAACAACTATAACCTTAACCTTCTCTCCGTGAAGCCTCCTAAACTTCTCCTGATACTCTTTCAGTGAGTATATCACGTATCTTCCACCACCATACTTAATAACCTTAACCTCAAAAACGTAGACAATGTTCATACTATTATCGAGGAATAAATGAAGCAAAAAGTTTATGAAATTGACTACATATACTAGAATTCAAAAGCTTTGGTTATAACCCGATGAATGGGTTTATCCGCTCAGGGAAGTTATCTGTACACAGAAGACCTATAACATCGGCTACCTATTCAAGTCTATCAATACACTTCTGCATGAGCGGAAGTATCCTCTTTCTAGATATTTCTTCATAATTATTCTCCCTAAAGTAGAAGCTACTTTATCGGCTATCCTCAGAGGGTATGGATCTACAAAAACATTACAGAGTTTCTGTACAATTTCTTTAGCTTTATTTATCTGTATACCTACTGAGTAGACACGGATTGTTGTAGGTATGTATTCGAGGAAAAGATCGGTACTCTTCATATAAGTCTCCTCTATAACGCTGTATCTATAGAGGTGGTCTGGGAAATGTTTCTCTAAAGCATTCCTTATTTTCTCAAGATCTAGCTTATGCCTGAAGATCACTATCATTGGTGTAAGTGTTAGTATGTACAACTTCTTCGGGTTTACGATGTTGAAACCTGCGTAAGTAACACCGTCGAGTAGTACAGCTTCTATATCGTAGAGATTCAGAGCTTTCTCAATGATTCTATAGCTAGCTGTTGTAGCATCTAACCCGTCTACTGTTACGAAGTCTATGTATAGATCTACGAAATTTCTATCACATACAATAGCTCCTACAAGAACTGTTCTGTACTTAGTATTTGAGCGTTTGAAAGATACATCGAAATAGCCATCATCTATACCTAGATAACAAGGGTGCAATATAGATATCCTCTTTCAGTGCTTCTACTACTGTTTCATACGGTATAGCGAGAGATATAATTCTTGTTTTTCCGTAGCGACCCCTACTAACAACTTGGGCATTTATTAGCCCAACCATATCTAGTTCGCTAATTATATCGCTAACTCTTCTCTGTGTAACACTCTCTATACCTAGGATTTGGCACAGAGATCTATACTGAGAATACACTTCTCCTGTAGTTGTCTTCTCACCACTCTTCGTCAATATGTATATAGCTAGAAGTACTAACTTGTTATGTAGAGGCATTGTGGTGATAAGTTCTCTAGCTCTATCTTTTTCAATCTCTTTCAAAGCCTTATATACATGATCTGTCGTAACCTTTGCTACACCTTCTCTCTCAGCTATTTCACCAGCTACCCTAAGTATATCTAGAGCTCTTCTAGCATCCCCATGTTCTCTAGCTGCAAGAGCTGCACATAAACTTATGACGTCGTCTGATATTGCTTCAGGATAGAATGCTAGTTTAGCTCTTTGCCTAAGTATATCCTCTAACTGGATAGCGTTGTATGGTGGGAATACAAGCTCTATTTCGCCGAGACTACTTCTAACACGTGGATCTAGATCTTCTACAAGTTTTAGATCGTTTGTAATCCCTATAACGGAGATCTTGCTATTCTTAAGCTCATCACCACTTCTAGTAAGTCTATAGAGAAGTTCGTCTCCTTGCTTCTTAATGAGGAAATCTATTTCATCTAGTACAACAATCATTATCGTATTCCTAGCATCAGCAATTTTTATAAATCTTCTATACGCTTCAGCTGTTGATATACCTGTGAAAGGTAGTTTAAGACCTATGCATTCCCCTAGTCTAAGGATAACCCTGTACGTTGTATCGTCTTGCCGTGTATTTACGTAACACGTATCTATACCAACACCAATTTCAGTAGCTTTAGATACCAATCTCTTCAAGACATACTTTGTAACAGCAGTTTTCCCTGTACCTGTTAAACCATATATAAATACGTTGTTAGGTTTAGACCCTTTAAGAGCAGGAGCTAGCACCGAGCCTAACTTCGCTATCTGTTCTTCTCTATGGGGAAGTTCCTCAGGTACGTAGTCATGGCTAAGCACATCTCTATTAGTAAATATCCTAGACTTTAATGTCTGCAAAAATATATCCTCAAGCACATCACGAAAACTACTTCTACTCGTCAACGCTCACTCCCTAGAATTAACATTTCACAGTTGTTGATAGCTATAACATATGAATTCAATAAATAAGTTGAAAATACTTAAAAACCCTATACAATTAAGTAATTAGATAGATAAACTATAGCTATTGGGCCGGTAGCTCAGCTGGAAGAGCGCTCGGTTCGCACCCGAGAGGTCCCGGGTTCAAATCCCGGCCGGTCCACCAAAATCTAAATCTCATCACAGAACCTTTCTCTACGATGTAGAGCAGTGGATTGGAAGAGGTGGAAAGGTAAAAGAAAATTATTTACTTGGTTAAAGGAATAGTAGGTAGGGTAGTAGTACTGATGATGTTACTGCCATAGCTTTTATCATGATGTTTATAGCGGGTCCTGAAGCATCTTTTAGCGGATCTCCAACAGTATCTCCGACAACAGCTGCTTTATGGGCTTCAGATCCTTTACCTCCTAGGTTTCCACTTTCAATATATTTCTTTGCGTTATCCCATGTATTGCCAACATTTCCTTGGAAAAGCCCTAGGAGTAGTCCTGAAGCTATTGAACCTATAAGTAGTCCTCCGATAAGTGCTGCTCCTGTCCATGGGTTTCCAGATCCTTTCCCGATACCTATTCCTAGTACTAGCGGTAGTAGGAGTGCAAGTACTCCAGGTGCAATTAGTCTTCTTAATGCGTAGTAAGTTACAATTCTTACACATCTCTCGTAATCAGGTTTCTCCTTCCATTCAAGTATACCTGGTCTCTCTTTAAATTGTCTCCTAATCTCTTCAACCATTTTTCCAGCTGCAGCTGTTGTTGCTTGTATAACCATTGCGACAAATAATGCTACAGCTACAGCTCCTATTATGAGTCCTCCTAAGAAGTATACACCGTATGTTGGGTGCCCTATATTGAATAACATTGAAACTGTTTCCTCTATACTTTTCTTAGTTATATCGTGAATAACACTAACATAACTAAATACGAGACCTAGGGCTGTTAGAGCTGCTGAACCTATTGCGTATCCTTTGGATATAGATTTCATAGTGTTTCCAGCAGAATCTAGTTTATCTGCAAGATCTCTAACGCTTTCTTCATATCCAGCTTGTTCAGCTAAACCAGCTGTGTTATCGACTACAGGTCCATAGGCATCAGCTGATACAACTATAGGTGTAACACCAAGCATACCTGTACCAGCTAGAGCAGCTGCATACATACCTGCTAATAGTGGTTGTGATGCTAGTAACTGTACTCCTAGTATATACGAAGCTATAACTCCAAGAGCTATTGCTGCACTCGGTATGAATACGCTGTAGAGCCCCATAGACATACCGCTTAGAAT
>JAJHRF010000023.1 GCA_020832925.1 Desulfurococcaceae archaeon | reverse complement strand
AAGGGTTGGCGATAATAGCTCCATCGAGACACGGATACTCAGCTATAAAAGGAGATATAGGTTTAAGCATAATAAGATCGCCGACATTCCCCAACCCGTGGAGCGATCTAGGGGAATTCGAAGTAGTGTACTACCTCTACCCACATGAAGGTGATTACCAGAAAGCTGAGGTACCTAGAATAGCTAGAGAAACAATATTTAAACCAGTTGCTGTGGTAGTTGATGGAGTTGTTAACGATGTAAAAGTTTTGAAGATGAAACCGGAGAAAGCTATTATCACAGCGTTTAAACCTTCAGAAGATGGCGAAGGATATATACTCAGACTTTACAACCCGTATAGAGAAGGTGTAGATATAGAGATAGAGCTAGGATTCAAAGCATCTAAAATCATTGAAACAGATATCATAGAGTTGAAGAAGTTTACAGAAATAGCTGAAAATACAGATAAAGTAAAGCTATATGTAAAACCGTTCGAAATAAAAACACTTTTAATAAAAACATAACGGTAATAAGGTACACTTTTTTAGATAATCTTCATCAAAACCATCCTACCTCAAGGCAATTCTATACTGTTAGACTTTATCAAGATTTAAAATTTTCTCTGTATCTACATAACGTGGTGTATCTTCGATGAGCAGTACAGCTGCTCCGGATCTGAGATCTTTAGAGTATGTAGATGGATTGAAGAAATTGCGTAGCGGAACGTTGATGATAATAGTTTCCCAGATCATAGGCATAATCTCGTTAATCATATTCTTCGTATCTATCTTCAGTTTCATAATTCCGTTGCTATCACCATCTATACAAGAGATAACTATCCTACCTGTAACACCTAGAGCTCCTAGTCCTCGTGCAGAAGATTTTATGAGGATGTTGCAGAGAATACCTTATCTACTAGCTATACTCATCGTATTTATAGTTCTTCTAATTATCGGAGGTATCATCTATTTAATCGGTTTATGGGGCGGATTTATACCGGGTGCTAGAAGACTTGGTAAAGCTAAGCCAGAGTTCGGAACTGCTTCAACACTTCTCTGGATTGGGTGGTTCTGGGGGATATTGATAGGTATAATAATGTTTATAGCAGGTTTAGCACTTATAGCTATAGCCATAACCTCTGCAAGTATAGCCACAGCATTCTCATCAATCATGGTATTCCTAGCCGGGGTAGGTATAGCAGCTATACTTGGATTAATAGGATTCATAGGATACCTCATACTGCTGTACAAGCTATACGATGTAGAGAAGAACACTCTATACCTAGCGGCATTCATCTTAAGCATAGTATCCCTAATCCTAAGATTTGTAGGATTCGTACCGCTTATAGGTATACCCATATCATCTGCATCAACTATACTAAGCCTCGTATCATGGATACTACTCTATGTAGCACTAGGAGAAAGCATTAAGAAAATATCTACATCACCTTCTACATCACTACAACCATCAATATAATCTTGAATCTTAATATATTTTTAAACTTTGAAAAACATAAAAGAATTAATAGAAGAGCTGAATTCATTCTTTATCCTAACTAGTTTAGCTACTCTATCTATGGGTGGTGCTTCTCTAGCCATTCTCTTTTCTTCTTTAGGTAGTATAGATATGTTTGGTATGATACTTCTGGTGGTACTCTGTGGTCAACTGTTGGTATATATCCACCTTCTTCTAGTAGTGGTGTAAGTCTTTCAAGTTCTTTATCGATTGCTTTCTCACCTGCTATTAAAGCTTTTTTATCTATACCACCCACTAATAGAACTTTTCTACCGAATTTTTCTCTAAGTCTATAGGGATCTACATATCTTGCTTCTAGTGGAAACATACAGTTTACACCTGCTTCAAGCCATCCTGGTACAAGTTGCTCTATATTGCCATCGCAATCAACAACAACTATATTAACACCATGTTCGTTTAGAATCTTCGTGATTTTCTTGTACCTTGGAATCATGAATTTTTCGAAAAGTTTAGGTGATAGTAGAGGTCCTTTACTGTAAGCCATATCCTCCCAGAACCACGCAATATCAGGTTTAACATCTTTGAGTACTCTACGTAGAATTGTTGTAACTAAATTGACTATCGTGTCCATCATCTCTTCAACCCAACCAAGTTCTCTATGGAATGCTATAGAGATTCTCTCAACACCAATTAAGTCTCTTAACCATCCATAGAGACTTCCAACAAATATGATTAACGGGTAATCTCTATCTCAATACTTCTCAACAATATCACCCCAATTCAAAGGTGTACGACCGGGTATCTCAGGATCGAAGAAATATTTTATTTTCCCAATCCTCTCTACTCTTTATAGGATGCTTAATATAGTTAGGTATTGTTGATGTATATTTCTTCCTAATATATGTACCCCCTAGACCATCAGCAACATACTCTTTATCATCCTCGTTCCTCAGCACAACCTCAGGTGGTCTAGGCCATAAACCTACAACAACAGGTACTCTATCAATACTCTCTAAACCTTCTAAACCTAGGTACTGCTCAACTTCTGCATCTGTTTTAACCTCTATAGGCAGTCCTTCTCTATGCCAACGATCAATAGTTTCTCTCCAATAACCAAATTCATAGTTAGGTACTCTATCAACACTCTTAAACTCGAAAACTCTTAACAAACGTTCTCTATGTGTTAAAACCATAGATAAACACCAAATCAACTAGATTCTTTCCTAATCTTCTCTTCAACCCATTTCCTACAAATTAAAGCACCTTCATAAGCATCAACACCACCAGCATCAGCCCCAATCTCAACTGCATATTCTTTAGATACAGCTGCACCACCAACAATAACCTTAACTTTATCCCTCAAACCCTCTCTTTCAAGAGCTTCTATAACTTTCCTCAAATTCCCAGCTGTAGTTGTTAACAAAGAGCTCATAGCAAGTATATCAGGTTTATACTGTTTAACAGCATCAACAAATTTTTTAACAGGTACATCAATACCGAGATCAATAACCTCGAAACCCATAGATCTTAGGAAAACTATAAACAAATTCTTACCAATATCATGTAGATCACCCTCAATAGATCTAAAAAAGAAAATTCTACTCATTATAAACCACGAAGGAATACCAAAACAACTAAAGATAAAACCATCTGAATATGTAACACATATAATTGAATTATTATCAAATAAAGAAGTTAAACCGATAGAGATAGAGCTTACCCTAGATCCCCATGATGTAAAAATACTCTTAATTGAATAAAACATACTAACATAAGCTCTCTACAAACAGACAATATTCTTATTTTTTAGATTATAAAACTTTCAAAAATTACTTAATTCAATACTTAAGCTTTAAATGAAGAAGTAGATATTATGTGTATGTATAGAATTAATAAGATTTAGAAAAAGAGAAGAAAGATAAAAAGTAATGGCTATAAACCTAGTCAGTGAAATTTTAGCTTAATTCTATATTTTCTCAGGATATTGATTCTATAGAGGTTGTATATATGATCTATTTCAAGATAGATATGTTTTTAATTTGTTTTAGTGTAGATATAGATGGGGGTTATCTATGGGTTCGGGTCTTAGTGTAGAGATGTTTAGTGATATGTCTGATAAGGAGAAGATCTATGCTGAAGCATTGTTGAAACTAGGTGAGAAAGTTAAACACCCTGTTTTAAGAGCTGTATTCCTAGCTATTTCACAAGATAGTTTGAAACATTCACTTCTATACAGATCACTAGTAGAATTCTTATCATCAGTACAACCTGCTTTAACACAAGAAGAATACAAAGCGGTTATCGAGGAGGTGGATAAACATATAGAAACAGAAGCTCAGATGATTAGAATTGCTAGAGAAACTCTTGAGAAAGTAGATGATCCGAGAATTAAACTTATTTTATCAGCAATACTAAACGATGAAGTTGAACATCATAAAGTTTTGGTGGATATAAAGGATAAATTAGCTAAAATTGAATTTGTTAGCGAAGAAGACCTATGGAATTCTATTTGGAGAGACAGTCCATGGCATGGAACACCGGGTGGTTAACAAAATAAAAATATTTCTCACGTAGCTTTACAGCATTTTTAAATATCATTCTAAAGATTTTAAGATCTCTTCATGGAATTTTTCGTCTAACGTAAGCTTATCTAAAATTTTAGTGAAAACTTTTACAGTATGAATATTTAAACATTTTTCTTCAACTTCTCTACTTGAGATTAGAGGGAAAAGCAGTTTATGATAAGTCTCTTCACCGACAGCTTTTTCTATCCATGTCTGCTTCTCTATAAACTTCTTCAAATCAATCTCTCTACCACTTCTTAACTCATTTAAAAGATTCTCAACTATAACCCAAGGTTCTCCAACAAAATCTCTACAATCACCATACTCTACATAGAGACCTAGTTCTTTAGCTAGTAAATCAAGGATCTCAGCATGCTTCATACTCTCAATAGAAACAACCTTTAGCAAAATACTTTTATCCTTTAGACTCTTCTTTATCTTTTCAGAGTATAGAGATAGAAATTCTGAAACAAGTTTCTCTAGAACAATAGAACAGTAGATATGTTTCCTAACGAGTTCACATAAATCCATAAAGTGAACACCTGTAGCATCAAATTAAAGCTAAAACCGTGTATTTTTAAATTTTTGACATACTTAGAATCCTACCTAGTTAAAACGATGTATAGATAATGTATTAATTCAAAACGTTGGAGTTGTAACAGAACTTCGCTGCATCCTCTCAATATATTACTATACACAAAAATGTTTAAAGAACTAAAGCTATTCAATATTGTATCTATCTCCTAACCACTTCTACAAGATACAGAACCTATCTTAACCATGGCTATACCTAATCATTACGTTTTTATGTTGATGAATGGGGTGTTTAGGGTGTAACTCCGAAAAATTTATTAGTATAGGTTATCCATCTAGAATATAGTGTTGATCATGATTGTTATTGATAGTGTTTCGAAACGATTTAGAAAAACTGTTGCCTTGGATAATGTGTCTTTCGAGGTTAGGAATAGTGAGGTTGTTGGATATGTTGGGCTTAATGGTACTGGGAAGACGACTACTATTAGGATTGCTGTAGGTGTTCTTCCACCTGATAAAGGTGATGTTTATATCGATGGGTATTCTGTTTTAAGGGATAAGAAGAGAGCTTCTATGTTTATTGGTTGGGTTCCTGAGCTACCTATATATGAGATGGATTTTCGTGCTCTGGATTATTTTGTTTATCTCGCTGGTTACTACGGTCTTAGCGTTGGTGAAGCTAGGGAGTTAGGTAGGAAGCTTCTTGATGAGGTTGGGTTAGGTGATGCTTTGAATAAAAAACTTGCCGAGTTTTCTCAAGGTATGAAGAAGAGGTTTGCTTTAGCTGTTTCCATGATTAATAATCCTCCTAACTTCTTATTCGATGAAGTTCTGAATGGTTTAGATCCCCAGGGTATAGCTTTCTTTAGGGAATTAGCTGTTAAATTTAGGAGAGAAGGTAGAGCAGTTCTCTTTTCATCTCATATCCTTAGCGAGGTTGAGGGTATATGTGATAGAGTTGTTTTTATTCATAGAGGTAGGATAATAGGTGTATACACTATGGATGAGATTAGGTATAGAGCTTCACCAGCTATAGAGATAGATCTTTCGAAAATAGATAGAGATGTATTCAACATACTATCTAAGTATGGAGAACCAGAGGTTTTAAACAATAACAAGGTTATTCTTAGGAAACCTAGAAGCGATACAGAGGTTATATTATCGGAATTAGTGTCGAGAGGTATAGGGGTTAGAGAAGTTAAGAGAGTTGAGAAAAGTCTTGAGGAATTCTTCTTCAGTTTAGTAAAAGAAGCTGAAGAAGGTCGTTGATATGATATTAACACCTGTACTCCACGATTTTAAGAGAGGTATGCTAAGATTATCTACTTTAATAATCTTAGCTTTATTTATAGCTAGTGGTTTAGGTCTTACATATCTACTAAGATACCAATTCCTAACAACTGCAACACCTCTTAACAGAGTTCAGATAGTTTCTATAGATCCTTCTGAAGAAAAGCTCTACCTAGAGATGTACGTATTCGATGAACAGTTGAACAAAGTTAAAGGAGATCTGAGATTCACAATTACATGCAATGGGGAAACAGTTGTAGAGATGATGAAGAGTATAGATGGTTATATCAAGATAGTAGATAGGATACCTAGGGATACCTCTATAACAAGCAGTAGATGTTCAGCATTAACACAGTTAACAGCACCTATGAGCTATCTCTATAGCTACACAGTTCTCTACAACTTAAGTGTTAACAGTAAAACAATTCTGTACTCGATTGAGGGTGCATCGACAACCTCTTTAATAAACAGATCAACAAATAGCTTAGCTGGTTTAGCAACTCTGAAGATATTTCGAAGAGATGCAGAGCTTATCGTTATAGGGGGTATCTACACCCCTGCAAACCCTTATGCCGAGTTCGATATCTATGTAAAGAACATCTCCGCAACATCGCTCCAAACGTTGACTGGGAGAAGCTCTGGAAGTACATCTCTAGGTGTAGGTAGTTTACCTCAGTACGTATCTATATCTGCTAAAGATCTAGAAAAACTCGGTTTCATTAGAATTGGTAGAGTTAAACAAGGTATATTCAATTCCACATCTGAACCAAATATCTATATGAACACATCTTATCTACAGGTAGTTATCGTAAGTTCTACCCAGGATATCGATATCTATAGCAATCCCATTGTAATCTCTGTATCGAAAGTTCTTAAAGAAGTAGATGTTAGAATGGCCAGGATTTTAAACACCATGATTTCACTTATAGGTACTTTCACAACGTTTTTCCCGATTGTAGGGCTATACTTAGCTTATATCTATATAGCTAAACCTCGTTCTCAAGGAGCTCTAGAATTTCTACTAGCGAGACCTGTAACAAGGTTTGAGATATACATGTCAAGAGCTTTAGCAGGGATGATAACCTTGGTAGTAGCTTCAACACTCTTCTTCATATCTACAACTATATCTACCAACGTAATGCTTCAGGTATCTCTAGATATAAATTCTCTAGCAGTACTATTCCTAGGATTAACAATATCGTTACTAGCTTTCTATAGCTTATGTTACTTCTTATCAACGGTTATTAGCGGTGGTAAATACCTTGCTCTATCTATAACAATATACCTAATATTCACTTTCATATGGCAGATAGTTATAGCGATAATATCTATAACAACCTTGAGACTGCAACAAGTAGAACCGGTGAAGATAGTAGAGGAGATGGCTAGGAATCAGTATAGATCATACTATTTCAACCCTATACAGCTATCGAACTTCTACCAGCTCTATACACAGAAAAAATATGTAGATGTATTACCAAGTCTACAGGTATCAACTGTAAAAGCTGTTGAAGATATTGTTAATCCTTATCTAGTAGCATTAACATCAATACTATGGATAGCTACCCCATTGGTACTTGGGTGGATAGTATTTAGAAAAGCTAATCTATCTAGATAGAGAAAGAGTTTTAAAATTTTTAAATACATGGTACGGAGCTCTGAGATAGAGGTATTTATGTATGGGTATAGCTATAGTTTTGTGGAGATTCTGTGGCGTAGTAGCTGCTATACTTGCTTGGATTGTTATAGCTCTTGCTGTATCGAGGAATCCATGGTTTAATGTGTTTAAACATGCTTTAAGTGATCTAGGTGATCTCAAAGAAGCTAACGATCCTTGGATATATAATGTAGGTCTTATTGTTACAGGTGTTATCACTTGTATCTACTCTCTATACATAGCTTATACCTCTAACAACAAGGTTCTGGTGTTTGCTTCAGCTCTACTATTTGTAGCAGGGATATTCTTAGCGTTGATAGGTGTATACCCAGCTGGTACTAGACCACATACATTTGTATCTACATGGTTCTTCATACAGATGCTCTTAACTATAATAGCTATAGCAATTGGGTTCACCGTAGAGAAAGCATTGCTTCACGCAGCTATACTATGGATAATATCTGTTATAGGACCTCTAGGAGCTACTCTAATTAAATGGCCTTCAGTAGCTCTTCAAGAGATATACGGAATTATACTGATAGATATAGCTATCGTTACGATAACAACAAAGATATAGAGAACCTTATAGAAAACATCCTTAGATTAACCTAAAGTATTTTTATTACGAATACTACAGCTCTAAGACTGTAGATTATAGGTATCTATATGGATACAGCGAAGACTTTGTTGAAGGAATTCAAGATAGTTCTATTCATAGTTTACATAGCCTTGATCACGCTTATTCATTCAGGTTTATCAGGCATGCTACCAGCTATTTTAGTTTATAGAGGAGTTCCTGAAGGTGTTGTAGGAGCTGTTTTCTCTCTTGAGAAAATATTGGTTCTATTACTATCATCAGCTACGACCTTCTTATCTATTCGTATAAAAGAGAAAACTCTCCTGCTAATGCCATTACTACTGCTCTTCTACACCATATCTATGCTTATCTTTATCTCAACTGAGAATATATTATTAATAGCTATTCTAGCACCTGTTATCACAGGTTTATACCTAGCTCTATCACCTTTCAACAGAGTAATGATCAATATACTCGTAGATAGTGAGTATCTAGGGTTCTTCACAGGTATACTCAACTCTATTTCATCGCTTTTCTCATTTTCTCAGCTATCTCTATAGCTAGAGAGTTCTCAACTCAATAATAACAGTTACGTTTATAGATAGAGGTAGAGTTGTTATCCATGTAAATTCTGTTGGTAGAGGATCTGCGAAAATATCTATATACTTAAACAACACCTTGGTGAAAGAAGTAGCTCTACCTGATAGAGATGGTAAAAGCGATGGATCTGCAAACTAGTATAATATAGATATAGAGATAGAGCTTCAACTAGGTGTATACGAGATAAGAATAGATAATAATGGCTGCGACTGGTTTACATGGGACTACATAGTGCTTGAGAACACTGTATATAGATCAGCGAAGATAGATCTATACGCATTAGCAAATAAAACATTTGCAATGCTATGGATAAGAAATAAAGACTATAACTGGTGGAACATAGTAGTATTGAATAGATCTATAGAACCAGCTGAAAACATAGAGATAGAGATTAAAAATCTTCAAGATGGTTTGTATAGAGTAGAATTCTGGGATACCTATAAAGGAACAATAATAAAGATTCTCGAGGTACAGATTGTTAACGGTGTAGCTAGGATAGGTATAGATATTGTAGAGAAAGACATAGCTATAAAGATAATGAAAATAAAGTAAAAATCCTTAAAAAACCTACACTACTTTAGGGTGAATACATGGAGAAATCTATGAAGATTAAGGTATATCTAGATGATGCTAAGAACTTCTTTAAGAAAGGTGTAGAAGAGCTCGAAGAGGGTTTGAAAACCAACGACCAATACAAAATACGTGATGCAGCTGAAAAGCTGTGGAACGCTGTTGTTAGTGCAACAAATGCTCTAACCCTATACTATCTCGATACTGTTCCAGCTAGTCATTGGGAAAGAAGAAAACTTCTCGAAAAACTAGAAGATCTGAACCCAAGGATAGAAGAGCTTGGTTTAAGGGATAGATATGGAGCTAGAGAAAGATATCTACACGAAATGACATTCTATGATGGGATAATAGATGTTGATATGTTGAAGAGAGAAGTAGAGAAAGTAAGGAAATATATTACAGATATAGAGAAGTTATTAAAGATAGAGCCATGATCATCTATAAACATAACCCTATGATGAAGAGATATTCCAATCCTTAGATAAACACATAAATACAATTCATCATAATCTTTATTACTGAAATCAATTATACCCTGGTGAACCTAAATAAATCTAGTAGATACCGCAAACCGGTGATACTCTATGCCTATTTTAGTACTAGGATAGGTAGGATGTTGAAAGAGAAGATGGAGAAATATAGTGGAAGTGGAAGAGTTAACCAGGTTAAAGAAATCGAGAAGATCATTGTCGAAAAATAAGAGAATTCGAAGCTGAAGAAAACGATAAATTTATCTATGTTTTCGGAACAGGTCACTCTATGATGATGGCTATGGAGATGTTCTATAGAGCTGATGGTCTTGTCAGAGTTTACCCGGTACTTGACCTCTCAATCTCAGGTTTTAATGGAGCTTTAAAAAGTGCTTTCATTGAGAGGGTAACTGGGTATGCTGAAGCACTTTTAAAATCTCTTCAGCCAAAGCAAGGCTCAGTAATAATAATAGTGTCTAACTCAGGTAAAAATGCTGTACCAATAGAAATAGCTGTTAATGCGAAAAGATACGGTCTTACAGTTATTGGCATAACATCACTGAAATACTCAAAACGCGTTTCACCAGAAAATCCGTTAGGCAAGAAACTTTACGAAGTTGTAGATGTTGTAATAGACAACAAGGTTCCTGAAGGAGATGCAATACTCAAACTATCATCAATTCTCACAACTCTCCAGCTAAGCATTGACTCTCCATTGAGGTTAACATAGATGGCAACTCCATAGTCAACTGGGTGACCCGTTCAAGCCTCTATAGCTATCTACGGATTCCTCATATCTATACTTGGATTACAGAGAACCATGTTCTACTTCTTAATATTTATAGTACCTACTCTAGTAATACAGTTATCTTTAGTTAGAACTACACTTAGATCGTATAGATATACCGACATCAATATCACTAACATTTCTTCTCTTAGAAATATGAAACTATTATTCAAAGATTTTATACTCATAATAAACACACTCCACGCTTTAATAGATATAGGTGCTTCTATATACCTAGGAGTAGTTCTGTGGGATATAGTGAAGGACTTCAAAATCATAGAATTGATATTCGCAGCTTACTACATTCTACAGATATTCATAAGCCGTAGCGGGGTTTGCATAGGTTGTAGCTAGTTTTAGTTAGCTGTAAATATATAGCTAATCACCTTCCTTAACCACTATAATCTTAACCTTCTCCCCGTAGAACTTCCTGAGCTTCTCTTGATAATCTTTTGGTTGGTGGGTATATTACGTATCTATCTTTAGCATATTTAACAATTGTAGCTTCAAAAACATAAACAATACTCATACTCTCACTACGCTGTGAATAGCTGTAGAATGTTTATAAGTCTGCAAGCAGATAGCTAATCAAAAACCAGAGTGGTGATAACCCGATGAAGGGGTTTATCCGCTCAAGGAATGGGCGGATCCCTGAGGGAGTATACTATAGAGCTCTGAAGGCTGTTGCAGAGGTTGTGGAAGGTAATCTAAATGATTTGCTTTGGGACCTAGCAATCTATAGATACGTTATGCAGAGAGTTATTGATGTTTTGTGGGAACTGGATAAGGTTCCGAGCAAGGCACAGGCACATAAAATGTTTTACCAAATGCTTAGAAGCTATGGTTTTAGAGCTCATGTATCTAGAAATATCTATGAATATGCATTGGCATTGGTTAAAACTGCTAGGGAGAGCGATGGGGGTAAACCAGTTCTTAGAAAGTTTTCAGCTAGATTAGATCACCAAGATGCTAGAGTAGATCTAGACAAAGATGTTGTTAAGGTTATTCTAAGGAATCAATGATATACTCTAAAACTTAAACATAGGAAAGAGTATATCGAGAGGTTTAGGGGTCTTAGATGGAAAGAAGTTCATATTAAGTACGAGAACGGTAAGCTATTTGTGAGCATAGTGTTTGAATTTTGCTACAAGCCTTATGCACCTAGAGGCATTATTGCTCTAGATATTAACCTTAGAACAATTACAGCTTATGATGGTTCAGATGTTAGGAGGTATAAGACAGGGTTTGTAGATGCTCTCAGCAAAAGGAAGCGAGCTGAGGAGTTGCAGAAGAAATATGCAAAGAGGTGGAGATTCAACGAGAAAATTCTTAGCAAAGTTAAAGCTTTTCACAGAAAAACTAGGAGCATCGTTGTTACTAGCTAAACAAGTAGTTCTAAAAGCTTTGATAAAGGGTTGCGCAATAGCTTTAGAGAATCTCGATGGTCTTAGAGAGAATACGAATAACAAGAGTGGTGAGGTTGTTTGGAAATTCACAATGTTTGCGTATAGAAAGCTCCAGCACTCCGCAATCTCCAAGGCTCTTGAGTACAGGGTACCTGTAGTGATTGTAGACCCTAGGAGCACATCATCAACGTGTCCAGTATGTGGAGAAAAGCTTGTCTATATCCATAGGCTAGCTATGTGCAGAAGGTGCAGGTTTAAAGCTGATAGAGACACTGTAGGAACAATGAACATATGGCTAAGAGCATTACAGGCGTATGCGGGGGTGCCTGGGTCATCCCTAAGCGCTTCTGCGATGAAGGATGAAACCAGACGGAGCAGAGGAACAAAACATGAGGGGATGAAGAAAATAATTAGAGCTATTCACAGCTAATTAAAACTGGTTACCAGACCCAAACCCCTTTCGCAGGCTCTCTATCAGATAGATACCGTAAACCAGTAGAATTAATAGGGATCTCATTAATAACTTCAGCTCTAACATACTTCATCCTATTCCTCGGCTACATATACACATCCATACCTATAACGTGTTTAGCTGTAATACCGTTCACAATAGTGCCCATCCTATATATACCGAATATCCAGATATATGTTAAAAACCTAGGATTAGATACGGTACTCTATTTCCAAGCCATTAACATTACATCATCGTTAGCAGGGATTGCATCCCCTATCATAGTATCAACGATAATAACTAGGATAGATATCAAGGTATTTCTGTTCATAATAGCTATTATAAAATAGTTCTCGGAGTAGTAACATTGATTAAACAATACAAATGCTTACCAAGTTAATCAATGTATAGATAATCTCATCTAGAATTCATATGAAAGATATTGAATACTAACTAATCTCTAAGAACTTTAGATACTTGCTAAAGGTATTACGAGAATCACATCAATATTTTAAGTAGGTAAGAGATAGGATAGAATCATTTTAATGCTAATGATGAAGAAAATACCTCAATATTTTTATAGATTAGTATTAGGATAAGCTTAGAGGATGTTGGTAGGTATGAAGATGTATTAAATTTGATCATTAATACTATACAAAGTTAGCTATGAAGAAGGCTCTTTAAAACCTCTAAACCTCTCCAACAACTTTAAAACTCTATCCCTCAAAATATCTAACACTGTTTCAGAGCTTATTATAGTCCACCATAACCTTATAGAGAATATCGTAATCATCAACCTTTACTTCCTTACATCCTTAACTATAGCCTCAACGTCTTCCACATACTTCTTAGCTTTCTCAAGCTCCTCTACAACTTCTTCCTCAGAAAGTACTCCTTCACGATATCCAAGTATGTGAAGGTAGTAACCTCTAGCTCCAAACCTATCCCTTAAACCAAGCTCTGCAACTCTAAGAAAATTCTTCTCAAGCTCTTTCAAAAAAGTTCTTCTCTCTACATAGCTTTCAGGTTTCTTAAAACCAAATTCTGTTAAGAGAGCATCTGTAACTAGGACTATTGCTAACCAACCTTTTTCACATGCATCTCTAAGTCTAAGAAACTCTCTATCTCTTCTAAACTCCTCAACCTCTTTGAAAGCTAAGCTCAAAGCCTTTTTAGCCTCCTCAATAAAAGTACTACACAATGTTCAAACCCTCTAGATGCGCTATATTAATATTAATACTGGTTGAAACCTAATAAATCTTTGTAGTTCTATATATCGGCAGATCCTTAATAGCTATGAATTTAGTTTGCTGTTAAAAGCGTTGACAGAGATTGGATAGAATTGAAAAACTATGTTTTTGAAAGTTTTAAAAGTTTTTCTACAGTTTCTCTAAATAGTTCCTCATCAATATTTATTATGTAGAGATTTCTTATAGCTAACGAAAATACTTCTCCATGCATATTAAGTATCTTTGAAACACAATCTATATCTTTAACACATTCTACAGGATCTATATGGTAGAAATTCTCGATCCATGTACCTACAAATAAAAATATTTTCTCAAGAAGATCAGAATCTTCAATATCGTTATAACATAAAACCTTTAACTCTCTACAAATTTTATCAACTAATTCTTCAAGAGTCTTAACTTAGCTACACATACACACTCAAAAAGATTTTGTGTGACAAATGTTAAAATGTGTTACTGGTTCATAATATAGTATTAAAGGTATAGTAGAGATATTTAACAATATTTATAGCACTAAACAATAGCGATGAAAAGAGTTATAATCACGTAGCTGTATTTAATTAAGTATGATAAGGTAAAGAGTATCAAGGTAACTATGCTTAACGTAAATTAAAAATGAGTTGAAATGGTGAGCAAAGAAAGAAGATGTGGTGAGATAAAAAGCTGTGTGTTGATTCAACTCATTTAGTAGACATAGACTTCGTACATCACTAACAGCGGCACATAACCAATTCTATCATAGACTTGTGCACGATATCGCAAAGTCCACTTATAGACCCAAACAGCAACATTTGGACAATAATCTGCAGCATCTATATTAAAATCGTATACTATTGCGGATATGTATAGATCATCCCATACGTATGAGAAGAACGAGCCAATGAACCCTATGAAGAAGTCTGCTAACGGAATATATTTACCTGCAATGGTTGAAACCGTAGCTATTGTAAATGTCCAGATTATGTTTGCTCCAAGTTGCACAAGCTTATCACCTACATCAGCACTTATACCGCTTGTAGGAGGTATATCTTCATATATCCGCTCACCTTGTTGTACATTATTTCTCGAGATTATTACAGTGTTAAAGGAGCGTTCATAGGTGAACGAGTTTAGCAAGTTGCTATCAATAGATCTCGTATCAGTTCCTGAACTATAATCAATAAGGGTTTGCACAGCTGGAAGTACTGTTGCTGTTGGAACTACAACCCAGTACTTCTTCCCACCTATAGTTTCTTCATAAACATCATACATTATAGCCATGACATCGCCAACATATCTAATACCGGTCCAGAAAACAGCGTAATGCTCACACCGATCCCATGCACATAATAAAGGAACAATTCCAGTTATGGGGAGCTGTTCCTGTGATTGAGGCCATACTATAATTCCCATGAATGCTACTCCTCCTTTGTTCGCAGACATAGCTATTGATCCATAAGCAACAATTGGTTTTCCATATGGGTTATACATTCTTATACCTAGGTATGGTACCCACGTCCAATGGGTTACGGATTTCACTCCTAGATGATCCTTATAATCTCTCCAATCAGCTCTGCTTTCAAAGCCTCCTTGTGCTGCAGTTGCAGCGTAGCTTAACCATTGATCCATGTCGTATATCCCTGGAGCTGTTAACACCCACATCCAACCCAGCAGACCTAAACACAATGGGAAAACATTATTACGTGTTAGAGAAAGACATATAAAGAGTGCTGTTGCATAAACAGCATTTTCTGATTTGCATGTTGGTGTTTGTTCCCATAGATATGCAACGCTAAAGTTTGATGCATACCATCTCCATATAGTGTACTTAACGTTATCAGGTATACCAGTTATGTTTGCGTACCAACCAGGTGGTGGATTATTGCGATGTATGTAAAGGGTGTAAGAGGTAATTCTATATCCATAAAGTGTACAGCGTCCGATAGTCTGTGCTTTAATAGTTGGTAGTATTGATGGTACTAAGTCTTTTTCTCTAGATATTGGCTTAGGTATTGGTATGGCTATGTTTAGTACCTTGATGTTGTTCGTAATATTCTCTATACCTAGTTTCCTGTTCCACTCATTCATGAATTCTTTTAGAGCTGGTGTAAAGTCTGTACATACATGTTTTAGGTTTTCGGTAGGCATCTTCACTCTAAACCTTGTTACTGGTGTTAGGAAAAACCTCCTCTCAAATATCGCCATCGGGTTTTGCCAAGCTTTTTTACCAGCCTCAACCTCGTCTAGCCCCTGCTCCATGAACCAATCCCTAGTTGTATAGGCATAGCTAGCTATACATTCTTGAGAACTGTTATAATAGAACAACGTAACACTAATTGTTGGTACGAATATGGGTCCTCTGTACCCAGGTGTTAAGTTCTTGTAGTAATCTATGAAGTCACTAACAATATCCTTAACATCAATCTCTATTCTCTTACCAACAACATTATCAGTACTAAACTTATACGTTCTCCACTTATTAGGAGACATAATAACTATGTTAACAAAACCCTTGCCATAGGCTTTAAACTCATCAGAGAACTCAAGATAGATCTTATCTGTATAGCCACCACCAAAGACATAGCCAACAATAATTGACACAACGACAAGCATACTAATAATGATTGCTAATAACTTCCTACTACCTAAGATCTTAGACAAACCCATTTAACACCACCACACAAAACTCTTGCTTACACAGCTTAAAAAATGAATTGAAAGGCTGTAGGGAATGTGATAAGAGTAGAGTTGAAGCTGAAAAGATTTTATAAATAATTCTATAAATTTTCATTATGTAGGTACTTGAGTACGTAGTTTTAGCAAAACTTGGCATACACTACATGTTGTTTAAGGTGAAAAGTATTTAAAGCTCCTGCAATGCGTAAACTGTACTCGAGGAGTTAAGGAGGTATGTTGATGATTGGTTTAATGAGATGGATAGGAGATGGTCTTCAAGATTGGAGAAGTTGGCAGAAGCTTTACAGGTTATCAAGAGTTCTTTATAGAGTTTCTATCTCTTGAGGGTGTTATAGAGGAGAAGTATAAGAATGTTCTTATGAAAGAGTTGAGGGATCTTATGAGGCTTGTTATAGCGAATCGCTGACTAAGGAGGAGTGGAAGAGGTTAAAAGAATTATTCGAGAAAAACGAGAAAGATAAGCTAGCTCTTGAAGAAGTGGATGAGTTTCTCAAACTTGTTAGAAAAGTAGTTAGAGAGTATTGGGATAGAAGAGAAGTGTATAGACTACATATATATGTAGCAATTGTTAGATGTTTAACATATAGAAAATACTATGAGAAGAATGAAGCTAAACATGAAGAAAATCAAGGATAGATTTTCATTAAATTTCGTTCAAGGTGATATCCAAGATCTAGATCTCTACGTAATATTCTTCAACAACTACCTCAAGATCTAAATTTATAAGATTTCATAGAGCTGATATAGACGGTGTTATATCTTGGGACATGTTTATGTTGATGTAGTGTTCTACAACCCTATAGATTATACAGAGTTTGTTCTTGGAAAGAGGAGGTTCGATGATGTTAGAAAGGTAAGTTCTAGATCGTTAGTAGATACAGATGCCGTCTTCCCTGCACTACTGGAAGATATTGTTAAGGAACTTGGTTTACCTATTTATGGAGAAACTGAAGCTGAGACTGCTACAGGTAGAGAGAGGGTAAGACTTGTAGCAGCAGTTACTCAGATTGAGGATGGATCAGCTATAAGCTATATCATTGTAAGATCTAGAGGTACAACACCTTTAATAGGTGTTGTAGCTTTAGAGCAGATGGGGTTTAGAGTAGATCCTTTAACAGGTAGACTAGTTAAAGAATTACCTTTAATGTTTTAAACCGAGACCTCAAAATTTTATAGCTTAACAAATTAGCTAGAGGTAGATACTATGTATATAAGTGGTGGTGTTAGGTTTTCTGGGGTTTTAGTTGATGGTCTTTCTAATGTTTTTTATTGTTGGGTTAGAGTTCCTGGTGAGAGACCTGGTGTTGCTGAAGAATTTAAAGTTTGTAGAGCTGAAGATTTTTGGAAGTTTAGTGGTGAGGAGAGGAGTTATACTGATTTTATATCTAGCTATACCAAACCTAAGGGTTATATAACTGTTTCTCTAAGATCTAGAGATGTTTTTAGATTTGGTGTTTTCGAACTTAGAACAAAGTTACCTAGGTATTCTAATGGTCCTATGTTTTGGTTTGGTTTTGAAGCTGAAGACCTCTTCATGGGTGGTGTTATTCATTTTATGTGGCATTCTGATAAAGGTAGGCTTTATGCTTTTGCTGGTAGTATAGTTTCTAGAGTTGAGATTGATTTAACATCTATTACAGGGGTATTTGATTATTCATCTGATTACCATCTATTCAAAATTGTTTATAGAGAAGGTCTTGCTCTATGGTATGTAGATGGAAATTTAAGAGCAATAGCTATAATAAGTTCTGGAGATAGTAGAGATTCAGAGATAATCTATAATGCAAAACCATACGCAATAGGATTTGTAAAAGATTTACCGGCATCAAGTTTACCAATACTAATAGATATCGATGGTGGTGATATAAACAAGGATTATGAGTGGAGTATACATCCATGGAGTTTAAGAGTATTTGAAGGAGATCCTAAAACTATGGTGATACTAGATCTATACGTAGAGAATACGGATACAAAATTAAGAGGTTATACAGTTAAACAAGGATCAAAAATAATATCAGCACCATTCCCAGGAACACTAGATGATATAGAGATAGTATTCTCAGCAAATGGAGATGGAAAACTATACATAGAAACATATGCAAATAGAAAATGGTATAGGTATAGAGAATTTGATGTAGGGAAAGAAGAGCTGTACAACATTAAGTTAGAGAATAGGAATACTTTGTATAGAGTTGTATTCGAAGCATTAGAAGATGCCGTAGTGAACGAAGCTAAAGTATTTATGCGTTAATCTGTAGATCAAGATATTGTAAGTAAAATACTTTGGCGTAACATTTGTGTTAACAAGATCGAATTTAAGAAAGGATCTTTAGAGAGACTAGTTAAGCACATACTATTCCATGTTGTTATAAGAGAAGTTCAGAGGAAACTTAAGGAAGGAGATTATAAAGTTGTTGACGGGGTCGAGGTTGTAGAGGTAGATTTAAGGAGGATTCTAAAACGAAGTGAATTAGAAGTTAAGTAATGTTGTCTCTGTTAAAAGATATACTAGGTTTTGATATTGTTCTACTCTTAGAAGAAACTTAAATAAACTTCTCTGTAGATAGGTTTTATGTGATATGTTTATGATTGTTGTAGATATTTATTTGTTTTTAGAAGATAGCATAGTTTGTGTGGTTGTTATGAGTTTTGTTGTTAGACGTGGTAGAATTGTTTCAGTAGGTAGGGTTGTAGAAGATGGCTATATCTTTGTTAAGAATGGTGTAGTTGTTGAGGTTGATAGAGAGCCTTTCTCTGGTTTTGCTGATGAGGTTGTCGATGCTGAGGGGATGGTTGTTCTACCAGGTTTTATAGATACCCATACCCACGGTATCTACGGTCTCGATTTTACAGTTGATAGAGATCCTTACCGTGTTCTAGAGATAGCGAAGTATTATGCTAGACATGGTGTAACAAGTTTTGTTGCAACAACTGTTACAGCTCCTTTAGAGGTTCTTGAAGATGTTTGTAAAACTGTTAGCGAGGCTATGGAGATGTGGAGAGGTGAAGGTTCTAAGATACTAGGGATTCATCTAGAAGGTCCGTATATAAATCCTGTTGCTGCAGGTGCTCAAAACAAAGCTTATATAAGGTCTCCTGATCTAGAAGAGTTTAAGAAGTTGTTGAATTCTTGTAGAGGTATAGTTAAGCAGATAACTCTAGCTCCCGAGCTACCTAATGCTGATAAACTTATCGAGTATGCTAGGTCTAGAGGTATAACTGTTAGTGCTGGACATACAAACGCATCTTATGAAGAGGGTTTGAAAGCTGTTGAACTAGGGGTTACCAAAGCTACACATCTATTCAACGGTATGACGAGGTTCCATCATAGAGAACCTGGTATAGCTTTAGCTTTACTACAATCACCTAACGTATACCTAGAGGTAATAGCTGATTTCGTACATCTACACCCAGCGGTAGTCAAAATGGTTATAGATTATGCAACACCTAAGAGAGTCGTACTGGTGACAGATTCTATAGCCGCTACAGATATGCCTAACGGAGTTTACGAACTAGGTGGTCTAAAAGTTGTTGTCGAGAAAGGTGTATGTAGATTAGCTGATACAGGTGGTTTAGCTGGAAGCACTTTGACTATGGATAGAGCTGTTAAGAATATTCTTAGCCTTGGCTACACTTTTAGAGATGTAGTTTACATGGCTAGTTCTACACCTGCTAAAAGCATAGGTTTAGATAAGTTAGGAGATATAGATGTAGGTTACTACGCAGATCTGGTGATAGTTGATGAGAAGCTAAACATAGTGAAAACCATTATCAACGGAAAAATTGTTTACGAGAAATAGAGATCTGTTGAGGTAGCCTAGATTAAAACAAACATTTTTACTCCCTACACATTATCTCTCCTCGGTGAATCTATGAACACCGACTCATACGAGAAGTTCTTCAATATCGTTACAAACTTTATGAACAGAATTATAAATGAAGAAAAAGAGAATATAGAGAAAGCATCAGATCTAATGACCCAAGCTATAGCGAATAACGGGTTCATCTATATCTTTGGAACAGGCCACTCTATGATGATGGCTATGGAGATGTTCTATAGAGCTGGAGGTCTTGTTAAAGTATACCCAATACTAGATATCTCGCTATCGGGATTCAACGGAGCACTGAAAAGTACATACCTCGAAAGGGTTTCCGGATATGCAGAAGCAATTCTAAAATCTATTCAACCAAAACAAGGATCAACAATAATAATAGTATCTAACTCAGGTAAAAACACAGCACCGGTAGAGATGGCTGTAAACGCTAAAAAATACAGTTTAAATACTGTAGGGATAACATCAATTGAATACTCAAAAAGAATACCACCGGAGAATCCCTTAGGTAAGAAACTCTACGAAGTTGTAGACGTTGTTATCGATAACAAAATCCCTGAAGGAGATGCTGTATACGAAATACCTCAGCTAAACCTAAAGATAGCACCTATATCAACAATAATCAACGCATTCATACTACAGCTCCTCAACATAAGAACAGTTGAAAAACTAATTGAGAAAGGAATAAAACCTGAGGTATGGGTAAGTGCAAATATTCAAGGTGGAATAGATAGGAATAGAGAACTTTTAGCTAGGTATCTAAATATTGTAAAACCTCTTTAACTCTAGTAAACTTTTCTTTACCAGCAATAAGGATTAAATCGTACTATTCATTAACATAGTCATGTCTTTATAGAGTTAATAACATTTTCTACATAAAAATAAACTTAGAGTTATTCTAAAGGAGAACAAATTAGCTATGAATTTGTAGATATATACGTGATATATAAATAATGAATTTAAAAAGAGTTTTAGGTTAGAGACCTTCAAAGAATTTTTCTATTCTCTTTATTTCCTCAGTACTTATTTTAGCTATTTTTCTTGTTATTATTGGTTCGAAGAAGAAGATAACGAAGGATGTTATTAGCTCAGCCCATGTTGTTATTGTCCACGGGGTTTTAAGACCGTATTTAAATATTGCCCATACTATGAAGCCTCCTGCCCATGATGCTATAGCGCCTCTCCATGTGGTATGTTTGTATACAAGTCCTAGGAGAAGTGGTATTCCTATAGGTCCTAGTAACCCTGCATACCAATCAACCATTATATTAAATATTCCTCCAGCTTGTGGAAAAGCTAGAGGTATGAAAGATGCTATTATCATTATGATTCCGAAGACCAAAGTAATTATTTGAGCTATTTTCAAAAGTTTCTTTTCATCAGATACTTTCTTCAATCTTCCATATAAATCTACAGTGAAGACAGCTGATAATGAATTTAGATCAGAATCTATCATAGACATTGTTGCAGCAAATAAACTTACTAACATAAATCCTAGTAAACCTGGTGCTATTTTTGGTAAGAAATCTCTAGCTATAACAGCATATGCATAATCAGGTTTATCAAGGTTTGGATAAAGAACTCTTGCAATCCACATAGGGGTAAACATTACAACAGGATATGTAAGATATAATATTGCCGATAATAGAGCAACTTTTCTTGCTTCTTTAGCTGCACCAACACTTATGAATCTTTGGGCGAGATTTAAAGTTGCTCCACAATAACTTAGTGTTACTACTATGAGAAATGCAAGCCAATACCAAAAATCATAAGGTCCGCTAAGAGGTTGCCAAAATCCTGGAGGTGCTTTAGATATTAACCCACCAAAACCACCTACAGCTTGCAAAGCTACAATAAAGAGAATTATTGTTGGTATGAATTGTATTATAGCTTGTGCAAAATCTGTCCATATAGATGCTAGGATGCCTCCCGTAACCATATAAGCAATTGTTACAACACCAGCTATTATAATAGACCATACAATATCTAGTCCCACAAATGCATTGAGAAATACTGCTAGAGAGAATATCTTTAGCCCTAGATCTATGAATTTTATACTTGTAAATGAAACAGCTATACCAACACGTGTTGGAAGGTTAAATCTTTCTTCAAGATATTGCAGTGGACTTAGCATACCTTTTTTACCAAGAGCTCCCCACCTAGGAGCAAATATTAATACTCCTATTAGTAGCCCTATACTTATTGTTAAAGCCCATATAGTGTATATAGTAAATCCATATCTATAGGCGATCCCAGCATAAGCTACAAATGCAAAAGCACTATACCCACTTACGTGATGCGATACTGCTGAAAGCCACCATGGAACTTTCCATCCTCCAACAAAGTAATCAGCTACAGATTTTGTTCTACGTGTAGCGAAATAACCTATAACTAATGCTATTATGCTATATACTACTATAACAGCGTAGTCGATAGGAGTCATGTAGCTCAAGAACCCACCCTATATATTTAGTAAGGGTAGAGTATTTAAATTTTATCGATTATTATTTTAGGAGTTTTAATGTATTATTGTATAGAATGTTTTCAAGATCTCTTTCAGGTAATAATAATCTAAGTATTTTTCTTAGTTCTACTTCTAATGAAAGGAAAGGAGCATCACTACCGAATAGTATTCTTTCTGAGCTTAGTTCTTTGATAGCATATTTAATTACAGGGATAAATCTTTGCCCAGCTGTATCTAGATATATGTTATCAGCTCTTTTAGTAGCTCTAATAGCGTCTAGCCAAAGCATCCCTAGACCCATATGCGCTAAGATAAATTTTGTTTTTGTATATGTTAATGCTAACTCAAGTACTTGTAGAGGTTGTGAATATATAGGTGACCCTGTATGGAATTGCACTATAATCCTATACTTCTCGGCTATCTCTATCAATGGATGGTATAGTTCGCTATGAGCTGGTAAACCTTGTGTCAATGGGTGTAGTTTCAAACCTTTAGCTCCAAGCAATATCAATTCTTTTAATTGTTTAACCCCTTCTTCTTTCATCCAAGGATCAACAGTAACAAATGGAACGATCTTATCGGGGTACTTCTTATATGCATTAATAACCTGTAGATTATCTAGCATCACCTCGGTTCTGTATATCGCTTTGTAAGGCATTAAGAATATTTTTGTTATCCCAAATTTTTGAGCAGTATCTAGCAATGACTCTACAGAATCCATCAGATGTGTATGAACATCTATTACCATGTTAATCACCCTCATTATATCTTTAGAAGTTTTTTAGCATTTCTCCAAAGAATATTCTCTTTATCAGCTTCACTTAACTCAAGCAACTTTAATTTCTCAAGCTCAACCTCCGCATCAGAGTATGGAAGACTCGAAGCGAATAAGAATCTATCACTACCTAAAATCTTGATAGCTTCTCTAAGTGCTCTTACATTAGATTGGCAAGAGATATCGGCAAAGGTGTTGCTATGTCTTTTCATTGCAGGTAAAACTTCCATCCAGAAATCGGTAAACCCTGCAAACCCCATAACAATATTTACATCGGGGAACATATCTGCTAAATCCGCTATTTCTAGTGGTGATTGCGGATGGTAGCCTGAGGGTATATATAGAAAAGCTTTTTCTCTAGCTAGGTATTCTATAACATAGTAAACTATTTTATGGTTAATGCTAAAACCTTGTAAATAAGGTATAAGTTTTAAACCTTTGAAACCATATACACGGAAAATTTTCTCAAGTTCTGCTAAACTTTTCTGTTTATACCAAGGATTTACAGTACCCACCCCCAACAAACCTCTATACTTCTTACATATCTCGTAAATACCTCTATTCGCTTCATCAAAATCATATATATAAGCAGTACCATAAGCAGGTGTTACTACAGTATAGGATATTCCCAAATTCTCCATATATTTAATGAGCTCTTCTACATTTAGGCTCGTCTCATAATAGAGATTATCACCTATCTCAACATGAAAATCTATAATCATGTAGAACACCGAAGAAAACAATAATTTAATTCAATAGTAATTCTTCTTATTAATCTACCTGGAATTCTTTACTATGGTATACAATTCTACCTTCTACTATAGTCATAAGTACGTTGAAATCTTTATCTATTACAACTATATCTGCATCTTTTCCTCTACTCAAACTACCTTTAGATTTCAACCCAATTATTTTAGCTGGGTTTGTTGATGCAAGCATTACAGCTTGTTGTAGTGTTAACTCAACATCGTTGACAAGGAACTTTATCATAGTGTTCATCTTAGCTACACTACCTGCAAATGCAGATCTATCAGGTAGCCATGCAACACCTTCTTCAACTATAGCTTCTATAGATCCTAATTTATATCTACCTGGTGGTAGTCCTGCTGCTCTCATAGCGTCTGTAACTATGCATACCTTATCTATAGGTTTATTCTTTAGTATAAGCTTTATTAGGTATGGTGGTAGATGTTTTCCATCAGCTATCATCTCAACACTCAGATCATCGATGAGGTACGCAGCTTCAACAACACCTGGGTATCTGTAAGCTCTAATTCTTCTAGTCATAGAGCATCCTGAGTAGATATGGGTTACATGTCTATAACCAACTTCAACTGCTTTAAGAACTTCGTATATAGTTGCATTTGAATGCCCTATAGACATGAGAACACCTTTAGAACTCATTACGTAGCCGAGCTCTATCCCACCCTCGATCTCTGGTGCAGCTGTAATAGTTTTAATTACATCGATATGTTTTAACAACTCATCTATCTCTTCCCTAGAAGGACTCCTAATAAACTTCTCGTCGTGAGCTCCTTTCTGTTCAACAGATATATAAGGTCCCTCTATATGGATTCCGAGGATTTTTGCACCTTTGGTACCTATCCTCATAGCTTCTTTTACAGCATTAATAGCGTTTACAATATCTTTAAGAGGTGCTGAAACAGTTGAAGGAATTAATGCTGTTGTACCTCCTTCAGCATGTGTTACCGATATCGTGTTAAGAGCTTCATATGTAGCATCCATTGTATCTGCTCCTCCACCACCATGTACATGGATATCTATAAACCCTGGAACAATATAGTTCTTCTTCACATCTATTCTCCATGAATCCCCCGGTATCTCAACCTCATCTTTCTTACCAACATCTCTAATCTTGTCATCCTCTATAACTACTACACCATTCTCTATAACTCTATAAGGAGTAATTACAAATCCATTCTCAAGAACTACGAAACTCATTAAGAAATCCCTATCTAGAGATCTCTACCATAGATAGTATTTCTTCCCCATTTCTTCAACAAACTTTTTCGTTTCTATCACTTCTGTATCTAATCTATCTTTAATATCTTGACCACCAACATCTATAGCTATGTAACCTTTAAAGTTATACTTCTTCAATCCTTCAAATACTGCTTCCCAATCTATTGTACCTTTCCCTGGTGCCCAATGGTAGTTATCTCTACCATCGTTATCAGATATATGTACATAGAATATCTTCTCCCCTAGCTTCTCAATCGATAGAGGTATTAATTCTTTAGCAGCATGTAGATGACCAGTATCTAGAACAGCGCCAAGGTTATCTTCCCCAACCTCGTCTAGCAATCTCAACATAGCATCAGAATTACTAATTGTTTCACCAATCCTAGGTTCTATAGAGAGTAGAAGACCATAGTTTTTAGCTATAAGCGTACACCTCTTTACAACATCGACAAACGTTTTCCAGAAACTTCTCCATGAGAATCCCGAGGGTATTCTAACTCTATACTTTTCACCGAATACAATTGCTGTTGAATAAGGTTTTGCTCCAATGAACTCTATAGGAGGTGTAAATGTATCTATTTGAACCATAGGTGAATTGAAGTATGTAGCTAAATCACATGTTCTTCTAAACCATTCCAAAGCATTCTCTCTAACACTTTCATCAGGTGATAGAAGTTCTCTAAAAATAGCCGCAACATTAACAACAACAAGACCTTTAGCATCGATATAATCTTTCAACTTCTTCTTAAACTCCTCAAATTCTCTAAGATTCTTCTCACCAACAACTTCAAGCTCAATAGCTTTAAAACCAAGTCTAGTAGCATCATCAATAACACTGAAAACTTTGTCCATAGGTGGTGGATAACCATATTTAGTTATAGCATATAGCCAAGCTAAATTAACTCTAGACATATAGATCACTTAGATATTCATAACATATATTGATTCTTAAATTTAAGTTTAGAAGAGTAACTTAATTCTATTTCTATACTTCTCAAACCATTTCCTATTAAATTCGTCCCCTCCTGGAATATTTGCGCTCATCCATATCGGTGGTGTAACCCCTTCTTTAACTAATTTTTCAACTGTTTTAGCTACTAATGCGTTGATAATGAAAGCATTCAGTATTGTAGATACTGGTGCAACTTTCTGTAGTAAACCTTCGATTTCAACAACAGCATCTCCGAAAGGCATTTTACAATCTATAACAATATCTGCTACTTCATACAGATTTTTCTTTGTTGGATGCCTAGCTGGGTGATCTGGTGGTATGCTTTTAGAGAATTCTGGTGATGTTATAGCTATAACTGTAAGACCCATTTTCTTGGCTTCTAAAGCAGCATCAATAGTACATGCATTAATACCATAAGCAGTAACTATTATTATTGGATCTCCTTCTCTCAAGTTATAATGATGAAGAATTTTTGCACAATACCCAGGTAATCTCTCAATACTCGTTGACCTAGGACCACCAAAATGTAGAACTATACCAGGGTCTAGGATAGGGTTTATAGGAACTAAACCACCAGCTCTATAAAACATTTCTTCAGCACCCATAGCAGAATGTCCACCTGTTCCAAATACATGTATGAGTCTATCTTCTTTAATTGCTTTTACAAGAACATCAGCAGCTTTTTCTATATTCGTTCTTTCCTCTTCATATATTTTCTTAAGCAGAGAAGTAACAGCTAAGTAGTATTTATCTAGAGAGTCTAACTTCTCCATACTTAACACCGAGTATATATCCATCGAGCAACTTATTAAATTTTTAACAAAATAACGTTTCCTACATACAGATTTTACATAGATGTAAAAATAAAAATATTTTAATTTATATATCTGTACTTATTCTACCAAGGCATTAGCTTTATTATATGTTGAATCTGTGGCGATATATTACCTCTACTAACAGTTTTGATCTCAGTTCCAGTTGTTTTTGGCTTTACAATTGATAGTACAACTAATATTACTGTAGATATCGCTATACCTAACCACGCTGGTAGATACATACCGTAGAAGTAGCCTGGGGGTGTTAATCCATATATATTAGCAAATCTAAGACCAGCACCTACAATACCTCCAATAAGCATCCCCCAGAAAGATCCTTCTGCACTAGCTTTTCTCCAGAATACAGATGCTATAAATGGTGGTATAGCGGCAATAGTGAAGTATAGAAATGTTATCAATACTGTTATTATACCTCTAAGCCATAGACCGATTACTGACGCTATTACTGCTAGTATTACTGTTAAAATTTCTGCAATCCTAAGAAGTTGTTTATCTGATAAACTTGGTTTAAAAGGTCTTATTAAATCGTGTACTATTACTGATGTTGGCGCATTTAGATATGTATCAGCAGAAGACATAGTGACAGCAAGCAGAGAAGAGCAGAGAAGACCTGCACCAATTGGTGGTAGAAGTTTTATAGATAATCTTATGACAGCTTCATCTGTTGCTTTAAGTCCTGGGAGAGTGTATGCTGCATAAGAACCTAGTACTGCACCAAAATATGCTGTGAGTATATATGACATTGCTCCAAAGAGTGGTGCCATAAAGACAATTTTCTTTGTTTTAGCAGATGATATTCTTTGGATAACGTAGTTATACGGTAGATCAGCACACCAAAGTATAAATAATGTGATGAAGTAAGCTACACCATCGAGACCTAGGAGGCTCCAATGATCTGGAGGTAAATTGGTTTTTAGAGTGCTTAATCCTATAGATGTATGTGCTACTACTGTTAATGTTATTACACCTGTAAATATTAGGATGAATTGGAAGAGATCTGTATACACTACCCCAAGTATACCAGCTGTAGCTGTATATATTGTTACTATTGCAACTCCTAATAGCATTGCTGTTTCAAAAGATACCCCAGTCATAACAGTGAATATACGTGTAGTAGCAACAAGTTGACCTGCTATTAAACCTAGAAAGCCTATAACATTGAGTATCGCTATAAGGTAACCATTCTTTTTATCAAATCGTTGAGAAAACCATTCAGTTACAGTCCATGGTTTTGCAGCCCAGATAGGTATAGCTAGTAGAAGAGTCCATACGAGAAATCTAGGTACAGCTCCTAAAGCATAGTAAACAGCTCTATAAGCTTCTTTATAAGCTAGTCCAGGTATCCCCATTACTGTTACACCACCCCATTGCGTAGCTATAACAGTTCCCATTAAGAGAACCATATTCAATTGGGCTGCGGCAATAATGTAATCTCTATATGTTTTTATTCTTCTTGCAGCGATATACCCGATTATAAGCAATATTACGAAGTATACAATGACTATCGTTAAGATCTCTAACTCCATATCTACTCACCTAAATGTTCTAAATATTTATTATAATACCACGTACCTATATAATATATTATTGCAAACATTACAAGTATTACAACTAGATCTAGCCATGGATTTATAAACATAGTGGTAGCAAATAGAGCTAGAACTATTACTGTTATAACCAGCATTATCAATGCAGCAATTCCTACAATAGATGATGGTAGATATAGCCCTACATTAGATTTTTCAGAGCTCAAAACTTACACCCTCTATATACAACATGGTGTAGAGTTTAAAAATTTATTTATTTATAAGCATTGATGGGTAAACAGTATTTTTATAAAATTGAATATAAGTTTATACTTTAACTCCTTTAACTGCATCAACACCTATATACTTCTTCTTCTTCCTATCGTTAAACTCTATAATCCATATTGGTTTATATACTAAACCTAATGGAGAGATATTCTCTTCAGTTACTTCTAATCCTTGTTTCGCTATTTTTAATTTAAATTTAAGTATAACTCTTTTTACTTCATTTAATGCATTCTCTACACTTATTAATGGTTCTACTACATACTTTTTCTCAACTTTTATTATTGCAGTATCTAAGGTCTCACTTTCAAACCCTACTCCGGTAATCATATCGACAGCTATATACATTGTAATATTTTCTGGTGGTCTATCTATATATTTTCTATGCTTTATAATAGCTCTATATAAGAATAGAGAGAAAGGTTTATACAAAAGTTTCACAGAACTTACATTATTCTTACTACTTATTTTAAACTTTAGAAATGATTTACTTGCTATTCTTATAGCTTCCTCTATCGATATTTTTGGTGCACAGCTTTTTATCTCTATAAAATCTTCTTTCTCTTCATCTAATTCCCCATAGTTACTATACATCATTTTTCCTATCCTCAATATATACGTGGAGCTATACTTGAATCTTCTATGATCAGAATTTCAGGATCTCTATTTAATCTTTTTCTAATCTCCTCTATGATATTGTTTACCTCCTCAAGAGATATTTTTATTAATCCTAGTTTCTCACATTCTTTACTATTTAAGCTATCTGTTACAA
>JAJHRF010000056.1 GCA_020832925.1 Desulfurococcaceae archaeon | reverse complement strand
GGATGGAGAGAAAATATTCAAGAACCTCTACAATAATATCTACTACTAACACTAATACTGGGATTGTTACTTACTGATTAAAACTTATTATAATAGTTTGTATAAAGATCTAAATCAACATATAGAGAATCGATGTACTGTAATCGATATGTATAGCTAGAGATGACCTGTTCAGATTTTGTAGAAGATGTAGATAATAATAAGCTGAGCTTAGGATGAGAACAGTGTGTATTAAGCATTATCTTTGTTTAGCTAAGCATTGATCTAGGAGTTGTTTAAAGCTTTTCCCGAGACCTACTCTTATTCCGAATCTTCTATCGGTATACAGATACACGAGTCTCTTTGACTGGAGTTTTCTAAGGATCGTTACAAGTTCTTGAACTTGGTAGTGGAGCTCCTCAGCTATTTGATCTAGGTACAGGTATGTGCTTCCCCATTCAATGTAGTGCTTTATCAAATGGTTGAGTATCTGCATCTCATCTTCTAGAAGATCTTTTGATTCTAATATTTTTGTAACACAGTTTAATGCTTTTTGAAGTACTGATGGGTTTACCTGCTGGGCTTGTTTACCCACTTTAGATCCAGATTTGTTTATAGTGAACCGCTGTATTTCTGTTTCTTGTTGCGAACTCTTTAGCTGTGTCCAGTTATTCACTGTTAGCTGTACCTGTTCATTTATCAGTTTGTGGGCTAACAGAACCACATCCTGTGGAGAGAGTATGGGGATCCCTAGAGACTCTATAAACATCCTAACATACTCCTCTCCTTGCTTCGTCAGCATCCAGTATCCAGATCTATAAGATACATATCCACGTGTTTTCCAGTAGCTTAGGTAGCTGCTAACAAGTTTGCTAGGTTTACCCAATACCTTAGCGATATCCGAGCTCTTCATAGGTTTAGCGTAGAGAAGTAGGAAAACAGCTTCAACAGTTCTAGATCTTGGTCCTCTGGTGTTGGAGACAGGGATACTATGTTCAGGTGTATCTCCTTCTAAGAGGTTTTTATCGATGTGTTTCTCTATGGTATAGAAATCGATGTCAGTCTCTATGTTTTGATTCTCGATAGAATGATTATGCATTAGAACAGCACCTATACCTAAAATAACTTATTGATGAAATAAATATGTGTATTTGCCGAAAAGCTTTTAAGTATACTAACAACAAAGTTTAAGAACAACTATGGGTTATAGCACTCAGGGTGGGTTTAGGTGAACTATATTTAATGAATTAGAGCAAAAGTTATCAATCGATAGAAGGACTCTTAAACATCTTATAAAAGAGCTCAAGAAATGGCGTGCTCATGCAACGACGTTGTTGAGTCTCTATATACCTCCTGGAAGACCTATAAGCGATGTTGTTAACCTTCTTAGACAAGAGCTTGCTATAACTGAGAATATAAAGCTTAAGAAGACGAGGGATTCTGTTCAATGGGCTTTATCAGCAGCTATAGATAGGCTTATGATGATAAGGTCTGTACCTAGAAACGGGTTAGTGGTGTTCTGCGGTATAGATGAGGCTACAGGGGAGAATATGGCTCTAATCTTTTCACCACCAGATCCTGTACCTGTATTCTTCTATAGAACAGATAAAGAATTCCATACGGAGTTCCTAGAGCCTATGGTTGAGGAGCAGGATATCTACGGCATAATAATCATAGAGAGAGACGAAGCTACAATAGGTTTGTTAAAACCTTCAGGTGTACAGGTTCTAGATGAGATAGAGTGGTATATACCTGGGAAACACCATAAGGGTGGACAAAGCCAAAGAAGATTCGATAGGATTATAGAGCAGATGGTTGAGGAATTCTATAAATATGTTGCAGAGAAAGCCAATAATTACTTCATCCCATTAATAGAGGAGAAAAAGCTTAAAGGAGTTATAGTTGCAGGACCTGGTTACGCGAAACAGGATTTTCTTAAAGAAGCTGATAACATGGATTACAGAATTAGGCAGCTAATAATTGGAGAACCTATAGACGTTTCGTACCAAGGTTATGTAGGTTTGAGAGAGGTTGTTATGAAGGCAAAGGATCTACTTACAAAACATAAATTTGTAGAGGTTGTAGATACAATTGAAGAGTTTAAACTGCATATAGCTAAAGACGATGGTTACGCTATCTACGGTATACAAGATGTTGAAAAAGCGCTTGACTTAGGTGCTGTAGAGAAGCTGATTGTATGCGAAGATCATCCGGAGATAGATAGGCTAGAGAAAATAGCTACAGAGAAAGGAGCTAAACTCATAGTACTACCACCTGAAGCTGATGAATATCAATGGTTTAAAAATGCTTTCAGCTGTATTGCGGGAATTGCTAGATATCCCGTAAACATGTAGAGAGAATACGCATAGAAACTAAGAAATAGAATAGCAAGCCTATACATCTCCACACATCATCAGCGTAATACTTCTACAACAGATCTTCCGCAGAGTTTTCTTCTTTAGAGTAGATCTAAACTTGAATATGTATTGAGAAGTCCCGCTCAATCTCTCGGATAGAGGTAGAGTACGAGTAGAGCTAAATCTAGGGTCCTAGGCAGTTCAAGGCTCTCTGTTATGGCCGGAAGTACCTGTAGGGGCATTCTTTCCAGTACCTGTTGCAGATGTAGGCTTCGTATCGAGTTATATATCTATCTAAGACTTTACAGTAAGCGATTTTTATACCATTCTCAGTTGTGCTGATTTCGCATTCAGGGCATGAGTTATCTAGTTGTGGTGGAATTGCGTGTATAGGTAGGTAGAGTTTAGCCCTTTCTCTCCGTGTAGACATCCTTTTAGTGGTACTCTTCACAGGTTCTTCATAATACATACAGTTAACATACATATCCTCAGAATTACACCTATCAACAGCTACAACAGCATCCGTAGGCGTAGGTAGTTTTGGCGATGTGCAAAGATTGTATTGATACCATGGACAGGGCATAGCTATGCCACCTATGTTCTAAAAAGATAGTTTGCATAGCTCGCTGTAATACCTATATATCTACAGAATCTTAAAGACGTGTCTCTAGTAATATCGAGGAAGTAGTGATAACGTTTCCATTTCTCTAAGTTATTACTACATAGTGTTATTAACCTGGTATACTTGTTTGCAACAATAAGTATATAAACTGTAGTTGAGAACATGTGAAAATGAATTACTATACATAACAACCTGTAGGTGTATACAGATATGTCTAAAAGAGATCAAGGGCTAAACAATAAGTACGGATTGTTAGAGTTAGATAAAGATTTAAAACTAAGGGTTCTGTATGAAGACCCTGAAGTCGTTGTAGCTATGGCTCCTAATGAAAGCGAACTTAGAGAAATAGTTTTAGATATGCTAAAATCTGAACCCAGAACAATTAAAGATATACACTCTAAATTAGCTGGTATAGCAAGCGAGGATAAGATTAGGAGATGCTTAATGAGGTTGGTAAGCGAAGGCATAGTCGTAATCGATGAAGAGGGTAGGTATAGCTTGATAGGGTCGCAGAGCTTCGATGATGATTTCGACGGAGATTCAAGCTAAGAAATAGCTAGATACTAACGATATACCTCTGTTTTCTATCAATACCTTTTTTCTATTTTCATTGTGTATAGTGTAGATCAGCTAATACGTGTACCACAGTATGGACAGAACTTTGCTGTTGGAGGTACTGGAGATCGGCATTGGGGACATGTTTTCTCTTGTTGGTTATTTAGTTGATCTTTTTGCTGTAGATAGGTTTGGGGTACGAGGTTGTATGGTGTTTGTAGATACGTTGGAGGAGGCTGTAGTTGGTTAAGCATTAGGGGTACAGGTGTGATGATGTTTGGCAACGTATATTGTTGAAGATGTTGTGGTAGAGGTTGAAGTTGTGGGTAAGCGGTGTAGTTCCCGAAGATCCTTAGGTACTGGGCTTTCACATCCTCTTTCAGCATGTGTAGGTATACCTGTGTTGTTTTCAGATCTTTATGCCCTAGAAGTTGCTGGAGAGAAACTATGTTCAACCCTTTCTTAAGTGCTTCTGTAGCGAAGGTATGTCTAAATATGTGAGGTCTCACTTTTTTAGTATCTATACCTGCTCTCTTAGCTAAACTTTTCAATCTTTTGTAGAGTCCACTATAACTTAGAGGTATAACTCTTTCATATGGCAAAGGTTTTCTAAGGGTCATCATCTGGGAAAGTATGTATGCAGTTAGATCCCCTATGAAAACTGTTCGAACTTCATCGTACTTAGCGTTCCTAATTCTTATCTCTCTAGAAGTTAGATCCATATCTTCAAATGTTAGGCTTAAAGCTTCTTCTGCTCTAAGACCTGTCTCGAGGAGTAACGATAGGATGAGTAGATCGAGAAGATCTCTAGCTGCATTGAAAAGCTTGACTACTTCTTCAGGTTTTAGTACAGGTATATCTCTTCTCTTAGGCCTCTTAACAGAGGGGATAGGTATTTCTAAGCTTAGCCACTCAAAGAATCTCTTTATGAATAGCGTATAGTAGTATAGCGTAGCTTCTCTAGAACGTTTATCGCTATACTTAGCGTTAGGGAAACCGTTTTTAAGTCTATCAATTCTCCACAAATAGAAATCATTTACGGTAACCTCTTTAGCCGGTTTCCAGTTTAAGAACATAAAGAAATCGTAGAGAGCGGCTCGATAACTTTTAACAGTTTTCTCATCAGCTCCAGCAGCTTCTAAAGCTGTTAGAAAAACTTCGATAGCTTTACGTGAATCAGATCCGTCTACCCCCGGAGGAGCTTTACCAACATCAATTCTAGGCATTTCAACCCTAGAAAAGCTTCACAAACGTAATACTGTATTAAGTGTAGCCTTTATTGTGTTTAAGGCGCCATCTAGAGCTATTTACCCTTAAGAAGAGTTAAAGAAATGTATCACCGCAGAGGCTAATGATGGTCGATGGGCGGTCTGAACAGTGATGAACCATTGTAGAGCTAAAGCCGCGGATATGCGGAATCCATGGGATACATGTTATAAGGTTTTTAACTAGAGCTACAACAAAGATAGAACAAGGGCCCGTAGCTCAGCCTGGTAGAGCGCCCGGCTGATAACCGGGAGGTCGGGGGTTCGAATCCCCCCGGGCCCACCAAGCAGCAAAATCCAAATTCATCACACTTATAAACCTACATACTAAAACCCTGATAACAGGTGCAAAACTAGAGATCAGTGCGGGGGTGCCCGAGCTAGGTCAAAGGGGGCGGGCTCAAGACCCGCTGGCGTAGGCCTGCGTGGGTTCAAATCCCACCCCCCGCACCACCATATTTACTGTAAGCGATTCCGCCTTGCAGCATTGATATTTGTTTCAAGATTTCGTTCTGCTGATGAATTTATTAGGAATAGGTTCTGAGAGAAGCCTTGTAGTATTCTTGTCAGGTCTGTATCTCCATAGCGGATGAGCAAAGAATCGCGGATTTTCTTACCGAGTGCATCATGTTGTATTAAACTGCATTGATACATGATTTAATGAATATGTATCGCGATGAGAATTTCCCGACATTGTTTTGGTGCTGGAATGTATTTAGGGAGTTATTGGTGGACCGGCCGGGATTTGAACCCGGGACCTCTCGGGTGCAAACCGAGCGCTCTTCCGGGCTGAGCTACCGGCCCAACCCGTAGGAGTAATTATTACAACTTATCGTGGGTTAAAAACGTTAATTGCCTTAGCTAATTAGCGAGGTTTTTCAACTCTAGCTAATACTTCATGAAACGTGTTTCGTTTACATTTATGGCAGTAGTGGTAAATTTTCTTTGCATCTCTGATATCGAAGCTGACTTCTAGAATCCATGCATATCCGCAGACTATACATCGCAATAGCCATCCGCTAACATATTCCTCCTTACTATTCATAATTTATTCCAAACCTCTTGTCGCAATAGGTATCCTTGTCTAAGCTTAAAATCTTTATTCTCTAGCTATCCAATGTTTACGGCTCTTATCGTAGTTGGCTTACCTATGTTAAAACTCTACACCTAGCTTTATCAGGGCAACTATATGCCTATGTGTAACAGTTTTCTAGGTTATGTACAATAAAACTTATAAAGTTCTACACACCAAAATCTAACATGCGTATTGTACCCCGCGGTCCGGCGGCAAAGCTGGACGCGGAGTAGAACGCTCCGCGAATGAAAGGCTTGGACTCCAACCGCGGGAATAAATTCGATGTGTCAAGGATCTCCTCAAGTGGGGGCCCGATCCAACCCGGGTGCTTGACCCGGGGAGGTCGGGTCTCACAGGGTGCCTCTTCACAAACCCAGATCATACAACAGCGCACCACCACCGCCCCGCGGCCTTGTGGCCGCGGATCCGGTTGATCCTGCCGGACCCGACCGCTATCGGGGTGGGGCTAAGCCATGGAAGTCGCACGCCCCGCAAGCGCGGGGCGTGGCGCACGGCTGAGTAACACGTGGCTAACCTACCCTCGGGACGGGGATAGTCCCGGGAAACTGGGACTAATCCCCGATAGGCGAAGAGGTCTGGAAGGCCTCTTCGCCGAAAGGGTCGGACTGCCGTGAAGGTCCGACCGCCCGAGGATGGGGCCACGGCCCATCAAGGTAGTTGGCGGGGTAACGGCCCGCCAAGCCGAAGACGGGTAGGGGCCGTGAGAGCGGGAGCCCCCAGATGGGCACTGAGACAAGGGCCCAGGCCCTACGGGGCGCACCAGGCGCGAAACCTCCG
>JAJHRF010000022.1 GCA_020832925.1 Desulfurococcaceae archaeon | reverse complement strand
TAAGTATGAGTGTAGGTATAGATGTTATAGCTATAGTTGCAACAGCTATCAGTATTAGCTTCGCTATAGATTTTAGTCTTACGATACCTAGTTTCTTAGATATTGCAATACCTACGAATGTTCCTAGAGTTGAGAACGTTGTGGGTGCTGGTATACCCATGGTGTTGAAGAGGAATGTTGTTGTGAAAAGTGATACGTATAGATTTTTAGCTGTTTCTATATCTGTTAAAGCTATTGTTCTTGCTAACGATTCTGATATCTTTATAGACCATAGGTTTAGTCCTAGAACCATTGATAAACCTATAGATAGAGAATTGAGGTAGAGATTATTTCTTGAAAAAGAGACTGTACTTGTTAAACTAAGTAGTAGAGCTCCATCGTTCATTCCGTGAGCTATAGATGCTGTTGTAAGAGGTATAGCTATAGATATCTTCTCGAAGATATCCCGCGGATACCCATTCTCTACACATAATCTCTTAAACACTAAAACAACAAGTAGAGATATAACGAATGTTAGAGCTATAGCTAGGAATACATTCTGTAACAATACGTAGCTTAGCATAGCTATAGCTAGAGCTATGCATAGAGTAGTAGAGGTACCGGTTCTACGGCTTAGCTTAGTGATAGAGATTGTTATTATCGCTGAGATAAGTATCTGTAGTAACCATAGCGCTAGATATGTAGATATCTTGTATAGGTAATCTGTTAAAGAATTCGATGAGAAGCCTACGAATATTCCGAGAAGAGCGATAGTGATAGGGGTAACAACTTTTGTAAAAGATGCGTATAAAAACCATGGAATTGCTATAACTAGGCTAAGAACTATAGATACCGTATCTATGTTCTTAGGAGAGTCTAGAACGAACCTCAGGATTTTTTCGTAGATATTTAAAGCGAATAACGATGCACCTAGGTATACACCTAACGAAGCTATAACCACAACATTTCTAGGGGATAGAGATCTGCTACCCATAGCTATGGATACGAAGTTTGCTGTATTATTCATACCATCTAGTATCGCTATAGCTAATACAACTAGGTGTAGAGCTATGATTTCCATAGCCATCGTTTCTAGATATGCTCACGATATAGGGTTTATAAATGTATAAAGAACTATAGATACTCTATATATCTATACACATCACGTCATGATATCTATACACTTTATAGATATGGCTAGCGTGTTTTTCTAAGAAGTGTTTATTTCTGCGATAATAATTTATCTATACCTGTGAGCATATGGAGAGTAGAGCTATTAATAATGTAGTTGATGTACTTAAGAATGTTGAGAACTATGTAGAGAAAGTTGTTTCTATAGTTAAAAAGTTGGAAGATGTTGTAGATCTTGTAGATACTTTTGCTTTTGAGAAGATAAGGATCTTGATATCTGAGGCTATTAAGATAGATACAGAAGCTGATAACTTTAGAAGAAGTATTGTTGAGAACCTTCTACCTCTAGTACGAGACGAAGGTGTTAGAGAGAGCCTTAGGATCCTCTTGAGGATGGTTGACCATGTAAGTGAGTGGATAAAATCGTGTCTTAGATACATAGACTTAGTACCTCTAACAAGTATACCGACATCCATTAGAAAACACATGGTATCGCTACTCAAGTTATCTAGATCTGGTGTAGAAATCTTGAAGAACTGTGTAGATTCTCTAGAAAAGAAAAAGTTTGTAGAAGCCTACAGCTGTGGTAGGAAACTCGAAGAGATTGAGGAAGAAGCAGATAGAGTTCTACACGAAGCTCAAAGAGAAATCATAGCAAATGCTCAGCGTTTCGAAAATATAGCGTATATACTATTCCTAAACGAAATGCTTAAATCACTTGAGATAGCAACAGATTACGAAGAAGATGCAGGAGATACAATAAGATCACTATCACTACAACTATCGAAATACCTAAGCTAACCACAGATAGCTTCATAATGATGATGTGTGGCGGGACTGAGAAATGATGAATTACCCGAACCACCGCTGATCCTACTCAAAACCATCACCTAGGGACTACCCTACTCCACTCTTCTCCAAACCATAACATCAGTATCGAAGTTCTAGAAAATAGGTATTGGGAGAACACATCGGAGTAGCTCAGCCTCATCACTATTCAGCTCTATACCCCCCACTCCTCACCTAATCTCAACAACGTATAGCAGCTCTATCTATAATGTAGTGTACCTGAGTATTTTAATCTCTATATGTATATCGAATATATGTTGATGTAATATTAAGGAGTTCGGGAAACTAAGTTTGTTCCTGAAATAGTTCAGTATTATAGTGTTGGAGAGGTGTTGATGTTTATTGATATAAGGGATTAGGGGAAAGATTTATAAACTCTGAGAGGTTGTGGATATTTGGGTGTAGTTGTATGGTAAGAGTATCTAAGACTATAGTTGTTAAAGATGAGACGGCTTTCCTAACAAAAGGTGTGAAAGCTCTTAGATATTCAAGTGTAGAGAAAATGCTTAGAGTATTCAAGAACCCGCAGATGGGTGCAGAAGTAAGCGAGTGTATGGGTAGAGGACCTGTATACGTAGTTAAACACGGGAAATACACAGTAATTCTGCTACCAGATCATGCACATGTTGTTGAAGCTAAAGATGAAGCAGAAGCTCTCAAAGTAATAGAAGAGTTAAGCAAATTAGTCGGTGCCTAACCTTAGCCTAAGGCTTAACTTCAACTAAAAATAAAAATATTTTTAATTTTATAATTTTCGTTGAGTACCTTGATCAATTCCTGGTAAATCTATAAAAATTTTATGTTTGAGGTTTAGCTACTCTTTCAAGCCATTTCCTAACTTCTTTAACTACCTCCTCAGAGACTTTACCTTCTTCGTAGCAGAACCACCAATCGAAACACTTAAACTTCTTCAACCTCTCCTGAGCTTCTTGTATACTTCTTGCTGGTGGTACTATAACAGCATCTTTTACAAGTTCGTTGTTAGGCCAGTTAGCTGGTAAAGCTCTTCCATACTCAGTATTTATCTGTAATGCTTTTAATAACCTTAGTATCTCATCTATATTCCTACCTGCCTCCTGTGGGTAGTAGAGAATCGCTCTTAAAATACCCTCGGGGTCTATAATCATAACTGCTCTAACAGTATGTGTAGCACTTTGAGCGTGTAGAAATCCTAGTTTTTGAGCTACATAGCCATTGGGATCAGCTATAATTGGGAATGGTATTTCAACACCTAGTTTCTCTTTAATCCATTCAATCCACTTGATATGACTGAAAACACTATCAACACTATGACCTAGCAGATCTGCATTCAATTTCTTAAAATCTTCATATCTTTTAGCAAATGCTACAAACTCTGTTGTACAAACAGGTGTGAAATCTGCTGGATGGCTGAACAGTACTAACCATTTACCTTTATAATCATCTGGAAGTTTTTTAACACCATGTGTTGTCTCTACAACTACCTCAGGGAATTTCTCTCCTATCAAAGGTATTGTTCCGGGCATATCTTTACACCAGGAATACTTTACTCTAAACACATATATAAATTTTTCTTATATGAATTAACATATCCAATAAATATAATTAGCTATTCCAGATGACAGCTAAAGAACTTAAATATATAGAATTTAGCTGTTCTACCTATTCCTAACAACGAGCATCTGTAATTACTATCGATTACAAAGCTCTTCACGAATATTTATGATGGGTCGATACAATTTTGATTAGCTAATGAATATATTTAGGGAAATTTATCAATAGAGTTTTCTAAAAGATATTTGTTTATATGGAAAAGCTTATTTTCTAGTTTTTAAGTTATAGAGACGGTAAGTAGGGATTTAATTGTTTAAGGGTATAAAAGTTGAGTTTAGTTTTAGATGAGAAGGATAGTAAGATTATCGAGAAATTAGCTGAAAACGCTAGGATTACCTATACCGATTTAGCACGTGTTGTTGGGTTAAGCGATGTAGCTGTTATTAAGAGGGTTAAGAAGCTTGAGGAGAAGATTATTAAGAGGTACACAATTGTTGTAGATCCTCGTACACTTGGCTATAAAGTAGTTTCTTTCACAGGTATAGATGTTGATCCAGAGAAACTTTTCGAAGTTGTTGAGATTCTGAAAAACAAGAGCTATCTAAAAGGGCTTTGGCTTACGACAGGAGATCATCAACTTGTAGCATTGATATGGGCAAAAGATGATGAAGAAGCTGGTAAAATACATAAAGAGATTGTTGAGATAAACGGTGTTAAACGTGTATGCCCTGCAATAGTTTTGAAGACTGTTAAAGATATTGAGAAAGGGTTCTACATAGACTAAGACGAATAAAAATTTCAATATAACCTCGGGTATATTATATGATGAGTAACTGTAGATTAGAAGAATTGATAGAAATATCTATCATTATTATACTATGATATTGAATAGGAAAGTATTTACATAATCAATTTTCTTATAATAAGCTTTTATTTATCTAAAAGTAATTTCTACTAGAGGTTACATATTTTGAGAAAATATCTAGTTATTTTATTGATAACTGTTGCTATAAGTATTTCAGTATCTGCTTTGTATATCAAGAATCTAATTGATATAAATATAAGAGGGGTTGTCGATGTTAATAAAAACATCTTTTTGAATATTGATCTAGATCTTATTATCAATTCTAAATCAGGGTCGAAAATTTTCGATTTAGGTTTTGTTAAAATACCTAAGAATGGCTCTATCCAAATTAAATCAGAACTCCTAGAATATAGCGGTGATCTTAAACTCGTTTTAAATGGTTTGATAGAGTTTAAATCTAGTAATAGAAGTTACAGAATTTCAATGCCTTGTATAGCTAGTGTTAACCAGCCATGCTACAGAGTATTGATGGTTATACCAGGTTACGATATACCTATGAATATAGAGAACGGGGTTTACAATGTTTCACTAACTCTTGAATGGAGTGCAGAAGGATCTGGGAAATTCTATCTAAAGATTTTCGCTATATATAGCGATAACGAAATCCCTAGAGTAACTATAAAAACCTTAGGTTCTAAACCATGTTCATGTGAACCTCTTGAAAAATGGATTGTAGTTAATTCATATACACTACTCTTAAAAACTCAATCACCATCTAAAGTATATGCATATCTATGGATTTTCACACTATCTAATGAATCAATAAGATCTGCAGTATTTAGGGTATTTGATGTAGAAACAGGGGTTCTACTTGCTTTAAAATCTATTGATCTTTACAGAGGAGATCTATATCAAGAAGTTTTGGTAGAGATAGATATATCGAGGTAGGGTAGATATTTAATCCAGTGTAGGTTCGGCGATAAAGAACTTGAAGCTATTGTAAACCTATAAAAGAGAAGATCTTTAGTATTTCTACAACTGTAGAGAGCTGATCCTTTAGTTATAAGATATTCAAGATTTATAGGTTTGGATTTTTGTGTAGAGAGTTGTTGTAGGTGATCGATACTGTCTGTTGAGAGGAAGAGGGCTGGGTATCTAGAGGCTGTAGTATCTATAGTTGTAAATACTATTCTCTTCATCGTTAAGTATGTGTTCGGGGTTATGTTCAACTCTATAGCTGTTATAGCTGATGCTTTTCACACATTATCATATTCTTTAACATCTATAGCTGTTCTTATAGGTTTCTACTACTCATATAGACCTTCAGATAAAGAGCATCCATTTGGTCATGGTAGAGCTGAGCTTATAGCATCTATAGTTATCGGTGTTATGCTAGGATATGTAGGGTATAGTTTTGCTGTTGAAAGTTATAACAAGCTTATCAATAGACAATCCTTCATATACTCGTTAACACTTGTAATAATCTTAATAATCTCTACAGTTGTTAAAGAGGGTTTAGCTCTATGGGCATTTAGATTAGGTAAAAAAATTGGTAGTAGATCTATAGAAGCTGATGCATGGCATCATAGAAGCGATGCTATAGCAACAGCATTACTTGCAATAGCTTTCCTAATCGGTTGGAGATACTGGTGGATAGATAGTGTACTCGGGTTAGTTGTTTCAGCGATAATTATTGTAACTGCTGTGGATATCGTATTGAAAACTTCTAGCGAACTCCTAGGTAAAGCACCTACAAAAGAAGAACTCTACACAATAACTAAGATAGTATCAGAGATCAGCGATAAAATCAAGAACGTACACCATATCCATATACATCGCTACGGAGATCATACCGAAGTAACACTACATATAGATCTCCCAGGAGAAATATCCTTAAGTGAAGCACATAGAATAGCAACAGAAGTTGAACAAAAGATAAGAGAAGAACTTGGATACGAAGCAACAGTACATACAGAACCTGTGAAAGAGAAAGAAGTTCTAGAAAACCATAAAGATTAGATTCCCAAGCCCTATCCAGATCGATACCTTTCCCAGCTTACTCCTACTCTACAGCTAGCTATAAGATGTATACTACTTAATTACTTGGTAAACTTTTTTAAACTTAATATAATATATAGAGTAGATAAAGTATATTGATTACGGTGTATATATTGAATGATGAGTACATATGGTTGAAACCTTTAATAGATAGAGTGAAAATAGATCTTGATGAGCTTTGCCCTGTATTCGAAGTTAGAGATCTATGCGGTATTGTTTTAGAGAGTATTGCTGAAGTAGATCCTCTATGGTTCGAGGGTAAGAAAAGTAAAACTCTTTCATCTGCTATCCTATACATAGCTATTCTCCTAAGTAAAGGTCTTCGTAGAGGTTATCTTAAGAAAATTCTTGAAGCTACAGGTGCTTCAAAACCTACTGTTAGAGAAGCTATATCTAGGTTTGCTATCGTTGATTGGGAAGATGATATCGTGTATCTAAACCCTAAGTTCTACACAACGATATCTAGGAAAATCAAGCTTCCTGAGTATGTAGTTCCCTATATCCCTAAAGAAGTTGTGAAGATTAAGCTTAGGAAAGCTACTCCAGGGCTCTACGAATATTTCGATCTTCAGTGTGTTAAAGATGTTGGTAAAGATTGTGTATCTCTCTTATTCGAAAACCCAGCTATTTTCAGAGATATTGTTTTGAAGAGGTATGAAGTACCTGTAGTAGCTAAGAGGATAGTAGAGAGATTCTTAACACCTATAGTGAAAACCCTGGATATCGATGAAACACCGAGAGAATTAGCTGAACTTCTTCTAAAGAATCCGGAAAAGTTTAAGAATATTATATCTAGCTACAAATTCCCCAAGAAGAAGAAGAGTAGCGAAGTTGAATAGTTAAAATTCTGTTTGCCTGACTATAAAATTTTTAAATTAGTTCTATAGAAATTGGTGTTTAGGTATAGGTGGTAGAGGTCTAGTTAATGATAGGTGCAGTTGATGGTGTTTACCACCGGTAATAAAGAGCTAGATATACTCGTTGGGGAGATTCCCCAGAAATATATGTTGCTTATTGTTGGGCATCCAGGTGCTGGTAAAACAACTCTTGCTTCATCTATATGCTATGCAAATACTTTGAATGGTTATAGATGTCTATACATATCGTTTTACGAAGATAAAGACAAGATTTTCAACAACATGGCTAAGCTAGGTATAGATCTGAGAAATGCTGAAGCTAGGAATATGTTGATATATGTTAAGATACCTGTTATGAAACCTAGGGGGATCCTCGATGTTTTGAACGAGCTTATAGCTAAAGATAGCTATAGAGTTGTTGTTATAGACTCTATCAACCCTATAATGGAGCTCTACAGAAAGAAAGAACAGAGAGCGATACTGCTGAACTTCTTCTACAATCTTTTAAACACTATAAACGGTCTTCTAGTAGCTGTTGCAGAGATTCCATGGGGTAGGGAATCGCTTAACCTAGGCTCTATAGAGTTTATCTCTGATGCTATTATATATCTTAAGCATAGAGTTATCCAAGGACTTCTAGTGAGGGTTCTAGAGGTTAGGAAATCGAGAGGATCTCCTCTAAACGTAGTTGAAATTCCTTTCGATATAGCTGAGGGTAGAGGTATAGTTGTTTATGTACCTAGGAACCCGGAGAAACCCGCTATATCTGTTGAGGAGAAGCTTAGGTCTAGAGTTGTTGTAGATGAACTTGTTGGAGGTATCTATAGAGGAGATATAGTGACTATAAGTGCTCCACCTAATGCAAGATCTCCATGGGTATTTATGCCTCTACTAGATATAACTATTGAAAACGATTCAAAGATCTTGATAATATCCTACAAGTACTCACCTATAGAGATAGTAAGCCTTATTAGATCTGTTCTTGTAAACAACATGGGTTTAAGTAGCGAAGAGGCTAGCTGGGTTATCGATAGATATATACATGTAGAGTCCGTGAACCCAGCCTCTATATCTATACCTAGACTAGCTAATTTCGAGTTAAGACTTGTAGAAATGTTTAAACCAGGGATAGTTGTTTTCCATGCATGTGAAATACCTTGGAGAGTTATGAAATCTGTAGAAGATGTTTACTGGACACAGCTGATAAACCAGCTTATATGGTTAGAAAACCAAGGGGTAATCGTTGTAAGACTTATATCTAGAGTTGATAAGCATTTCGTTAAGATGAGTGAATCTCTATCAGATTTAGTTATAAGAGTTCGCTATAGGATTTCTGGAAACGAGTTGAAACCTATATGGTTTGTATGGAGAAGAGGTGGAGAACCTAGGATAATAGATTTCAGTAGTAGAGATATAGCTGAAAAGATAATTGAATGCTCTAAAAAATTCAAAGAGATCATCAAAATGAGGATAAAAACTAGCCTACCCCCATCAACTTCTTTACATACTCTACAACCTTAGGGGTACTGTTTCTCGGTAGATAGTGGTTCACGGGTCTCTTATCTTCATTATTTTCAGGCTCTCCACTATCTACTTCTCAACGGTCTCCCCCGAGCCTCCTCACCACAGAAGCTCCCCACTAGTTACCTAGGGCTCAGCTCTACAGATCTCGGAAACCTGGAGGCACCAATAATATATAAGCCTGCGAGATTTATAAACATCCAATATTAATAGGTTTAAGACATCAATGAATACGAGTATTGCAAATGAATATGAAGACCGAAACCACCCCAAAGCCCGATGAAAATCCGAGCGGAATACTGGGAAGGAAGATGGTGCAATGAAATATATCAAGTTGTATAAACTTATATGAGAGTTGAACTACCACAACTCAACAAAGCCATGACTACTAATCATAGTGAGCAACACTATATAAAACCTCTACTAAAACTACTGATAAATAGCTAGGAACATAAACCTTATAACCCAAAACAAGATATATATGTAGATAGATGCGCCGGGGTCGCCTAGCCTGGTAGGGCGCCGGCCTGCTAAGCCGGTGGGGGACAACCCCGCGCGGGTTCAAATCCCGCCCCCGGCGCCAAACAATTCTCAAAACAAAGTATTGCAAGAGAGGATTTGCTATTAAATCAAAGCTGTTGTAGAGAAACTATATTGTTTAGGTTACGAAATATCGAGTGCGATATTATTTTAGAGTTAGCGAGAGATGCTCTTTTCATTGATAGGTAAAGCTTTGATTGATTTTGTTGAGGAGTATAGCTACCTGGATGTCGATGTATTTTTAGAAGAGTTTTGAATTGTATTAGTTTATATAGCTTGTGTAGTTAGGGATAGCTATTTGCTGTATTGCTTCATCTCTATGTATATAGCTATAAATATGCTTACCCTTTTAGATGATGTAGCTAAATGCATCGTAGAGAATATAGATAAGAACCCGAGGATGATGATGAGTATATGTAGAACAGATATCAAAACTGTTGAAGGTATTCTAGAGCTCTTCAGCAAAGCGAAATCTTTTGAAAACAATTCTTATATCTAGGATATCTACATTATGAAGCTTATTATTAGAGCTATTATTGATGGTATTAATGCGTACTTGATTATCTTCGTAATTGCTTGGTCTATTCTAAATCTTCCGAAAGCTCCTCTAACTAGAGATACTATAAATGCTAACGCTATGTATTTAGCTAGTAGTGTTAAGAATCCTTCTATACTTAGATGTTTGAATGGTGCTGGTCCTCCTAGCAATATATATGTTATTGCTAGTATTAGTATTGCTATCTTCATATCGTGGAAAAGTCTATAGAATGCGTATATAAGTCCTGAGAATTCTGTTGCATAACCTGCTATAAGTTCTTGCTCAGCTTCAGGTATATCGAATGGTTTCAGCATTATTTTAGATTGTATAGCTATTATAGATGTTATAAGCGATACTATTAAAAGTATTAATGTAGCTATGTATTGAGGTATACCGAAACCTGTATCTATCCATAACCTCCAAACATTTGTAGATGTGTAGTACACTGAGTAGGGTGTTATATCTGGGTATCTCTTAAGAATAGTCATTGGTATGAGTATAGATGCAACAAGTGTTGGTTCTGTAACTATTGCTAAAGCAATAGCTCTAGAAACTCCTGCTACAACGAATGGGTTTGGCCATGCAAGCGATATTATTATAAGGGATATGAATGGCCATAGAATCATGAGGTATATAAACACTATGACATCGTATGGAGATGAGAAACGTATTGGTGATAACGGGAATAGTAGTAGTCCTGCTGTTAAAGCTCCTATACCTACTCCAACACCTACAACAGCTAGTAATGGGTTTGAATACCTCTGATCTATATATCTTTTAACTAGTAGTAGTTTGAAGAAATCTGCGAATGGTTGTAGAATCCCTATAGGACCTACATATGCTGGCCCCATTCTGTTCTGCATTCTTGCAACTGTTTTCCTAACAAACCACTCTACCAATAGAGATATCGCTGAAATCGTTATGAATCCGGGGAATATCAGTAGTGAGAAGAGTGTGTATCCAATAGCTAGAGCTATATCCATATCACCACCCCATAACCATGTACATCATCACGATTAGTATAGCTAAAATCATTAGGAATCCGTACCACATACTCATATACTTCACCCAATCAAGAACACTACCTGTATGAAGAGATTCTACAAGATATCTATAGACATTCCTAAAAACTCTTTTTAGAACAGCCCAGTATAGAGCATCTGTTGTAGGGTATTTGAGTGTTAGTATACTTTCATGTTCTCCACCTATATACATAGCGAAAGCATCTTCAGATGAACTCATCTCTTTCTTAGCTAAAGCTCTAAAAATAGCTAGAACTACCGCTAATACTAAACCTGTTGACAAACTCGATATAAGCATTAAATCTATAGGGTTTAAAGATATTGTCGAAGCCATCCATACTCACCTAAACATGCTTAGGTATGTATTAACAAAACTACTAAACGTATCTATATAACTTCTATAATCTATAAGAGATTCCGCAGCTTTTATTAATAAGTTGTAGAAATCTGTGTAGAGAGCTATAGATATAGCTATAGTCAAGATCATCAGTATCGCTAACACAGTTCTACTCTGCAGAGCTTCTCTAACCTTTCCGTACCCAGGTTTCGTTCCGAAGGTTATGAGTAGAAGTTTTGCGTAACCCATTAAAGATATAGCTGTTGTGAGAACTACTAACCATGCTATAAATGGCTGACCTATTGATAGGTATACTTGGTAGATATAGTATTTGCTGAAGAATCCTGAGAACGGTGGTAAACCTATTAGATGTAGAGCACCTACAACAATAGCTGTACCAGCTATTGGGGTTGTTCTACCTAGACCGGTAAGTGTGTTAAGATCGCTGGTGTTCAGGTTGTAGCTCTTCATCAGTGTTCCTATGGATAGGAATAGCATTACTTTACCTATTGAGTGGTTTATTATGTGTAGAAGCATTGCCATAAGACCTATCCTTAAGATATCCGGGGATTTCGTGAAGAACCCTATCGATAAAGCTATGTATGTAAAACCTATGTGGTTTACAGTGCTATAAGCTAGAAGTCTTCTCGCATCTCTCTGTATAGCCATCATGAAAGCTCCTACCAACGCTCCTAGAATCCCTAGAACTAGAAGAGCTCCAAGAACAACAGATCTAAGTTGTGAAAGTTCTGGAACTATATCTAAACCAAATATTGTGTATAGATATCTAGCTACAATGTATATAGCTGTTGCTTCTGTAAAACCTGCGAAACAAGCTGCAACAACTGGTGATACAGAGCTATAGACATCTGGTAACCAGAAGTGGTTCGGGAATAAAGCTGATTTAAATGTGAATGGCCATAAGGTGAGCGCAAGAGCTATAGCTGTTGCAGCAACTATATTACCGAAGATACTGCTGAAAGGTGTTAATGAGGATCTACTCCTAGCCATGTAAGCTATATCAGCCATATTCAGTGATCCGTAAGCAGCGTAGTAAACTATTGCAGCTACGAAGTATAGTGATAGAGCAACAGCTCCAAGTAGTGTATACTTTAGTGCTGCTTCTAATGAATACCTATTAGATCTGTAGAACGCTATTAATGCGTATGCTGCGAGAGATAGTACTTCCACCATAACGAATAGATTGAATATATCGCCAGTATATATACATCCGAAAGTTCCTCCGAGAAGACCAAGCAGTAGTACATAGAATGTGTAGTGTATTCTCGGATCAGTTGTAGAGTACCAGTTATCGTATATAGTTATAAGCAGAGCTATGAAAGCTACGAAGAAAGCGAATAGAGCATTGAATAAGTCTATCTCGTAAGCTATACCTATAGGTGGTGGCCATCCGCCGAAGGGGTAGAGAACAGGTTTACCTTCTCTATACACATCTAAAAAGATTATCGTCGATAAGATGAAGACTATAAACGTTATAACTATCGTGAATAAACTGAAGAACTTTATCTTCTTCGTTATAAATGAGAATAGAGGTAGTATAAATGCTGCTGCTATAAGCATAAGAGGTATCAATCCGTATACAGGATTTATATAGAGAGCCATAGCGTATCACCTTAATCGAAAACTTTTTTCGCAAATTTTTCAAAAACATAAGATATAGCTTTCCTCGCTTCCTCAGGTTCACGTGTTACTACATCAATCCAGTTTATGTAGAGGTATTTCTTGTTTGGATGTACATATACTGTTACAGTACCAGGTGTATTTGTGATAGAGTTTGCTACAGCTAAAATACTGTAATCTGATGCTACATCTATAGGTATTTTCACTATACCCGGGTTTATAGGCATCTTCGGGTTCAAAATCCTTTTAATAACATCGTAATGTGCCCGCACTTCTGCTATAAAGAAGTAGTATAAGGCATAAGCTAATCCCCAGAAATACCTCTGTAACTGAAGGAATTTATATGTATTTGTAATAACTACAGACCCGAACACTATGCCTACGATTACAGCCCCTATAACCCCTGTAACAATATCGAAATGTGTTGCAGATCCTGTAAACACTATATAAACTATAAATGTTAGTATAGCTACTGGTATAGCTCTTATAATTCTCGACATAGACTATCCCCTCATCCTCACGATCTTCCTTATATTGAGAGTACCGAAAAGTCTGTAAGCTTGTATTGAGAGGAATATTAGGAATAGCATAACAGCTAAACCTATTACAACACCTGTTAACACTAAAGCTGGTGGTAGAGGGTCTACAGCTTTTGCTACGAAATGCTCGATGTATTCTTTTGATGGTTGCTGTGTTATCATTATAGGTATCTCTGGGTATGGTTCTGCTTTCCTAAAACCGATAATTATTGCGTATATAAAGGTGCAGTCCCCGAATATCGATAAGGCTATGATTTTCTTCAGTATATTTGGTCTTACAAAAATTCCGTATAGAGCTATCACTGTGTTTACCACTATAGCTATGTATGTAACTGTGAATAGGTATGTTCTTAGATCTATCACTCTACCTCACCCTTGATAACCTCTAAAACGTTTTCCTCGGGTATAGAGAGAAGTAGGAATAGTATTGCGAATCCCATGAGAACAGCTAGAAATTCTGATGTATTGAATAGTAGTAGTGTACCTGAGATAAGGTTTCCACCGATCTCATAGGGTAGACCTATCTGCGCTATTATCTTCGGCTGGTTTTGGAATATGTAAGCTGGTTGACCTATTAAAAACCCTATTATAGCTACAATTGTAGCTGATAAAACTATCCCTGCAAGACCTATTATTCTCAACAGTATTGCTATACTGATCTTGAAGAATCTTGTTGCGAAGTATACTGAGAATATGAATATCAGTAGAGAAACTGTAACAGCTCCTGTAACACCTCCTTGGAAACCTCCACCAGGTGTTAGATGACCGTGTAGAGCAATAGATATAGCTACGATGATTATCATAGGCATTATTACTCTTGTCGACATCTTCCCTATTATAGACATCCCCATAACATCTTCTCTATACTCTTTCCTAGGTATATCGAGATACCTCGCTATAGCTAGCGCACCTATTATAGCTAAATACATAACAGATGTCTCGAAGTATGTATCTAGACCTCTGTAATCCCATACAATAGCTGTTACAGCTTCTGGAGACATAGAGCTAAACAATCTATTCCACCACAAAGTTGTTGCCAAAAACCATTTAGCTAACAACCTTGCATCAAGACTTGGGAAAACATCGAATGTTATAGCATGTGATACTACTAACAGGTATCCTGCAATCAATGTGAATACCGTTACCGATAACAATACTATGATCGATGTAGTTCTCGGTACCCCTCCTACATCTTCATATTTCTCAGTTTTCTTAACAGCTATTATGAGTATCGCTGGTAGAAGTCCTACAGCTACAGGTATGTAAACCAAAACTATATCGGGAACCATCAATAGGTAGAATATTAATGCATAGAAAGTACTTTGAATAGCTGAGTAAAGTACTGCTTTAATCAAATCTCTCTCTATTATAGCAAGGTAGACAGCAATTGTAGAAGCTAAAGCAGATACTGCTAACACCACATAGGGTGTAAGGCTATAGAGATCACTCACGTATCTCACCTCTCTCCACATCTTCCTCAAGAAGATCTACAGCTTTAGGATATAGAACAGCAGCTTTAGAGAAATAAGCAGCTTTAGCAAGAAGATGAGATCCAACAGGAGCTAAAATAAGTAGGAATACTGCTGTAACAAACCCTGCCCCAGCTAAGAAAAATCTTATAACACCAAATTCTTCGATAGATAGTGCTATCAATGAGCATCCTATTATAGGAACAAAAGATCCACCTATAGCACAGATTGTTGCAGCATGTAGTCTAACAAAGAAATTCGGAAATCTATTCATACCTATACCAGCAACAACTTGGCAAAAAGCACCTATACCTACAAGTACATACCCTATAATTGTGAGCACAGGGTTTAGGAGATTCATAGGCTACTCACCCAGCTCCTTCTTCTCCAAATACTTAGACATATAGACATCTAGTGCATAGATCCATAGAGTTAAAACTATTGCACATGCAATTATAAGAGGTGATCCTAGATATAAACTGAAGATAACTAGAAGTGCTGCAAGTACATATCCCATACAATCTATAGCTAGAACCATATCAGGTAGTGTTGGACCTTTTAAAGCTCTTACAATGTATAACACCAAACCCACAATATAGAAAGGTATGAAATACACTAAATACTCCACAGTCATGCTCCTCCACTTTTCAAAGTCTGTAAACTCAAGGTATCAGATAAAAGCTTTTCTGTTTCTGTAGCAAGTCTATACTCATTTTTTGTTATGTAGGCGTTAACAGGGCATATAGTTACACATCTGTAGCAGAATACACACGATGGATAGTTTATCACTGGGTAGAGACCTCTAGGATTATGTTTCAACTTTATATCTTCTGGAAGCTTCCTCATCTCAATAGCTTTAGATGGGCATTCGATAGCGCATAACGAACATCCATTACATTTATTTAAATCTGCGTATTGAAGACCTCTAAAATCTTTTTCAATAGGTGTTTTAACTTTTGGATACTCAATTGTTACAGGTTTCTTAAACACATTCTTCAGGATTTCACTCCAAAGAGACATTATCTCACTCTCTTCATATTAACAATATCTCTTAGCGAGACATACTTCTTCTCCCCATCTTTAATTAGAATAGCTCTCTCCATACACGATATACATGGGTCGTAGCTAACCAGGATAACAGGTACATCAGCTATTGAATACCCTAGATAACTGAAACCGCTATTAATTATGTTGTGGAACGAAGGTGTTCTAACCTTTACTCTATAAGGTCTATCTCTCCCACTACCGATGATATAGTATGTAAGTTCTCCTCTAGGTGCTTCAACACGTGTAAAAGCTTCTCCTAGTGGAAGTACTCTAGGAAGTTTCCTCTCATCAACAACAGCTTGCCCTCCTGGTAAATGGGTTAGTATGTATTCACACATATTTAGAGATTCTATAGCTTCATCCCATCTAACAAGCATTCTCGCAAGTGAATCTCCTTCACTTCTCGTAATAACGTTCCACGGTATCTCTCCGTAGACTTCGTATTTATCCTCAGCTCTTACATCAGTTTTAACACCGCTTCCCCTAGCTATCGGCCCTACTAAACCGTGTAGCGTTATATCCCTAGGCTTCAACACACCTACATCAACCAACCTATTGGTTATCGTGGGATCTACTTCGAAAAGCTTCTTGTAGTATTCAAGTCTCGGCCTAATCTTCTTCAATATATCTAGAATCCTATCCTTCTTAACATCATCTATATCTCTTCTAACACCGCCAGGCATATAGTAATCAGCTAGAACTCTCCCACCTGTTAAAATCTCTTTAGCTTTCATCACAAGCTCTCTATCCCTCATAATCAACATGAAGAGAGTATCGAACCCGAGTATCTCGGCCATGATAGCGTTTATAATCATGTGGCTATGGATTCTCTCTAACTCCATAGCCAGAACTCTTAGATATTTAGCTCTAGGGCTCGGCTCTAAACCAAGTAGTTGCTCAATACCTCTTACATATACATTCGCATGTACTGTATTACATATTCCGCATATACGTGCAGAAATAAATACACCTTTATAAAAGCTATTCATTTCAAATAACTTCTCAACACCTCTATGATTATAACCTGTGTTTATCTCAACCTTAACAACTTCCTCACCATCAGCATAGACCTTCAGCATAACAGGTTCGTGAAGAGCTGGATGCTGAGGACCTATAGGTATCTCTAGAGATATAGGTATTTGTAGAACTGTCTCTGTCAAAATAGATCACCATTTAGCGTCTTTCCTAAGCGGATAAACACCTTTACCTACAACATCTTCTGGAACAAAGAAACCTCTCTTAAGAGTGTTATTCCCATTGAACTGTACCCCGAGTAAATCATAGGTCTCGTTTTCACCAGCGAATACCCCTGGAACGATATCTATCAATGTATCGATAACAGGTTCTGCTCTAGATAACTGTGTTCTCAACACTATAACTTCTTTTCTAGGTAGGATAGAGATGAAGTAGTTAACCTCTATAACACCTTGCTCAAACCTATCAACACCAGCTATAGTAGATATATAGATAGAGGTCTCTCCATAGGTTTTCAACAACCTTGTAATAGCTTCTCTAATAACCGATTTATCTACTACGAATACTCTTCTACTAGGCTTAACAAACTCTTCTCTAATCACGAGATTGCCTAGAACTTGTTTCGGATCGAGTTCCGAAGACCTAGCTTCAGTCATCTAGATCCCACCTCAGATAACTTCTCAATTTTTTGAAGAAGTTTAACAATACCGTGAAGAATAGCCTCGGGTCTAGGAGGACACCCAGGTATATAGATATCAACTGGGACAACTTCTCTAGCGCCTCTCCTAAGAGAATAAGAATCTTTGAAAACACCGCCATCATATGCACACGCACCTACAGCAACAACAAACTTAGGGCTAGGCATCTGCTCATAGAGTCTTCTTAAACGTATCGCAGCTTTCTTAGTTATAGCCCCGGTAACGATAAGTATATCTCCATGCCTTATAGAAGGCGCTAACCTAATACCGAAACGCTCAGGATCGTAATGAGGTGTTAAAGCAGCTAAAACCTCAATATCACAACCATTACATGCACCAGTATTGAAATGAACAAGCCATGGAGAGTACCTGATAAGCTTAATACTCAATGTACTTCTACCGAACTTGTAGCAAACAATGGCTTAAGTTTAAAAGCCTATCTGTAGTTACAGAGATCATCTACTTCTCTTCCCCGTTCATTATGTTAAGTGTTTAAAAACCTATCTGTAACTACCTCGAAAAAGAGAACCTAGATAAACACAGCACCATTAGCACTATTAACGATACCTATTCAACTGTATCTTCATCGATCCAAGAATAGTTACTCTGCGAAACCTACTGAATAAGCTGATACTAATCAATATAAACTTCATAACATCGAAGGTTTAGTAAAGGATATAAAGATAGATATAGATATAGAGCTTTAGTTACATATATGGAATTTGTAGTAGTGAGAGGATGGGTATTGAGTTAAGTGTTTACGCTACTGTATACAACAATGCTTATATTGTTGAGAAATGTGTTAGATCTTTGTTCAATGCTCTACCTGATATAGATGAGCTTGTTGTTGTAGATAACTATTCTACTGATGGTACATATGAAATTCTTCTGGAGCTAGGGAAAGAATACCCGATTAGGGTTTACAGGTATCGATGTTCAAGAGGGTTAGGTAGACAGCTTGCTTTCAATAAAACACGTGGGAGATATGTTATGTATATCGATATGGATACTGTTTTCGATAAACAGTGGGGGTATGTAGTTAAGCATCTTCTGAACGAAACCTCCGATAATACTCTTTGGAACTACTTCGGGTTAACTACTAGGAGAACTGTGGAGTTGATAGGTGGTTGGAGAGATCAGAACTATGGCGAGGATTGGGAGTTTATTGCTAGAGCTATTAAGAGAAGTGTTGAGGTAAGGATACCTACTGTACCATCTTTTTGTTTAAATGTTAAGAAAGCCCCTACAGGGTTTGGAGAGTATAGATACATTAGAAATAGGTTATCGCTAGCTGTTAGATTGTTGAAGAATTTTGCTGATAATGTTAGAGGGTGTGGTATAGGTGTTCCCGAAGTTATATATATAGAGAGAAAGAGTTTAACTTGAAGACCTTGGCGTACCTAGCTATATCAAGTATCTTCACCTTTCCTAGGAGCAGACCTTCATGTACTGTTATTGTCTACAAATACTCTAGGTATTTCCTACCTGAAGAAGTAGGGTTACCTAAGGATTGGTTTTTAGCATTCTGGGGGTATATAGATGTGTATTGGAGTTATATCAAGGATAGGGTTTTCGAAATTATTAAAAGAGCTAGAAACTTGAATATATGTGTTGTTGCTAGAGGGTTGCTTATGTATAGAAGTATTGATGTAGCTAAGGGATTTCTCGAAGGTTTTATTCAGAGCATCTCTAAGAGATTCTACATGAAGATAGGTAGAGTTGTTAAGAGTTGTTTACATTATAGCTATAAAGTCTATCGCTATGAGAAGGTACCTACCTGGTGAAGAGAAGAAATACACAACATGGTATAAACCTTTCGATAACCAAGAAGATATAGATAAAGCTGTTTGGTACACATTATCACAAGAACCTGTCTCTACATACCCTATGGCTGGGGATATAAGGTTGTGGCCGATGATACTAAGCGCAGGTAAGAGATTCAGAAAGCTATCGCTTGATGAGCAGGAGAAGATAGTTAACGAATTCAAAGCAAAAGGAGCTAAACCTCTATTCCCAGAAACACTATACCAATAGATTACCTGAATCTATATCCAACGTTATCCAAAAAATATATAATACACTAACGATTGGTACTATCTGGGGTTTGTATGCGTTTCGTTAAGAGAACAGGTCCTGGAACTAGGTTGAAAGGCAAGGTTGTAGCAATTATTGCTGCTAACGAGTTTGAAGATATAGAACTTCTATACCCATTCGTAAGGCTTAGCGAAGAAGGTGCAGAGGTTATAATCATACCTGTTAGAAAAGGTTTACATCCAAGACCTGCTGACCCTAGTAAACCTGTAACTGGTAGATATGGAACACCTATACCTCTAGAAGTATTCGGTCTTGGTGAGAGATACGTAATCAAAGAGCTTCACGAAGTTAAACCAGACGATATAGACGCTCTTATAATCCCTGGAGGATTTTCACCAGATGCTTTGAGAATAGATGAAGATGTTCTTAAATTCGTTAGAGAAGTACACGATAGAGGTAAGATAGTTGCAGCTATATGTCACGGACCTCAGGTACTTATATCAGCGGGTCTCGTCAAAGGGAGAAGAGTTACAGCTTACAGAGCTGTAAAAGATGATCTGGTAAACGCTGGTGCGATATACGTAGATGAACCAGCTGTTAGAGATGGCAATATAATAACAGCAAGAGTTCCAGACAATCTACCGGAGTTCTGTCAATTAATAATAGAGGCTCTATCCAAGTAAACCTCTTCCCAAATCCACATATTTTTCCACAACCTTACCCTTCTTCTCAGCGAACCTATAGATACTAGATATATACCTCTTTTATCTCTTATAGTTCTCGAAGAGATGGTGTAGCTATGGATATGAACTCGATTAGAGAGGTAGTCTATAGATCTCTAGAATTTGTATACCCTGTTAACGAATTTCTAACTGTTGAAGAGCTTAGGAGTAGTAGTAGGAGGTATGTTCAGGAGAATAGAGATATAGCCGAGCTTATAGAGGTCGGCTATTCGAGAAGTGGTGATTCTGTTGAAGCTCTTGTTGTAAGAGGTGGTGATGAGAAAATCGTTCTGGCTTTCGGATTTCCACATCCAAATGAACCTGTAGGATCTATAACGTTAGAGTTTTTAACACAGATACTGGCTAGGGATAGGGATCTGCTTAAGAAACTGGGGTCTACTTGGGTTATAGTGAAGATTGCTGATGTTTTCGGTGCTAAACTTAACGAGGGATGGTTTAAAGGTGGTTTCGATCTTCTTAAATATGCTTTAAACTACTACAGATCTCCAGGATATAAACAAGTTGAGTGGAGTTTCCCTATAAACTACAAAAACCTTAGATTCGATAACCCTGTTCCAGAAACAAAAGCTCTTATGAAGCTTATAGATATGTGGAAACCAACGCATATCTACAGTCTTCATAATGCAGGGTTCTCAGGTACATACTACTACCTAACGAGAGATCCGGGTAGAGAAGTTCTCGAAATACTGTACAGTATCCCGAAAACCTTGGGGATCTCTATACATAGAGGTGAACCAGAAGCTCCATATGTGAGGAAGCTTTACGAAGGTGTATTCCTTATGCCTAGTACAGAGGATATCTATGATTGGTACGGGAAATACCTAGGGAAACCACCTATAGATATTATTAAGCATGGAGGTAACAGCTACGACTATGCTAAAAAAGTTAACCCAAAAGTTTTCGAACTTGTAAGCGAAGTCCCATACATATACGATGATAGACTCGATAACGATACATCTGTAGGTGTACCTAGAAGAGAGATCCTAAGGTTAGCTACTAGAAAAGAAGAAGAAATCATCACGGAGATCGAGAGCTACGTAGAGAAGCTGAAACATTACATATCTAGTGATAACCCGTTCTACGAATCGATAACATACTTTGTTGAAGTTAATAAGAAGAGTTTAGAAACTGAGAAGAAATGGGTTGAAGAAGATCCTAAACTAGATGAAAGCGCTACCGTTGCACAGATATTCAACGTATACACAGTTACATTATTCGATACAGCTCTTAGATACGGACTTCTATACAGAGCTATAAACTTCGAGATATCCTCAGGAATAAAAACACCTTCCCTAGAATCTCTACGAGAAGAAATATATAAGAGAATAGTTAACTACGTAGAGCTATTCAAGAAGTACTCGAAATACTATATAGTACCTATCGAAAAACTTGTGAAAATACAGCTAGCATCCATCATAACCACAGTTATAAGTGTAAATCAGTATACCTAGAGATAGAGCTCTATATCCTTGAGCAAACTAGGTACTTCAAAACATAGACCTTTCTCAAAATCTAGCAATACCTATAAACACCTTACGTCTTTACCTTTCTCCGCAACCCTATCTCTACTACTCTCGTAGACAGAAGTTTCAGAGTGATTGATATTTACGTAGTTTTAATCAAGGTGTTAGGATAGTAAATATTGAGCTAGTCTTCTGTACACGGACCTAGCCACGGAACTATCTCTTCATATCTCCATCTATATTTCCACTTACTCCACATCTCTTTAAACCACCATGGAACCCTAGGTTTTTTAACGATATCGAAGTAGTCATAGGGCTTGATATCTAGAACTGGTGTTCCTGTCCAAGCATCTAACCCTTTAACCTTGATCAAAGACTTCTCTACAGAGATAAGCTCGACTACAGTTACACCAATAGGGTTTGGTCTTGGAGGGAATCTTGTAGCAAAAATACCGACAACAGGAAACTTCTCAATACTCCAAGGCTTAACCTTAAGCATAACTTCTGCAGCCTTATGCATCCAGTAGACAACTATTATATGCGAATACTCCTCAAGACCTTCAAGACCTTCTACAAACTCATCAAAGATCTTAATAACGGAAATCTGTTCATACCTAGACCTGGTAACCTTACCCTCACCAGAATCCTCAAGACCTTTCACAACAACACCAATAGGCTTTAAATATATATCCAAACCCACAATAACACCTATACGGAGAATCTATATCTTCACATTATATAAGCTTACTCAGCATTCCCTATTCAAGAAGTACCAACGTTTAAGAACTCTTTAAGAAACTAACATATATCCGGGGTCCAGGGATAAGTTGGTTGCTAAGCCATTTACCGTGGATCAGCCCTGGACCCCTACACCATTTCTTCGAAATACTTAAGATATGTCTAAAGCTCTTTACTTAAACTAAGGTTAAAGCTCCGTAAATATCCTCTAGGCATACATACTTTTAGTAATAGAGAAGAGGTATTTTAAGAGTTTTAAACATTTGTATTGTTGCTTAGGCGGCAGTTTTATGGATGTATACGATTTTCCAACACCTATGGTTTTAATAGATATAGCTAGGGTTAGGAAGAATCTAGAGAAGTACTTCTCTATGGCTAAGAAGTTCGGTAAAAAGATTTGGCCTATGGTTAAAACACATAAGTTTTCATATATAGCTAGAATTCAATGTGAATATGGAGCTGATGGGTTTACTGTTGGAACTCTTGATGAAGCAGAAGTTCTTGTTGAGAAGAAGATAGCGAAAACGTTGATGTTGGGTAATGTTTATGTAGCTGATAAAGAGAGTTTGTCTAGAGTTTTAGATATTGTTGAACAAGGTGTTAGAGTTGTACTGAGGATAGATAATCTCGAAGTTGCTGCTTTTATAGATGATCAGCTGAAGAGGTATGATTTAGAGCTTGACTATGTTGTTAAAATCGATACAGGTTTGCATAGATTCGGTGTAAAACCTGAACATGTTGTAGATTTCCTTTCGAAGATGCAGAGGTTTTCTAAGCTTAGATTTGTTGGTGTAGTCACCCATCCAGGTCATGTCTATAGCGTTAAAACTCCTCAAGAAGTAGAGGTTGTAGCTAGAGAAGTATCTAAAACAATGGGTAGAGTGGTTAGCGAGCTATCGAGGAAAGGTTTCGATCTAGAGATCGTGGGTACAGGTTCAACACCGACACTTAAACACGATATAGAGGATCCTACGTATACCCATCTATTCCCAGGGAACTTTGTTTATCTAGAAACCTATCTACAGCATCTCCTTCCAAAAACCCTTTAAACTCATCCAATCTACCAAGACTCGAAACACTCAAATCTAGCCACCTATGCCTCTACACTTTCTTGAGAAATATAAAGGTTAGCACCCCTAACACCAAAATCTTTAGCTATACACAAATCAATAGGAGTGCTGCGCATCAAAGCTACTGCAGCTATATATCAACTTATTCTAATGTAATTGCGCAAGGGCTTTGAAGCTTCTCGCCTTTGCTATTAAGCGAGAGCTTGTAGAGCTTGTAACAATTATCCTTTCACTAGCCTCAACAACGTATTTCACGAAACATTGGATGAAGGTGGATGGTCAGACCCTTTTATCAGCTTCTCCGCATCCTCTATCAGCTTCTCTACCTTTCTAAGCTCTTCCTCAACCTCTTCAAGGGTTAGAGCACCGCTATAGAAGCAATCGCTGTGTAGTGTGCTTCTCCTAGCCTCAACCCTATCATATATACCCAGCTCCTCAACACCACGAACCTTCCTCGACAAGTCCCTAAGCTTTCTCCTCCTATCAATATGAGTCTTAGCTTCCTCAAAACCGTAGCTAAGGAGAAGAGCATCAACAGCTTTAACCGTTGCTAGCCAACCCTTCTCACAAGCATCCCTAATCCTCAGCATATCCCTACTCTTAACACCTTCCCCAAGCTCTTCAAAAGCCTTAGACAGCACCTTTTTAGCCTCCTCAAGCACGCTAAAAACATCCAAACTACTAACACCATACACAGGACTTGTACAAAATAATTAATAAGTACTATAGTTAATAAGTACTAGGCAATCAACATGGCATCCTATACAGATCTATGGAGATGGATCCGAGGAAAGAAGTGGCCTGACAAAGCCCAGGTAAAGATTTAGTAGTAGAGACTAGAGCAAGGCGTAGCCCAATTCTTTTAGCTGTGAAAACATGTGCAAAGGTTTATGAACTTTTTAAGAGCTATTCAGATTAGAGCCGTAGCCAAGTCTTCATCAACTGCGTTGAGTACAGCTCTTGCCAAGCTTATGCGGTTATTAAACATGTAGTTAACACCGGCATTCCCAACCCTTGCAACAGATATGAACACCTTGTAGAGCTGACCTGATAGCGACGAGAAGGGTTAGAAAGGTTCAGCACTATTGATCCAAGACCAGCAATTTTTAGTTACCTTTGTTTACCTATGTCAGAGTGTGGCTAGAGCAATACTTGCCGAAAACCATTACTGTTCCAGCAATATTCTGCTCAGCTCCAAGCGGCTTCCACTGTCTCTGCACCCCTATAAGAAGCTTCCTTAAATTAATATGCTTACTTTAATAGACTTGTAGAATCTATGTACCTAGGCTCCACCCCTTTGCTTTATTCATGTGGCAAGAGCTTTTTATGGTTCTACAAAAGGTTTTGTCTGCCTGTCTATGCGTATCTATTTGGTGTCCTCCTCATGGAGTCTGCAGATCTTTGTGAGCTTGTTAGGGAGCATCTCTACTGTTCTTCAGCGTTGGAGAGACTTATTGCAGAGGCTCTGCATTTCTTTAGCTAGAGGCTCAGGGGGTGTTGATACCTACTTGCAGCTGATCCTAGAGACAGTTGCTAAGAGCCTCAACCTATACAAGGAGTATGGTGACTGCAGAGAGTTTGTCGGTGAGCCTTGGAGAGCTGTAGAAGCCGTGATGGGGGAGCTGAGGAGCGGAAGAGAGTTTAACTATGCTGAGCTTCTAGAGAAGCAGAAGTGGTTAGAAGAAGCATCCTAAGAAAGTTCTCTGCAAAACATAATCATCTTTTTGTAATACTGTTGCTAAGCTCATCCCCTATAGTAATGTTGTTAGTAATGCTGTGGGAGAAAAAGGTTTATCTTAATATGACTATCCACTCCTCCAGATCGGCTATTGTCTTTAGTGCTATGTATGGTGCTGGATTCTCTAGGATTATCTTGTTTGAGCCTGTGTTTATGCTGTACTCTGTAGCATGCCTTATGCTATCCTCTACCCATATATGGTACGGGTTTGTGCTTTCAACACCTGTTAGCTGGTAAGCCCTATACAAAGCCTCAAATGCGTATAGCTGTTGTGGAGAACCAAAGATGTTTCTCCACATAGCAGCTGTTATAAACGGAATTACCAAGCCTCCTCTAGGAGTCATCTGCCTAATTATCTGATTAATGACCTCTGAGTAGATGTGAAAAGCTGTGAGGTCTCCATACTGAAGCCATCTATATAGAGACTCTCTCAGCACATCTCCTCGAGGCCAGTAGTAGGCCTGCTCATCAGCAATATATGGGGGTAGTAAGTTTCTTGGAACCCTACCCTCCTTTACAAGGTACCATATAAGACCATCCTCATAGAACCCTCTAGCCAATCTTTTATATATCCACTCACCCCTAACCCCACCATAGGCTAAAGCCTTAGGCACCATTATCAGACTCCAATCACAGAAATCCTTATCATCACCGCAAACCTCTACCTCAAAAACGTTGCCTCTTGACAACATTTTAGCATTTGCAAACCTTATGCCATAGGGACCAACATCATTCTCGTTATAACATGCAATAAGCTTTGACATAATTGTTGTGGGGTTGCTGAAGAGCGTTATGAAGGTTTCTCCATCCTTAATCAAGGTGCTATCCTCTTTAGAACTAAAATCTAGTGTAATACTTAGTCTCTTCCCCAAGTTCTTCACATACCTGAATGTGTATCTCAATGTATTTGTGATCCTACTCCTCTCTACAATAGCTACAGGAACCTCTCTATAGAGGTAAAGCCTTCTTGTGAATATGGGGGTGGGCTCCTCTACCACTACAAGCCTCTCTTCAGACTCTATAGCTTGTCTCGATATGGACAGCACTAATCTAAGGCTTGACACAGATGCTCAGCCGTAGCTGGGTCTTCATCAGCTGTAATCGGTTTTGATTTGCTGTAAATAGTTTTTGTAACCTCTACAACTAATAAGCTGGTTAAGGAAATTACTTCTCTTGGTACCGATGAAGAGGTTTATCTACTTAACCGATGGCGGATCCCTGAGGAAGTGTGGATAGAAGTAGAAGAGTAAAGCATATGCGGGGGGTGCCTGGGTCACCTCTAAGCGCTTCTGCGATGAAGGATGAAACCAGACAGAGCAGAGGAAAAGAGATGAGGGGATGAAGAAAACAATTAGAGCTATCCACAGATGATTAAAACTGATTGTCAGACCCGAACCCTAGTGCTTTCCTAAGCTTTATTACTCCTCCCAAATTCCCTACACCATCAATTTGCTTCTCGTAGTACAGGTAGATAGTATTCTCAGATGATCCTCTATACCCCTCCCCAACGCTGAGCACAGATTCTTGAGGGGCTTCAACAACTACCTCAACACCTTTCGGGGTTCTAAGCACTACACTACTACCTCTATACTCAACAATGCTTCCCCTGCAATGGAGATTCCATCTAAATAGTCCTTTACCTCTAACAACATCGCTTACTAGAATCTCTCTCAACTCATCCTGGGTCTCTAAAGTCAATGTCCTCTCCAAAACAAAGGTGTCTGTATCCATCTTGAATGATGCTCTGAATCCTTTGTCTAGCTCCTCATACCCCAGCAAATAGCCTCTAACATGCTCAGGCAAGTCTGAGTCGCCAAGGGTTACTGTGTTGTGCGCAATGCTTCTCCTACTCCATGTCCAGTGCAGTGGGTTATAGTACCCTCCAGAACCAGCATCAACAACTATTGGCTCCCCATAGTAGTAAACCTCAAAGCTTAGTCTATCTGGATGTCCGTGCCACCCTCCCTGAGGACCAAAGTCAATAACTATGTAAAGTGCTTTCTCATCCTCAGACTCTCTATACATAAACCTACCACTATCCTCAAATACAGCTACTCTCCTCCTAACTGGTGCTGGGTAATCGTGTAGTAACGGGTTTTTGTTGTAGTGAATCATTGCTAGAAGTGTCCATGGAGACTGCAACCTCTTAACTCTTCTGTAAAGCCTCTGTGCAACACCGAGAAGATCGTTATCGCTTAGCGCTAGACCAGGCAGCAGGTAAGTGTCTGGTGATGGGATGAACTCGTTTGCGTCCTCTAAAGCAGGTACAGTGTCGTACGGTGTTAAGATGCTCCAGAGCCACAACAGAGCCTTCTTAATCACCGGTTCTTGACCAGGTTTGGTTGTGTATGTGTAGAGGTTTTCACTACCTATATACCTCAGAACCTCAGCCATTTTAACCAAGTGATTAAGTGATGCGAGGTGGTATGAAGCTGCAAGCTCAGGCCATGCACCATCAGGTAAGAAGCTCTTCAAAGCTCTCTTAGCAGTTGCCAAAGCTCTGTAAAAATCTATATCATTACCTGGATAACCAAGCTTATGGGATAGTGCGAGGAGTGCGCATGCCTCAGATAACTCCCAGTTCCCTATCCAAGTATTTGTGAGCTTACTAATCTCATCAGCTACTATCTTCAGAGCCTGGTAAGTCTTTTCAACAACATCTCTAGGCAATGAATCCTCAACAATGTCTAGAGCTACAACGTAATCTGCGAATCTATCAGCTCCTCCACCACCATGAACAGCGCTAAAGTATGTAACGAAGGAATCGCTTAGCACAAGCTCTGCAAAAGAGTCTAAGAGGTTCTCCAAAGCCTTTAGAACCTTCTCAGACTTTGTAATGAGGTATGCAAGTGCTAGTGATAGTATTGGTGTTCTAGTGACCGTGACAGGGTCTAGAATCCTCTTCTGCCACAAATCAATAAACTGTTCAACATTGGCACTCCTAAGGTGCTCCAAAACAGCGTCCTCAACACTTCTATCAAAAGCACTTCTAAAACCTCTTAGAATTCTCCTTGGTGAGAACCTCATTGAGAATGCAAGGCTGTATACAGGTTTAGAAGCCTCTCGCTCAAGATAATCAGATTCAACAACAGAGTTGAAGATAAGGTGCTTCCTAGCAAGCTTTGCAAGGTTTTGAGGAACAAAGTTCAGAGCATCCTCAACATCAGGATCAATACTTATAGCTCTCCTAGCAACTTTGTTATCTACATCCACCTCTACATAGGGTATCTCATACAGTTCCCTCTCAAAACTCCAGTCAAGAGTCTCAAGACTCTCAAAACCTATCTCAAGAGATTTGAAAGCATCTAAAACCACACCATTTTGTGTAAGGACTAGCTTCACTTCTCTCCTGCTTGGAACAACCCTATCTACACAATAGCCTCTCTTACCAATACTCTGCATCCCACGATCAAAGACTATCCTACCATCAATAGATGCCTCCAACCTTCTTAATGAGTATATCTGCACAGATCCTCTATACCTATCACCAGGTAGTGCTATGGACGGGCCCTCAACACCTATAACAGCATCTTCATCGATGTAGTCAACACGTGTAAGGCCAGTAAATGGTATTAGCCTAAACCTTAGCGTAACCTCTTCCCCAGGCATTAAGAGCTTTGCTGGTAAAGCTAGGTTTGCCTCAACATTGAAGAACTGGTCCTCTACAGAGGCGTAGCACCCTTCGGTAAGGCATTGTATTGCCACTCCTTCCCTCTTAACAGTATCTACAAATGCTATCCACCTAACCTCTGGGAACCATCTAGATCTATAGGAGTGCTTCTCAAAAGCATAGCCGCGTGGGGTTCCGGGAGTAGCTGTTGTTGAGAAGGTGCCCCAGCTCTCGCCATACCCATAATCAACGAAATAGCGACAGGTGTTTGTAGCACCCTCAACACCTTCATCACCCCAGAACCCTCCACGAGCACAAGCAACGTATATAGCTACCCTAGGTCTAGACCTCAAAGGCTTTGAATCAGCATTCCTAACTCTGTACTCATACTCTGCAAAGCCCTCCTCAAGCCTAACAACCTTTAAAAGCCTGTACCCCTGAGCAATGCACTCAGCAACAACTTCACTATCCTTAATCTCTACAACCCTCCACTCACCACAGAACAGAGGCTCAAGCTCTACTATCCCCATTCCAGGAACCTTAAGCTCAAGCTCAGGCTTTCTAGAGAATAGATGCCTAGACCCCGTAACCCTATTAACAAGCTGAACAACTGTAGCTGTATCCAAATCTATGTGTAGTTCTGTAACACCTTTAGACATTATGTAGAGCTTCAAGGAACACACCCAGGCTAAATCTAAGTAGTGAAGGGATCTAAAAATAAGGTTTATGTGCTCCTCTACAGAATCTCTCTAACCAAATTGGTTAAAATCATATCAACTATTTTTCCCCTAATAATCTGTTCAGCATCTTGAGAAACAATGCTTCATAAAGCTGTTCTAGCCTCGTATTTACCGCTATCGAAGAATCTTTTTGTTGGTACATAACCTATGTAGTCATTTGTGTATGTAGAGAAGATGATGTGTATATCAGGCAAGGTCTTCTTAATTGTTA
>JAJHRF010000055.1 GCA_020832925.1 Desulfurococcaceae archaeon | reverse complement strand
AGATGATTATCGATGAGAAGTTGAGGAAAGTTCTTCAATCTATTGGTTCTAGGTATGAGAAGATCGTGGCATTCATACTATTTGGTTCTAGAGCTCGTGGAGATTATGTAGAGGATAGTGATTGGGATATAGCGATACTCGCATCACAATCTCTAAAAGAGGAAGAGCTTGAGGATATAGTTAACGAGATAGCGAAGAACTTCGGTATACCAGTGGATAGAGTAGATCTTGTAGATATATCTCAAGCACCAAACGAACTTATATACAAAGTTTTAAGAGATGGAAAGACTCTGTACGTTAAGGATTGGAACATGTATAGAAGGATTGTTTTATGGGAGTATATCAGAGTTCTAGACGAAGAAGATGGGTTTATGCAAACGTATTTCAAGAGATTAAGTAATAAGCTTAAATAATTGCTTTCAACTCAAATACTGTACTGAACTACTTTTATTCCAGTGGTATGGGTAAGGGGCTAGGCTTGGAGCGAATTAGATGCCCTAAGATTGATGATGTGATTAGCAGACTTAAGGTGTTTAACTGGAGTAGTTTTGGTGTTATCTTTGCTATTGCTTTTGGTTCTAGTATCTCTGGTAAAGGGTTTAAGTGGGATGTTGATATAGCTGTATGGCTTGATGATCAAGAGAAAGCTGTTGATCTTCAGTACTCCTTATCCAAGCATCTAGGGGTACCTGAGTATTGTGTAAATATTGTTGTACTTAATAACTACGAGTTTCTCCCATGCACACTAATAATAGATGTTCTAGGTAAAGGTAAACCTGTCTACTACAAAGATCTAGAAAGTTTTCTAGATACAAAACTCAGAATCTTATTCCCATGCTTCGACTTTGCAATAGACTCTAAGAAGTTAAAGCTTCTAGAGACACAGATAAAAACAGTGACAAAGAGATGGGGATATTAAAACGATCATCAAATATACAAGTAGCTCTATCTACTTCCTCGTAACCCTGCTTAGCTGAAGAAGTAGTATAGCGATTTTCTCTGTTAACCCATCTTCTGTATTGATTGTTTTAAGAAGACTTTCTATTACATTGTCGTAGAGTTCTTCACATTCTTCGCTTATAATATCCTTGCTGCATTCAATAGCTATACATGGTGTTAAAAGTTTTGCTAACTCAAGAACTTCCTCAAGATTTCTACATCTCATTTTCTTTAGTTCTGGTTCTACGTATCTTAGGTAAGTTTTTACATATTTTTCAAGACCTTTTCTTGCTAGATATGTAAAGACTTCTGCATCTTTTACTGCTACCGATGCTAGGTATACTACTTCTGGTTCTCTAAACTCTTGGGGAACGCTGTTTAAGGAAGTAACTACGTAGCTCTGTATATTTCCGTGGAGAACTGTATGAGTAGCTTCATGTATCAGCAGAGCTTCGAATATCTCTCCATCGAGATTTCTACATGTTGAGTAGTCTATGTGTATCCTCGGCCATCCAAGCCAAGCATCGTGAGATACGGGATAGATAGCTATAGTTGTTACCCCAAGTTCTGTAGCTATGTTGTAGAGATTTTGTAGAAGTTTTTGGCTATCCTCATAGATATAGATCTCAACGAGATCAGGAGCTTCACCAAAAACTCTATAGACATACTCAATAATGCTAAGCACAGTAGATACGAAACTCTGGGGAACAGTACCTACGGTTTCTAGGTATATAGCTACATTGCTAAGTTTCACCAATTTTCCCAATACAAGCACCGAAGATAAGAATCAAGATTTCCACAACTTAAATTCTGCGAAAAGGTATTCATTATCTCGAGATGATAAATGGGTATAATTCTGAATGTTGATGATCAAGCCCGTCGCCGATAGTGCTCCATAAGCTTTCATACCCATATATTAGGTATACAAAGTCTTGAAACTTCTCTAACTTCTAGGTGTTTATCTTGGTTATGAGGTTAAGGCTGAGGATAAGGGTAAGTGGTAGGGCTGTGAAAACAGTATCTTTTACTGAGTAACGGTTTTGACACTCTAACACCTCAACTCTCAATACCTGTAGACTTAGTTAAAGCATTTAACCTATGATTTTCTAAATAAATTGTTGAAGTTATTTCGGAAACTGTGGATGATTTATTACATCCATAGTTCTATCCATGGAAGGTCGCAATCGAGGTTGTGGCTTAGGGTATCGAATTGAAAGATTTGGATAAACGTAGAGATGCTCACTACTTAAATATATAGTTTTTCTAACGCTTTCTTTACATCGGTAGTATGTGGTGTGATGCATGGTTTTAAACTTTGTACGTAAATTATTAAACATATTTAAAACTGCAAAAGGTGTTAGAATGAGTTCTACAAACCCTGGTCAAGATAAAAGTGGTGAAGGTGAAGCCAGTGTTACTCCCCCTAGTAACCGTATTCACTATGGTCCTTTCCCCTACGTCTCTAGCTTATTTGAGATTGTAAAAGGTGTAAAACTTGATGGTAGAATAATTATCGAGTCCGACTATATTTACGAGAAAGAGTTCGGAGCTCCAAATGTAAAAGTGGAATACGTGCTACCTTCAGATCTTAAACATGTTTACGACATTAGCATAATTCGTAAATACACATTAAATGAGTATTCAAAAGCATTCAAGGTTTTGTGGACCATACTAAAAGAGGGTTTACCAGAAGATCAGCTACTAGACCTATTAACATCAATTCTAAAGAATTTAAAGCCAAATACACTAAACGAACTCGTAAAAAGACTCCAACTCCAAACCACAAAAACATAGCAAACCTCAAGTCAGGAACAAACAAAGCAAAAAAGGTTCACAGTAATCCAAATAAATACCTCTGGGAATGCTTAGCATCTGTAGATCTCATATATATCAACGCTATTATTGATCATAGAGATGAGAATGAGAAGATGCTATTCTTAGTTGATCTAAGAGCCATATACATAGCCTTAGCTAGAAAGGGTTGCTACAAAACCTGAAGCAAGTACTTTAATTAATCTAAGTTCTTTAAACTTGATAGATATGGCAATCACAGCTTGTATTATAACTGCTTTAACAAATTTACTAAAGTATCGTTAAGTTAGCTTCATTTCATTAACGCTCTTATAGGTCTTAATTCTCTTTTGAATGGATCTAGTATTAAGCCGAATATCTCGAGCGTTACTACACCTAGTAGATTCTCATCTTCTTTCTCACCGAGGACAACAGGAGTATGTCTTTCTCCATAACCTGGAAGCTCTAGAAGAACTTCCGAAATACTCCTTCTAATAACAGTTCCATCAGCCAATATAAACTCCATCTCACCCAAAGGCTTCAACCCTAACTCTCTCCAAACACTCTCAGTTAACACAGTATAAGTAGCTCCAGAATCAACTAAGAACCTTACTTCAATACTTTTCCCACCATGCTTAACAATGCCATCTACATAGACAATACCCATAGCTTCACCTCATATAAAATCTACGGCATGAGAAGGTAATAAACCTTAAGCTAGGATTTTATGTGTTTGTATAAAACAACATTGTTCTAGATTACCACTTCATGTATTTTTGTATTACAATTATTACAATGTTACCTAATTTCGTATTTATAGTGTTTCATTTTCTAGTCTTCAGCAAGAGATCTCGATATAGAAGATCATTAAGTGATAGACTATTTCTACAGTTTCTAGAGTTTTCTGTTTTCATCTTCTTCGATAATGCTGTGAACACAGTCCTCGATTTCTTTTCATCATCGATTACGGTGGTTATTGAAGCTATGTAGTCATGGTTTTCGAATAACTTAAGTAGCTTCTGTAAAGTATTCAAAACTCTTTATCTTCTCGTAGAGACAATCTAAGCATTAGCTTTTAGCAATGGTTTTCAAGAACTTTAAGTATTTATGGATCGAGAGTTCATGATTTCGACGATATCGAGTTTGTTGAGCTTTGTAAAAGGTTTATGTTTTTCGGTTTTGTTATTGAGTTTGTGTTTCTTTTCTTGGTTAGATCCCTATTGCTCCTAGTTTCTCTGGGTTTGTTAGTGATAGAAGTACTTGGATTTCTTTAATTTTTTCTTTACTTATTTTAGCTACTTCTGCTAGTAGTTTTTGGTATACTGTGTATCTAAGTCCTTTGCTTAGTGTTGTTGTTGCTAATCTATCGACTTCATCTATTGGTTGTGGTAATCCTGTTTCTCCGCTTATGTGTATTAATCCTGATAGAAGAGTTTCTTCGTCTATCGATATACTCGTCATGTACTCTATCTTTGTTGCTATAGGGTAGAGAGTTTTTGGTGCTCTATAGAATGCTAGTTTGATACTGTAACCTGTTGGTGTATTCTCTAGTATACCTTCGTACCATTTTAATCTTGCTCTAAGCCATTCTTTATCAACTTCTGGTGAACTTTTTAGAGATTCTAATTCTCTGTGTAGCTGGTCGTAACCTGATACGATAATGTATTCACCTGGCTTCAGTATGAGGCTCATAACAGCTTTATCACTTAACCTTAGATCGTGGAAACGTAGTATATTCACTATATCTTTTGAGTAACTCCTCTTCAGCACACCAACAACTGCTGTATCTGTTTTATCAGCTAACTCTATAACGTTATTCGTTATCTCAACAAGTTTCGTCTCTATACTTCTCTCTCCATGTCTACCCCATGTTCTAGGTATTATCTCTCCGTCTAGAAGAAGAACATCGAAATGTACCTCGCCGCTCTGCTTCTTTTCTAGCAATATCTTGGCTACGTATCTTTCGTAGTACTTAGCGAAAAAACTTGCATAATCTTTGCTAAACCATAGCTCTACAAAAACCTTCGCATCTACTGCACCCTCATCTCCAGCGCTACATCTAGAACCGTAGAGTTCTTTAACAACAACTATTACCCCTAGATACCCACCGACAAGTTCTATAGCTGGTGCTGTAAAGCTAGAGTCTATAGCTCCGTAGCAAAGTTTCTCGAATTTCTCAGCATAACCAATTTTGAAAAGGTCTCCCCTAATCTCAACAGCTTTCCTAACCTCGTCTAAACGTTTCCTAAGTTTCTCAACTTCGTTAACAAGTTTTGTAGCTGTTCTAGTTAAAACTTTTTCAACAACTTCAGGTGCAACACCTGTAACTTCTTCAAATTCTGGGAACTCCAGGGTTTCCAACTTCTCTCACCTTGATAAGCATTGGGTATTTAAGTGGGTTTCCGAGACCTGCGAAGAAGAATTCTCTAGTGTTTAACAACGATAGTGTTTCAGGTCTTATCCCTGCAAGATCTACAAAACCTTCTAGCTGTTTGAAATCGTAGGGGGTTTGGAGTTTGCTGAAGAAAACTGTGTTGACGTTGTTTCTAACATCTGTTGAGAAATCTATTACTCTCTGACTCGCAAGCACTACTCCTAAACCCCACTTCCTACCTTCTCTAAGAGATTTCTCGATAAGTATATTCGATGGTCTGCATCCGTGTTCACATGCGTAGTTATGAGCTTCATCGATAACCACGAGAGTGTTTACAGGTTTAAGTGTTTCTGTAACTATTTCCCAAAGTCTTTCGAGAACTCTCTTAACTATCACCCTCCTAGCTTCAGTTTCGATACTACTTAAATCGATAACCACAACTCTATCTCTACGAGCTTTCTCAACAACTTCGTCGATCTTCATAGACATCCTGTTCAATCTCTTCACGTAGTGATCTCCGAATAACGTTATGTATAGAGCTAGTTTTTGAGGTGTTGGTGTACGAGCACCTAGTTTTGTAGCTGTTTCCGCAACTATCTTAGAGAACTCCGCTACATTCCAAAGATTTTTACTAGATACACTGATCACTAGGTTCTCTACGAGATCTCTACTTACCTCAACAACCCCTATCTTCACATCCTCAGACCTCCCCTTAACACCAGCTTTAGAAACTGTGAACATCTCCTCGATTTGCGAACATAGTTGATGACCACTTCTACACACTATATAGCGTAGTAATGCTATAGGTACGTAGTCTTCGATAAGATTCTCTATAGCTCCTACAGCAACCTTAAGCCCTTCGGTAATCGTATCGATATCTAGAACAATTTTTGATGTATCAACTGTTTTATTTGGCCAGTAAGGAGCGTAATCAACGCCTGTATGGTCAAAGACTATCACGCTCCAGCTAGTTTTCTCAATAACCTCATCTATAAGTGCTTTAACAAGTCTAGACTTACCTGTACCTGTAGTACCTACAACAGCTATGTGGTACCTTAGAGCATCTATATTCATCGGTATCTCTATACCGCTATACTTGTGAACACCTATAACAAGACCTTTACCAAGATCCAGATCTATATCATGAGGAGATTCAACAGCGTATACCCTCGACCTCGGGGTTGGTGGAGTTGACGACGGCTCAACCCTACCCCCAACAACCTCTCCGATAATCCTAACAACAGCAGTTTCATAAGGTATATCAGCACCTTCCTGAGCAATCTCAGGTCTTTCAACAACAGCAGATCTCTGAGTAACTGTAAGCAACGGATCGAATTTTGTAGCAAACCTTAAAACACCTAGGTACCTCCTACCAACAAACCTAACATCTTCTACAACAACAAGCATCTCCTCTCTAACAAAACCCTCAGCATCTTTAAAGATTAGTATAGGAGCTTCAAAAGACCTTGAATTAGATGCTACAACACCAATCTCTCTCACATAAACCCCCGATACACAAGGTGTAAACCAGCTTAATAAACCAATCTCAATACAGTAAAACAAAACATTTATTAAGAGCTTCAGCATCATTGATAAAATCTTTAAATAATCCTCTACTTATGGATCCAGAGTTCTTGAATTCTTTAGAGAATAGA
>JAJHRF010000021.1 GCA_020832925.1 Desulfurococcaceae archaeon | reverse complement strand
AGGTTAACGATTCAGTACATAATATTAAACACCATGAAGGAACCTTTCAATATACCTGAAGTTAGACAAGCATTAGCATGGGCTGTTCCATACGATACTATAATTCAGCAAGTATTTGGAGGACTCTACACAAGATTATACACAATAGTTCCTAAGGGAATGTTTGGCTGGACTGATTACAATATAGTTGAATATGAGTTTGATATGGATAAAGCTAAGCAAATTATAGAGAGTTTGAAGAAAGAGAAAGGATTTGATCCATCGAAGTATACCATAACTGTGATATATAACCAAGGTAATACCGCTAGAGAACAGATAGCCGCAATGCTCCAGAGAACATGGTCTGAACTAGGTTTCAATGTAGTTGTTGAATCTTATAACTGGCCTCAATACCTTGATAAAGTGGATCACTTTGATTTCGATGTAGCTTTACTTGGATGGATACCAGATTACTTAGACCCTGATAACTACTTAATGCCGTTTGTATGGGGTGGTGCAGAATTCAAAGACTTGAAGTACTGGGAGGAAGTAAGCCCAGCAGATGTAGGTAGATACCTATCTAAAGTTGAGAGAGTTGTAGATACACCGAATTATATCGTTGTTGTAGGTCCTCAAGGTAGTGGAGCTACCTATACCGGTCCAACGAATAAACCACTTCTTGTTGTAGGTTATGTACTTGACGAGGAGAAGACTAAGGCTAACTGGGAGAAACCTGTATCGATGGTTACAATAGGTGCTCCTGGCTGGAAAGATGTACCTGTTAGTGCTTTATGTAAAATATCTCAGAGAATACTAGACCCTAAGGTTAGAGAATCTGTAATACAGGCAGCGGTTATTGTATTTAACAATGAAGTACCTATGATAATGCTTGGTCAAGCTGTTTTAGGTCGTAACTACGGTAGCTGGGTTAAGAATATGTACTACCCGTTAACAGCTTTTGCAAGATACGACCTAGTTTATGAGGATCCAAAGGCACCTGTTGTTGATACAGGTGTTAAAGGTATTAAGAACGACCCGGAGACCATGGTTATAGCGACTATTGGATGGCCTGATACTTTCGACCCAGCTAAATCCTACGAATCATTTGGATGGGAGATATTCTGGCAAATATATTCAAAGCCTATAACGTATAACTATGAAGAAACAGAACCTGAACCTGAGCTAGCTGTTGCATGGGTGTTTAGCCAAGATGCTACAGAGCTATACCTAGTTATAAGAGGTGGTGTAGTTGCTTACGATCCGTGGAACAAAACTACGTATCCTATAGATGCTACAGATGTTCTATTCAGTATATGGAGAGTTGCAAGACTTAACCTACCTGGAGGACCTTCGTGGATGGTTACAAACTTTATAGATGTAAACGCATCGCAAGTTTTAACAGAGAAAGAATTTGAAGAAGTTGTATCTAAAGGATTGGTAGCTGTATACCATGGGCAATCGAAGACTGTTTATAGCTTAAGCGATCTCCTAGCATTCTTCGGATACAAAGGTAAAACAGCAGGTGTTGTAAAACTCAAGCTGTACTTCCCATACGCACCAATACTACACATACTTACAACAGCTATTGCAAGCGTTATACCTATGGAGTACGCCCTTGGTAGAAACTACGGTGTAGCTTTAGCAGAGTCTAACAACGGTAAGAACCCTGCTGCATGGGCTAAATACGTTATACCTGGTGAAGATGATCCATCGTTTAAGAAGTTGAAGGATTATCCGGTATCTACAGGGCCATACTACGTAGCTGAATATCTAGAGGATAGCTACATACTACTCGAACTCAACCCATACTACTGGAATTCAGATCTATGGGTACAACTATATGGATATAAACCATAAAATCTTTTTAACTCACTATTTTTTCTTCATTCTTTAAAATACGTTGAAACCCTGGGGGAGGTACATATATGGGTTTAGCTCACTACTTAGCGAGAAGAGTTATAACATTTATACCTACACTCATAGGAGTTCTACTCATAACATATATCGTAGCATACGCAATTCCGGCAGACCCTGTTAGAGCTTGGGTTGGCGAGAAACTTCTAAATAGAGAAGCTCTTGAGATGGTTAGGAAGAAATACAAATTCGATGCTCCTTGGTACGAGCAGTTCGCATTCTTTGTACAACAACTTCTCACAGGTCAACTCGAAGATCCTATAAGGTATAGAAATGTTTTTTCTGAGATATTCTTTAGATTCGGTATAACTGTTGAACTTGCGTTAATATCATTTCTATTCCTTGTAGCTATAGGGATTCCCCTGGGGATTGTTGCTGCTATGAAGAAGGATTCCCCGGTAGATTTCTTTGTAAGGATATTCGCTTTAATAGGAAGTTCTTTACCATCTTTTGTCCTCTACTACTTCTTAATATTGATACTCTTTGTATACTATAGAACAACGAGTTTAGCAGGAATCCCATTACCATCACAAACATGTACAGATTTCATCTCTTCTCTACCTAACCAGATCCCTGTTCTAGGATACATAGTTTCGGCAATAGGTTCTGTACCGATGTTCGGTGCAGCAATGTGTGGTGAAGGAGGTGTTGTTGTAGAAACTTTTAGAAGACTCTATCTACCAGCACTTGCATTAGCATTACTTAGTGGAGGTTTTATAGCTAGAATTGTCAGGAATAGCATTCTCGATGTAATGGGTTCAGAATTCATTCTCTACGCAAAAGCTAGAGGACTCTCAAAACTGAAGATATGGGGACACGCACTTAAGAACGCTATGATACCTATTGTAACTGTTCTAGGTCTGAACTTCGGAGGTCTTTTATCAGGTGCTGTAATAGCTGAAAACGTATTCAATATACCTGGTATCGGGAAGTATATGTACGACGCTATAACGAGGCTGAATTTCCCGGTGATAATAGCTTCTACATTTCTTGTAGCGTTGATATACCTGGTAGTGAACTTCGTTGTAGACATAATCTACGCAGTTATAGATCCTAGGATAAGGTACTGAGGTGATGATATGAACATCGTGTACAGAGCATTGAGAATATTGATAAAGATCTACACCGATATTAGGGATCGTATAACACCTGGATGGTCTCAAAAAAATTCTTCAAGAATAAGAGAATGGGAGTTGATGGCATACGCATTCAGTAAATCTAAGATAGGGGTTCTCGGAGGTTTCATGGTGTTTATAACAGTTGTCTTAGCTATTATAGGCCCTATAATTTCTTGGGAACCATACTGGATCTACAAAACTATTACCGATCCGAAACTCATGTATCTCCCACCATGTCTACCCCCATGGTGCTCAGGTAGACCTATTCTAGGTACTGATGAGTGGGGTAGAGATATAGTAGCTATGTCTCTATACGGTTTCAGAATCTCATTCGTTATATCTATAGTCGTTGTATTCTTCGGATCTGTAATCGGTATTGTGCTAGGCCTGGTATCCGGATATAAAGGAGGTGTTGTTGACGAGATTATCATGAGGTTGACGGATATATTCATGGCTTTCCCAAGCCTTATACTAGCAATAGCTTTTGCAGCTGTTCTACCATCTAGGATAAGGGGTTTTCTAGGGGAGAACATATGGTTTAGAAACATACTCTCAACCATCTTCGGTCTTAGACCTCAGGAATATCCTCAACTAGCTGCTCTTCTATCAGTATGGATAGCTATGGTTGTTGTTTGGTGGCCTGGCTACACAAGGATTATCAGGGGAACTGTTTTAAGTGTACGTGAACACCCATTTATAGAAGCTGCAAAACTTTGCGGTTTATCTACGTGGAGAATACTTGTTAAACATATACTGCCTAACGTTTTATCCCCCGTGATAGTTATGATAACCTTCGATATGGCTACAGCAACACTTTTTGCAGCATCTCTATCATTCCTAGGTCTAGGACCTCAAGAACCTGTTCCAGAGCTCGGATACATGATATCTAAAGCTGGTAGATATTTCCCTGAGAGAAGTCTCCATGTAGTTGCATACCTTGGACTAGTACTGCTGTTTATTGCTCTTGGATGGAATCTTTTAGGGGATGCTCTTAGAGATGTTTTAGATCCTAGAACTAGAAGAGCTCTAGAGTTTAGAGAAGAGAAGGTGTAGATATATGCAATCTAGTGGTGAAAAAGTTGTTCTAAATGATGGAGAGGTTCTACGGGTAGAAAAGCTTGAAGTGAGATTCTATACATATGCAGGTGTAGTTCACGCTGTATCTAATGTATCATTCTATGTGAGAGAAGGTGAAACTATTGCTTTAGTAGGAGAGACAGGCTGTGGAAAAACTATAACTACAAGAGCTATAACAAAGCTTATAGAGTCGCCAGGTAGAATAGAGTCCGGTATTGCTTTGTTTAGGAGGAGGAATGGTCAGATTGTTGATCTTCTAAAGCTAGATGATGAAGAGATTAGGAAGATTAGAGGTGATGAGATAGCGTACGTGTTCCAAGACCCTTCAGCAGCTCTAGATCCTCTATACACAGTAGGCTACCACTTTATAGAAACTGTTAAAGCTCATAGAAACAACGTTAGTAAGAAGAACATAATCTACCTAGCTATCAAGTTATTGAGAGAAGTAGCTATACCTAGTCCTGAGGTAAGAGTTAAAAACTATCCGCATGAGCTTAGCGGCGGTATGAGGCAGAGAAGCGTTATAGCTATAAGCCTTAGCAACATGCCTAAGCTGTTGATAGCAGATGAACCGACTACAAATCTAGATGTAACAATACAAGCACAGATCCTAGAACTTCTACAAGAGTTACAGAAAAGGTATGGTATGAGTATGATCCTTATAACCCATAACCTAGGTGTTGTAGCTGAGACAGCGAATAGGGTTTACGTTATGTATGCAGGTAAAATTGTTGAGGAAGGTAATTGCGAAACCATATTCTATAACTCTGCACATCCATATACACAGTTACTTCTAAAAGCTGTTCCAAATCCGTTAAAGAAGATAGAGAAACTAGAATCCATACCGGGTACAGTTCCATCACTCATAAACCCTCCACCTGGTTGTAGATTCCACCCGAGATGCCCGTTCGCAATGGATATATGTAGAAAAGAAGAACCTCCAAAGATAAAGCTAGACGATAATCACTACGTATTCTGCTGGCTATACACAAAGAGATGAAGGTGTTCTCTAATGAGTGAAACGTTGTTAAGGGTAGAGAATCTGAAGAAGTATTTCAGGGTTAGAGGTTCTTTTACAAAAAAGGTTAGAGCTGTTGATGATGTAAGTTTCGAGATCTTTAGAGGTACAACGCTTGGTGTTGTTGGGGAGAGTGGTTGTGGTAAATCTACTTTAGGTAGAACAATACTTAGATTAATAGATCCTACAAGCGGTAGAATTATTTTCGATGGAAGAGATGTGACGAAGGTTAAAGGTAAAGCTCTTAGAGAGTATTGGAGAAATGCTCAGATGGTTTTCCAAGATCCTCACACAAGTTTGAATCCTAGAATGACTATAGCTTCAATACTTCTTGAACCTATTAAAAGCTATAGAATCTATGTAGAAGATGAGGAGAAATTCCTTGTAGAACAGCTAGAGATGGTAGGTCTAGGGAAAGAACATCTCTATAGATATCCCCACGAGCTTTCAGGTGGGCAGAAACAACGTGTAGCAATTCTTAGAGCTATAATTGTTAAACCGAAGTTCGTAGTTCTCGACGAACCTACATCAGCTCTAGATGTATCTGTACAAGCACAGATACTCGAGCTTCTGAAAAATCTTCAGAAAATCTATAACCTGACATACATGTTCATATCCCACGATATAGCTGTTGTCAAGTATATGAGCGATGCCATAGCTGTTATGTATCTAGGGAAAATAGTTGAGATAGGAGATGCAGACACAGTTTTCTTCAACCCTCTACACCCATACACAAAATACCTATTATCAGCTATACCAATCCCTGACCCCAAGATGGCCAGAGATAGAAAGAAAGTTATTATCCAAGGAGAGCCACCATCACCCATAAACCCACCACCTGGTTGTAGATTCCACCCGAGATGCCCGTTCGCAATGGATATATGTAGAAAAGAAGAACCTCCAAAGATAGAAGTTGAAAAAAATCATATAGTTGCATGTATGTTATATGCAAAGAAGTAGTACTAAGATTAAAAGAGTTTTCTGTTTTATGTCTCTAGCTAGTTGAAAACATATACACAATACAGACCTTGAGCTTTAGCTTTTGGGGTATATGGATATGGGTTCAAGAACTTTGCTTGTTCTTGTTTTTATATTGATGTTATTTTCAAGTTATGGTGTTGTAGGATCTATTTTTGTTCTATATTTAAAGGATATCTATAAGTTAAAAGATGTAACCCCTATTACTCTCGCATTTACGATATCGAGTGCTATATCGATTTTAACAATGTTTATAGCTGGTTATCTATACGATAGATACGGACCATCGATAACACTAGCAATAGCAACTACAATGGCTACTATATGGGTTTTCATTGTTAATACTATGCAGAGGTTCCCGTCTTGGGATAAAGCTTCTCTACTATGGTATTTAGCAGGAGTTCCCCAGGGAATGGCTATGGCATCTACTATGATTAGTGTTAACCCTACTCTTATGAAGTTATTCCCGAATAGAAGAGGGTTCGCTATCTCGGTATCACAAGCTGCTCAAGCATTTGCACTAGCTTTCTTCGGCAATACAGTTCCATTTATGGCTAGATGTATAGGGTTTTTCAACACATTAACTCTGATGGGTATCGCCAACATTATGATAATGATTGTATCGCTATCCTTCTTCAGGAAAATAGGTAAAATTATAGCTAGCAATAACAAAGTTAGACAATCTATCCAAGGTATTCAGAAAAGCTCAAGTCTCTCCGTAAACTTGGGTACTTTATTTACTGTATATACAATGATTTTCTTGATAGCAACATCAACTATAGTTATTATGAATCTTTTAGCAGGAATCTTAGAAGAACCTTTTATAAAGAGTGGAGAATTTGATAATGAGTATGTACGTATATCTATCATACCTATGATAATGAGTATCGCTGGAATAGCGCAAGCTTTATCAGCATTCCTATGGGGTTATATAATAGATAAATTTGGCTATACAAAAACATTACCAACGATATATGGTTTTGAAGCATTTTCAACAGCTCTATCATATATATTCTATAGCTCTCCATGGTTTGTAGCATCAATGATATCGATAAGATATATATTCTTTAGTGCTGAACCAACAGTACACTGGATACTGGTACCAGCTTTATTCGGATTAGAAAACATAGGGAAAATCTCTGGTATAATTAATAGTGCACCAATGGTAGCATCGCTCGTATCGCCAATGATAAGTGGATTAATAAGAGATTCTACAGGTAGCCATAGATATATACTACTAGCATCAGCAACACTATCTATAGCAGCTTTAGCTGTCTATACATATCTTATACTAATATTGAAGAAAAGAAGATCTTGACATAACTCTAACGCGATTCCATGGCTATGATTATCGATACGATAGCTATGTATTTCACTATAGCTGTTCTTTCCGCATAATCCTGATTCTCCTATACTCCTTAAGTGTTATATAGAAGGCTATGAATATTAAGAAAGAGAATACAATTAATTGTAGAGCTATTCTTAACCTAAAATCTATTGGCAACGACGCTATGAATAAGTATATAGGTAGAGATAGGTAGATAATAACCAGTCCAGTTATAAGAGGTCTTAGATTAGGAAAAACTATGCTGAAGATTATAGCGGCTACAGTTAGTACCACTAGATACGCTATTATATCTAACAAAGACTACACCTTCTTCAACATTGCTCGATACTTAATAAAACTTTTAATGAATATGAATACAAGTATTGGTGTACATATCAATATTATTAAAGGACTTTCACCTAGTACTAAGTAATGCTCATACCTAGATACAGTTTTTATAGTGATTAAGGGTATCGGCGATGAATAGCTTTCAACATCAATTCTATCTCCGCAGATATCGAAGAAGTAAGTCTTGTTCACTATGTTATCGACTTTGATCATCTTTGTAGAGTTATCTTCGTTAACGATTTTAATCAGGAATTTCCTCACATTTCTCTCTTTAGATAAATCCAGTTTAATACCGCATTTCTGTATTCTCAATATGAAGTGGAATTGATATGGATAATAATCGATGATTGTATCGAAGCTTCTAGTATAGTTTGCATCAATATATGCTATCGGTATACCTGTAAAAGTTTTGTTTATTACCAGGTACGCTATATACTTTCTATTATCTAAGATAATACTAGACATGTAATTGATGAAGGTTATATCTCTACTTTTTGATATTCTGTGAATACCTAAGGATAGATATGTGAAGTTCTTAAGGTTCTCAATTATCTCTCTGATCGCAATATCTATCTGTATTAATGTATCTTTTTGAAGATTAGGTGAATAAACTTTGTATAGTATTAGTGATGTATTGAGTTTTCTATAGTTAGTAACGATGTTAAGATTGTTAACTAGAGGTATAGGTAGCTCTATATTTAGTACATACATAACGATTATCGTGATTAAGAAAGCGAGAGATAGTACAGATATAGGTATAGGTTTTGATTTATATCTCGGTGCCTTCCTTTTCCTCTTCTTACCCATCTTTATCAGCAGATCTCTAACCTCTTCTAAGTCTTGGATTAACTATCTCATCTAGAGCTACACCTATCAACACGAATCCTATCGATATAGCTATTATACCTAGTATAGGTGGCATAAACCACCACCATGCATTATGAAGGAACCCACCTTCTCTATAAGCTTCGCTTATCATTCTACCCCATGTAGCAGCAGTAGGATCTCCAAAACCTATTAACTGAACTCCTGCTTCAAACATAATTACACTTGGGACACTCATCACTATACTGTAGACTAGGTATGGTACTAGCTGAGGTGCTATATGTTTGAATAATATTCTCGATGTTCCAGCTCCAAGAGCTTTAGCAGCTTCAACAAATGGAGCTTCTTTTAAAACAGCTGCCCAATTCCTGATAACTCTTGCAGTACCAGGCCATGAGAGTAGTATTAGTGTTCCGTATATAATTGTTAAGCTTCTTCCATAGACCATCCCTATAACCATGACCAGGGGTAGCCATGGTATAAAGTACACGATATCTGTTATAAAGGTTATCACAGCATCTATTAGTGAACCATAGTTGTAACCAGCTATCAACCCTATAACTAGTCCTAGAACTATAATCGCTGTTGCAACTCCGACACCTAAGACAATAGCTGATCTAGCTCCGTATACGAATTGTGCCCATACATCGTTACCCATATGATTTGTCCCTAGGATACCGAAAGCTTTGCCAAGTATTCTTAGTTTCACAGGTTCTAACGATATCTCTAAACCGCTACCTGGTTCACATTTCATAAGAATATCATCAGGGTTACAGTAATATGCGATACTTATAGATATCGTTATACGGGTATCTTTTTCAAGAATTAAATCTTTAACAGCATTAACACCTTCAATAACACCACGCATTGTAGGATCTACATAAGGTTGTACAAGGTTTGTCAATGGATTTGGCAACACCACGCTTACAGATCTTTGAGGTACTATCCTCATATTTACATACTCATATAGCTGAACTACTTGCGATCTTGCAAGGTCGAAAGCTATGTAGAAACCTCGAGGTATATACTTTACCAATCCCTCACCTAGATTTAATCTATATGTAGCATTCCTATTCAACAAATCAGTATTCTCTATGATTATCTGCAAGTTATACCAAGGCATTGATTTCGATAAATTCTGTACTACTAAAGCAGATCTTATCTCAAGTGATTCAGCCGGGTCGTAGGGGTAGTAGATATAATCTTTAGACTTAAGAACTATCTGAGCTTTGCCAACACCTTTTATCCTTAAAATAACTCCGCTAGATAAAGATACATACTCTACAGCAATACCGGGATCAATACTCTGTTTATCTACCTGAAATACTGTGAATATTTTCTCGATATTTCTAGGAGTATTTGATGGTGCAAGCCACTCTGGATATGCATAGCTATCAGCAAGTCTATACTCTCTATAGCTATACTCCGTAATGACATCAGCTAACGCTCCAAGAATACCTATAACTATAATCATAGCTAGACCAGCTAATGCAGATCTCTTCCTCAATACCATCGCTAACTCTGACAATATTCTACTCTTCCTAAGTATAGTACTTGTTATTCTGTTTAACTTGGACATCGATTACCCCCTTAACGCAGTCTTACCCTGGGATCTACAATAGCTATCACTATCTCTGCTATAAAAAGCGATATTAGTAGAAGTACTGTGGATATTGTGAAGAATGCCACCATGAGCGGGAAGTCCCAGTTAGTAAAAGCGTTAAGCGATAGCTGTGCAATACCAGGCCAATTACTTATAAGTTCGAATATGTATGCACCTCCGAAGATCCCTGGTAATGTGTAGGCTAACCTCATTATTAGAGGAGGTCTTGTATTCGGTATCACATGTTTTGTTAAGACTTCTGTTTCTGTAAGCCCTTTAGCTAAAGCTGTAACTACATAGTCTTGAGCTAGCTCGGATACTATCAACTGCCTAATGAAGTATATCCAGCTACCTGTCCAAGCAGCAACAGCTGCTATTATTAGAGGCGATATATACCATAGCAAGTATTTCAACGATTCAAAATCTAGAACCGTAATACTCGGTGGTCTAGTTGGTAGAGGGAAGATATATGTATCCCATAATCTTTTCGGTAGATAAGCTAGGAAGTAGTATATAAGTAGGAGAACCAGCCATGCAGGTATAACATACGATACGATGCTTAGCTGTACAAGAAAACTATCTAGTTTCCCACCACGATGTTTAGCACTTACAACACCTAAGTAGTACCCAATTATTATCGGTAATATCGTTGCTGCTGTATACAACGAAAGTGTGTAAGGTAATCTTAAAGCTATATCTTCTAGAACTGGTTTCTGTGTATATAACGAGATCCCGAAGTTAAGGAGAAGAGTATTACTCATATATGTAAGGAATTGATGGGGGAATAGAGGTAGATGATAACCATAAAGTTTAGCTGTCTCCTCAACCCAATGGCTGAACCTAGGATCATCACCAGACCTCTTCAACGCTATTAAAAGAGGATCTGCATGAGGACCTAGAATAAGTGTTGGCAAGATCCTCACTATGAAGAAGAACAAAGCTATTATAGTTACATACGTGACGATTAATCTCAAACCCGTTTTTGCAATGAATGTACCTAACTTCATATCAGACCCCGATACCTATCCTTAACTTACGTTATACAGAATCATATTGTACAGAAAATAAAAAATTTATGTGTTATTTATATTAAACACTGTTTAACTACCTCCTCTTCTAATGAAGCCTAGAACCACGCTTATCAACACTATGATTATAGCTAACACTATCGTTGCTATACTTAGATCTATCACACTTACGATTTGTATTGGTTTAACTTCTACTGTAGGTTTGACAACCTCTACTACCGGGGTTGTGACAGTTATTGGTGATGGCATTGCTATTGTTACAGGTTTTAACTCTGGTACAACACCGACTCTCACCTCTATACGCCCTACTGTTGGTGCTACTGGAACTGTTGCTGTTGGTGTAGGTATAGCTGGGACAGTAACTGTCGGTGTAGGTGTTGGAGTTGGTGTTATAGCTCCTACAGCTACAGTTGTCTCGTATACATTAGTGAGACTCCATATAGCTAAAGGCATAGAAGCTTCTATGACTAATTTATACATTCCTGGCTCGAGACCCGGTAAAGTTAATTCATAAACCCCTTCACCTACATGTGTAGCTGCTAATGGTCCTAAGGTTCTAGGACCGCTAACAAGTACTCTAACAGTTCCGTTAATTACCGGTGTTACACCATCGTAGCTTACAAGCTGTACCGAGATCTTAAACGATTTACCTGCATCTACAGACGTCGGTACATCGACTTTCTTAAACAATACTGTTCTCTCTGGATGTCTCCATATATAGACAGGGTTCCAAACAACTTCTGCATAAGCTACATCTCTTTTAACAAGAACGAATGGTCCGTTACCTACCATCGCTTTTAGTCCTGGTATTGTTGGGTGAGGCAGTAGAGATGGATCGTCCAGTGGGTTAGCTAGACGTTCGAAGATATGTTTCGGCAATATCGCATACTCTGTCCATAGGTAGAGATCTACCCATCCATAATCTTTCAACACTACTACCGCTGCTGTTCTGTTAATTGTTTTTATCTCTACAACGTTTTTAAGTGATGGATCATAGTATCTCCTAGTCTTTAACTCTATACCGAACTTCGTTACCGTGTAGACAAAGTCTTCAGCTGTTATAGGTACACCGTCTTGCCATACCATTCCATCGAATAAGTTCAATGTAAATCTATATCGTTTTGATCCATTTGGTAATGTGAATTCTTCGAATTTCCAGTCCTTCAACAACATAGGTATCCTAGGTTCAGCATATATATTCTCAGGTTTTGTAACCATGAAGAATGTGTAGACTCTCCATATGAGGTCTGCTTCATGTGCCCATTGGTATAGTGCTGGGTGTAGTGTTGTTACATCTCCTGTGAAATAGTATCTAAGTGTACCACCGAACTTTCTATCTTTGAACCTCACATTATTCCACCAGAACCAGTGAAGACCTACAGGATCTTTTAGTGGTGGTGCGTATGATAATACAATTGAATCTCTATCTATAGCTCCGTTGAATGCTGTTATACCTACACCTGTGTACGTCGGTATCCATGGAAGCCAATCTTCTACAAGTATTTTCTGAACTTCGTGAGCATACTTCATAGCTTCATCGATACTCTTGGCAAAGTAGAACTTATCTAGAAGTGTATCAACTCTTGTATCGTTTACACCCCATTCATTCCAACCTCCAGGTCTAATCTCGCTACTGTGGAAGAAGTAGTACATGAAAGTGGGGAATCTGCCGAAGGCCCACCCTATAATCCATGCTTGTGCAGTACCTGCACCAGTTCTAGATACAAGCTCTACAGTACTTACAGTTACAAGCTTTATTCTAAGTCCTATTTTCTCAGCTTCACTCTTTATATACTCAGCTATCCAGTAATATGTAGGAGATAATGCTTGTGGTAGTGTTAGTAACTCTATTTCAACAACTTTCCCACCTTCTCTAGGATCACACCAAGCAGGTTTACCATCAGGACCAGTACAAGGTACAAAGACTTTAGATAGCCATTCTTTCGCTTTATCAGGGTTATAGGGGTACAGTTTTTCGTAATCGGCTTCCGGGTTTACCCATGCTCCATGGGTTGGAGGTGGTATTGTGGTACATTTAACAGCTATACCTGCTAACGGCGATTCCGCTATAATTTTATCTCTATTCCATAGATGTGCTATAGCTTTCCTAAGCTCTACATATTTAACAGGCCATAACCTTACATTAAAATGTATTGCACCTAAACTAGTTAAACCTACAGTCATTATTATATGTGCATCAGGTCTATTCTGTCTAACTCTACTTAAATCTCTTGGAAGAACACCTACTAGATCTAACTCATTAGCTTCGAAAGCTAGTATCCTCATGGTGTAGTCTCTCATAACAGGGAAAGTGATTTTATCTATATATGGGCCATATACATAAGATGGCTGTTTTATTTGTTGAGCTGTTATAGGTATAATTGAAGATATAGCTATAGCAATCATAATTAATACTACTACAGATTTCTTTAGATACATAAACACACCCAATACAGGTTTTGCTCACAAGATAGGTGTGTTTAGGGTTTAAAAAATTTTATTACGTTGATAAGTTGTTGAATACATTACTATACTGAATTGAAAAAGTTTTATTGGATATGTTTAACGCCTAGCTCTTAAAGCGATGATAGCTGTAGCTATTAAGATAGCTATCCCTAGTACTACAATTGATATCTGTAAGTTGTTTACCATAGATATTAATATGTTCTGTGATTGAGCTAGATTATCGACTTTATTATTTAGCGAACTAAGTGAACTACTTAAAGTGTTTATAGCTGTATTCAAGCTTTTCACATTATCTTCATGTTGCTTAGCTAAAACGTTAAGATCTTTTGATAGAGATTCTACTACTTTGTTAGTTTCGCTTGCATATTGCGATAACGCAGATCCTAGATCATTGACATAGTCTATTACACCTGTTAACCTTTTTGCTGTATCTTCTTGTTGTTTAGCTAGAGTATTCAGGCTATCTACGAGAGTTGATATAGCTTTACTTGTTTCATCTGAATACCTTGTTAAAGCTGATTCAAGAGTTCTTACATAACTGGTAAGAGCATCGAGATACCTTGTTAATGATGATTCAACGTTTTTAACATACGCTTCAACATTGCTTATTTTCGTATTCAGGTTATTTAATGTTGTAGTTGTTTCTCTAGATATTTTCGTCAGCTCAAGTAGTAGAGATGATAATAGTTCTTCAGCTTTAGATACAACGTGTTTGTATAAAGCCGAGGCTTCCTCTACCTCACCTAGAGTTAGAAGTTTTGAATCAGCATCTTTAAGCATTGCCTCTAGCTCTCTAAGAGTTTCCATAGCTTTAGATACGTCAACCCCCTGGGCAGAAGCTACGAAGCTTAATATCGAAGCTCTTTCATAAGCTCTATAAGCATTAACTCTATCTTCTTCAACAAATTTACTGCTCATAATCGTTACCCTATACCTTGTCGAATTACTGAACGAAGTACCTGCAGCAACTCCTTCAACTTCTACTCTTAGTAACGCAATTCCTGGGTACACAGCTTCTGGAACAATGACTCTCCCAATCGCGATGTACTTTACATCGTAAGTTACGTTCTTCACCGTTATAGGTATAGCTTCTAGTAGTTCAGTAAGAGTTAGATTAACAGTTATAGTTAAACCCGCGATAAGAGTTGCTCTAGCTATACTTAGCCTTGGGGTAGCCGGTGCATAGATGTACGCTTTAACTTCGATAGCTTGGTAACCTGCGTAAATACTTGTTTTATCTATCTCGAATTTAACAACTTTAGGTGGTAACGCTGCTTGTGTATATAGGTTCGGGATTGTAGAAGCTAGGGATATAACCATTAAGATTATCATTGTTAAGGGTATTAATTTCTGCATTTACTTCACCTAGAGAGCTTCCTAACTTGTTAAGAATTGTTTACATGCTCTGCTATATAAATCTTCATGGATGTTTTCTAAATATGAATTTATAAACCTTTACATGTTTAAGCTTTAAGAAGGTGTACGAACAGGATAACGGTATCGATATGGCAGGTATCTCTAAGAATGGTGTTGAGGATTATCTGTTAGAGGTTAGCGATCTAAAGGTTTACTATTTTACGAGTAGAGGTGTTGTTAAAGCTGTTGATAACGTGGGTTTCTCTATTCGTAGAGGAGAGATACTAGCTCTAGCTGGGGAATCTGGTTGTGGTAAGAGTACTCTTGGCTATGCGTTGATGAGGCTTGTTCCACCGCCTGGGAGAATAGTTGGCGGATCTATAAAGTTTAATGGTGTAGATGTTCTGAGGCTGAGCGAGGAGGAGTTTAGGAAGAAGATTAGGTGGAGAGGTATATCGATGATATTCCAAGGAGCTATGAATTCCCTCAACCCTGTTATGAAGATAGGGGATCAGATTGCAGAGATCTTCAGGATTCATCTAGGTCTCCCTAAGCAGGAAGGGATTAAACGTGCTAGAGAACTTCTTAAAATGGTTGGTCTAGATCCTGAGAAAGTCAATGCTTATCCGCATGAGCTTAGCGGCGGTATGAAGCAGAGAGTTGTTATAGCTATGGCTCTAGCTCTAAACCCGCCTCTAATTATTGCTGATGAACCTACAACAGCTCTAGATGTTGTTGTTCAAGCACAGATACTAAACCTGCTCAAGTCTCTTCAGAGAGAGAAGGGTATATCTATGATCGTTATATCCCACGACCTAAGCCTCTTAGCAGAGATAGCAGATTCTATAGCTGTTATGTATGCAGGTAAAATAGTTGAGTACGGATCTTCAGATATAGTCTACAAGAATCCTCAACATCCATACACACTCGGATTAATCGATAGCATACCTAGGTTAAGCGGTGAGAAAACAGAGCTTAAAGGGATTCCGGGAGAACCTCCAGACCTCATAAACCCACCACCTGGCTGTAGATTCCACCCAAGATGCCCATTCGCAATGGATATATGTAGAAAAGAAGAACCTCTAATAGTTGAGCTAAAGTATGGTCATAGAGTAGCTTGTTGGCTTATAGCTAAAAGGTGATGACCATGTCTTTAGAAAATGTTTATAGACCAAAACTCGATAGAGATACCCTTCTCTATGTAAGAGATCTTAAGGTATGGTTTCCACTACGTAGAGGATTCAAAGAGATTATAACTATGGCTCCTACAAAATATGTAAAAGCTGTTGATGGTATATCCTTCGCTGTAGGTGAGGGAGAAGTATTCGCACTTGTTGGTGAGAGTGGCTGTGGTAAAACTACAACAGGTAGAGCTATTCTTAGACTTGTTGAACCAGACTCAGGTGTTGTCGGTTACAAGCCTAGCGAAAACATTTTGAAGAAGATGATCGAGGTAGAAGGAGGCGATGTTTTTCTGGAGACCAAGATCCATATCGATGTGATGAAGGTTAGCTCTAAGAATATGAAGTATCTTAGACAGGAAATGCAGATAGTATTCCAAGATCCTTACGCAAGTCTTAACCCTAGACAATTAGTGTTAAGCGCTCTTATGGAGCCTCTAGAGATCCACAGGATAGGAAGTTCTAGAGAAGAGAGGATAGAGATGGTTGCAAAAGCTTTAGAGATAGTTAAGCTAACACCACCAGAAGACTTCATGTATAGGTATCCCCACCAGCTCTCAGGTGGTCAGAGGCAGAGAGTTGTTATTGCTAGAGCTATAATACTTAAGCCAAGGTTTATAGTAGCAGATGAACCTTTATCAATGCTAGACGTATCTATAAGAACAGATATCCTCAAACTTATGATTGAGTTGAAGAATAAGCTAGGACTCTCATACCTATTCATTACCCACGATCTCGCATTAACAAGGTATATAGCTAACAAGATAGCTGTTATGTATCTAGGGAAAATCGTTGAGATAGGTCCTGTGGAGAAAATTTTATCTAATCCTCTACACCCATATACAAAAGCGTTGATAAAAGCTATACCCGAACCTGATCCAAGTAGAAGAAAAGAACTTAAAGAACTAGAGGTGAAAGGTGAAGTACCGAGCGCTATAGATATACCACCTGGCTGTAGATTCCATCCAAGATGTATAGCGCTAGATGCTAATCCGCAGCTAGCGAATCTCTGTAAAGTAAGAGAACCCCCACTTATAGAGGTAGAGAAAGATCATTACGTAGCTTGTTGGTTATACAGAAAAACATAGTTAATCTCTTGATCTAGAGCACGGAAGTTCTCTCTAAAGAGATTTTAGAGAAGAGCTATAGGTTCTAATAGGTTCTATAAGCTTGTAATTTTCGGTGTAGTATGTGGAGATATATGTAGGTACCTCTGGCTGGGTATATGATTGGAATGAAGAAGGTACTCTCGATTGGTATCTAAGGTACTCAGGTCTTAACGCTGTCGAGCTTAACGCTTCTTTCTATAGATTTCCTTTCAGAAATCAGGTTGTTGGATGGGCTAAGAGAAGCTCTGTCTACAGTATTAGGTGGGCTGTAAAGGTTTTCAGAGGTATAACTCACTACAAGAAGCTTAGTTCTGAAGCTTTAGATACTTGGAGAAAATTCTATGAACTGTTCAAGCCTTTGGATAATTACGTAGATTTCTACCTATTCCAGCTACCCCCGAACTTCTCTAGAAACGAAGCTAATATTGAGAAACTTAAGAAGTTTGTACAAGCTATTAACATTGGTGAGAGATTTGCTGTAGAATTCAGGCATACGAGTTGGTTTAACAATGAAGTAGTTGATCTTTGCAAAGAACTAAGTATAACATTCGTATCTATAGATGCACCTATAGGGAGATTTATAGCTACATCGAATAGTATTGTCTACCTAAGACTCCACGGAGTCGATACATGGTATGCCTACGACTATACACAGGAAGAGCTAGAAGAGATTGCGAAAACTGTTCTAGACCTCAACCCTAAGAAGATTTACGTATTCTTCAACAACAACCACTGGATGCTTGAAAACGCTAGAACAATGTTAAACATATTGAGAAACCTGTCGTCGAAACTATGAGTATACAGATACCCTCTGCTAAGACCCTGTTTTTAGGTAGACTGTTGGTAGGTATACTTCTCCGAATCCGAACCTGGCCAGTATCCTCCTAATCCTCGCAATCTCCCCCATAACCTCCGACAGATTCTCCATACCTACTCTAGCCGAATACATAAACCTAAGTGTTGAAGGTGTTGTAAGCAGTATCTTTACAGAATGTTTTCTACTCCTCAAAAAGTTAGAAACAATAGCTACAGCGTTGATATCTAGATCATCTAGAGGATCTACAGCTAGTATAGCTATGCAAGGATCTCTACAAACATCTTTAGTAACTGTCTGTATAAACCATCTCAATACCCTATTACTACTCGTATACCTGATAACTGTTGCTGATAGATCTCTAGGCCATTTCACATCTGAGAGAACTCTATAAACTTCGTGTACTCTAAACCTATCGATAAACTCGACAATCTTTATATCTTCCTCCGTTATAACCCCTAGAGAAACCCTCATACCTCTAGATGTCAAAGTCTTCACAATATCTATAACTATTTTGAATAGGAATACAAGTGGAGGTGGGTCTCCTAGGTAGAAGAAGTAGTGGATAGAGATTACGAGGAAAGCATTTCTATACATCCTATGCTCGTACTCTTTAACCATAAACTTCCCTATCTTCGCAGTAGCTTTCCAGTGGATCTTCTTATAATCATCGTGAGGTGTAAACTCTCTAACACTTATAACCTCGGAACCAACCCCTTTTCTCCTAGATGAACGCCCTTCCACAATCGGTAGATAAGGAACAACAGCTTCTACATTAAACATATGTCTAGACTCTGTAGGTACAACCTTTACCTCTACAGGTTTAGCTAAGATGTATTTATAAACTATTCTTAGGATTGATAGAGGTGTTTCGAACTCTAGTTCAAAACCTTCAATAAGGTGTTTACCTGGGTACCCAGATACGTATACCTCTAAACGCTGATCTTCTCTAGAGAATCTCCATCTAGAGATCTTCAAACCTGTATCTGAGTACAGATAGATCTTCTTAACGATGAGGATACCTGTTGCTCTAGGCGGTTTGATTACAAATTCTAGAGATTTATCAGAACCCTCGACAATCTCCAGACTACCACTAGATACGATATCTAAACCAATGTATTTGAAGAAACTCGCTATAGCCATATCTATAGCTATAGCTAGCATAGTTACGTAGAGAATAGCTGGGCCTATGAAAGTAATCTTGTTTAGATCTATATAGGGGATAGGGTTCGATACGTAGAGAACAATCAAGATTACAGCTATAGATATTAAGATGTAGAGACCTCTAGATATCTTCACCGATATAGATACCCTGTTCTCAAACACTATAGATTCGCTATGGTTTCGGGACTTCAACTTTCGATAAAACCTCTAGAACAACTCTTTCACCTGTATACCCTTCAGCTATGAACTCAGGTTTCAGCAGTATTCTATGCGATAGAGTAGGGATAGCAGCTGCTTTAATATCGTCTGGAATTACATAGGTTCTCCCCTCAGCTAATGCAAATTCTTTCGCTAGCTGTAGAAGCATAAGAGCTCCTCTAGGTGTTACCCCTAGTCTAACAGCTTCGTGTTTATGGCTATACTCAACTATTCTAGCTACATATTCATATAGAGAGCTATCGACGTACACCTTCTCGATTTCTTCAGCTGCTACAACTATATCGTTTATATCTGCAACAGGTTTCAAATTCTCAAACTCTTTCTCTATACTCTTCAAACCTCTCTTCAGTAAAGCTATAAGAGATTCCTTATCGAGTAAACCCATAGTTAACTTGATGTAGAATCTATCTAGCTGAGCTTCTGGTAGAGGGAATGTACCTTCTAATTCTATAGGGTTTTGAGTTGCTAAAACTACGAAAGGTCTTGGGAGAGGAATAGTTTCACCATCTATAGTAACCTGTTTCTCCTGCATAGCTTCTAGCAAAGCACTTTGAGTTCTAGGAGAAGCTCTATTAATCTCGTCAACGAGGAGTATGTTTGTGTATATAGGCCCTAGTTTAACCTCGAAATCACCTATCTTCTGGTTAAATACTTTAGTACCTATGATATCTGATGGAAGTGTATCGATAGTGCATTGAACCCTGGAGAATTTCAGGTTTAGAAGTTTTGCAACAACTTTAGCTGTAAGCGTCTTCGCTATACCTGGTACACCCTCTATAAGGACATGACCTTCAGCTATAACTGAGAATACTAAGAGTTTTACATGGTTTTCTCTAGCTACTAAAACTTTCGATGCTTCTGAAACAACAAATTCAACTATTTTGCTTAAACGAGTCATACGCATTACAGTACTATAAACATTAATTCTAGTTTAAAAATATAGATTAATGTGAACGAAATGCCCTTAACTAAACATAGAACTTTTCTAGTTTTCGTAATTTTGTTAAACCTAGCTATCGTAAGTATTGCTAATACTGTTGCTGAAGAAGTAAGACATCCTAGTAACTTGGGTAGATTTGTTAAAGAGGGTATGGATAGCTATAGAGAATTCCTAAAATGGCTAAATTATACAGGTTTAACTTCTAGATACAATCTAAATTTATCTGATGTAAACGATATTAAGAGGAAATCTGTTCTTGTTCTAGAGGAAATCTATAGAAACACTACTTTAGCTATGTTTATAGGGGGTGTAGAGATTAAGCATCTAAAGATATTCGCAAATCTATCAGATGAAGTAGGTAGAGATGATATTGTTAAACTACTTAAAGCAGTTGCTAAAGAGTTCAATATAAGTAGAATAGACTTTAGCTGTAGAGATGTATTCACAAAATTCTTTACTAACATAGTTAAACCTAAGACATGTAGATACAACTTAACAGATCTAGACTACTTAACGTGGTATACATTGAAACTATACAGAGGTTTACCTAGCGCCGAGCTTATATCAATTCTAAGCAAGATCTATACAGCAAAGATTATACTGAGAACAGGGGCTGTTTACGAAGATGTACTAGGTAGAATTCTTGAAGAACTACTATTCAAAGAATCTATTGTTCTATACCTTATCCTGAAAAACGTTGTATATACTAACGAAGTAGCTGTTATAACTATACCTCGAACCACATCTACACCGATAATACAGATCATTAAAGTTGGAAATAAATCTACAGGAAAAGTAGTTACGTTAGAAGATATTGAGAAAGCTATGAAGTTGTTGAACAAGCTTATGAAGATCTCCGAGCATTACAGTATAGATATATCTTCTCAAGACGTTGTAAACATTGTTAGCTACATACTTAGCCTAGATATAGAGGAAGCTTTGAAATTTATAGAGTCTGTAGATATAGATTACCTAAGGTATATAAGCACCATACCTCCTACTATCTATAACATAGGTAGAGAAGCTGATAATCTCAATCCTATCGAAGAAAAATCCTCTCTACGATATCCATTTCCTCAGCCTCCCCAAAACATTCCTTTCGGAATCTATCCTTATTACGAAGGTGAATACTATGAAGAATTTATACGAGAATTCTATCCTGGGTATAGTGGTGGGTATGCTGGGTCTAGTGGTAGTGGATCCAAGGGTTCTGGGGATTCCATCAGCAACACCGCTTCTCTAGAGGTTTTAGCTAAGTCTATAGCTATTGACGATCTTGTTGAAAAGCTGAACTCTATACCTATAGCAGTACCTTCTTTGAATACGGTAACAGAGTTGTTAAACACTGTAACCTCTACATCGATACCTAGGAGAGCTACTGCTTCTACACAATCTTCTAGCGGTAAAGGTTTAGGATACGATATCTGGCTATACTTAGTATTGCTATGTCTACTACCGTTAGGTGTAGCAATAGTGTTCAAACATTACATAATTCTCAGCATATTTGCTAGGTTTACGAAAGTTTTTAGAAGTAGATCAGAAGGTGTTGTCAGTAGCAGAGATTGGGGTATACTTGAGTTTTTCTGGGTTCTTGTAGAGAGAATAGCATCGGTTCTCGGTGTAAAGATAGGTATTAGCGATACTCATAGAGAAGCTTATAAAAAGCTTGTAATACGTATTAACGATGAAGATCTTAAGCATAGACTTAAAGAAGTTGTGAAAGGTTATGAAGTTCTCCGCTTCAGCAATAAACATGATGTAGATGTAGAGCGCTGGCGTAAAGATGTAGAGATGCTTATGGAGAGATACAGGTAGGTTTTTATGAGGATAGCTACGCTAATAACCATAGCTACTCTATCTCTTATCCTAGCCTATACCGGGGTTATCAGAGGTTTTGGGTTACTAGATTTCTTAGTATCAGCTATACTGATCTCTATAGCTATCTACGTAGTCATTAGATACTCTCTACCAATTGTGTTAGGGGTTGAGCAAAAACCTCTAGTTAAGCTAGATATTCGCTATATACATTATCTATACCTAGCAATTCTCTACAGCTTAACCTTAACATTTCTAGGCTACATCGTTGATATATTCATGGCCTTCTTCTTCAAGAGAACAGTGCTGATCTACATGGTATCAGCAGCTATACCTATAATCACGGTCTACACTATCAGTAAATTCTTCGGTTTTAAAGGTCTTAGAATAGCTTTAACAGTATCTATAATAGTTCTAGGGATTCTACATATCTTGGGTTATGTTGAAGAGGTGGGTATGCTGTAGAGGTGGTTCTATGGATAGAGCTGAGGAGTACGATATCCACAGCATTGTTATAACTTATATAGCTATAGCTATAGCGATTCTATCTATTTTCTTAGCTATAACACAGAGATACGTAGCTTCACTGATATCTCTTGCATCTGCTATCGTTATCTTGTCATTTGTTAGCGATAGAAGGTGTATAGGGTGAAGTTGAAGTCTACTGCGTCGATCTTCATCCTCGCTATACTCATAATCCTAGCTATTGAGAACAGTAGAGAAGGTGTAGTTTATAGCGGTGCATCTCCTAGGAATACCGGGTGGGATGGTACATCGAATCTCGTTGAACATCTAGAAAACATAGAGAATACCGAGGTTTTAATAGTTGATGACTGGGCGAAGCTCAGGGATAGAAATTTTGATAGCTATAGCTGTGGTATAATCTTCATTATTTCTCCTGAGAAAAGTTTTACACAAGAAGAGGTAGAGTATGTAGCGAACTTAGTTCTAGAGAAGAACTTCAACCTCGTTATACTTGACGAAGGTTCTTATACTAACGATATACTGAAACGTCTAGGTGTTCAGGTAGAGATAGAAGCCTACAGATACGTGGAGATGACGAGGTCTAAGATATACATAGGTAAATCTAGCCGAAGTACTTCGAGTTCTGTGATTACACCAGGTTTCATAGAGCTAGATAGGGATACCTACTACCTCTTCTTCTCCTACGTATCACCTGTAACTATCAAGAACAACTCTACGTGTACAAAAATAGCATATACTGTTGAAGGTATTGGTGTAGGAGCTCTATGCACTACATCTAGAGGTTCTGTCCTAGTTATAGGTGATGGATCTATAGCTGTAAACGATGTTATACCTCCTTTACCGGAGGAGAATATCTATACAGAGGTTCTGAAGAGAGTAATAAATAAGTTGTGTGTTAACAGCGGTAAGAAGGTTATATTAATCGATAACTCTAAATACTTCTTAAAGATTTTATCATTTGGTGAACTACTTGAGGAGGGTTATGGTTTTCTAGAAGCGTTAGCTATCTCTATCAATATCTTTAGGTATATCTACCTCTATACCCAGAACCTCAACCTATCTACATCGTTAATAGCTATAAGCATAGCTATAGCCATTCTGTTCACGTCTATTGTAAAGCGTTTCTCTACTAAGAAAGGTGAAGGATACGAATTTTCTAGAGAACTCTACATAACTATCCCTGGCTATGGAAAGATAGTTGTAGAGTTTGTTGAAGATATATGTAGATCTGATAACCGATGTGTTAAAGAAATTCCCTGTGTAGCGAAGAGAGTTCTAAGTAGGAGATGTGTTGAAGAACTTTCTATCTATATGTCTAGGAATAGAGAGTTCAGGAAAAAAGTTGTTGAAGCTTTACTATATAAACGTTGAGCTTAGGTATAGCTATACATAGTAACCTCTATATAGGTTTAGATCTATGTCTATAGATGTACTGGATGATCTAGATAAAGAGATTTTGAGGATAATGGTAGAGGATTGCAGTTTAAGTGTTCGTAAGATAGCTAGGATGTTAGGTAAATCTCCTACGATTATCTCTAAGAAGATCCAGAGACTTAAAGATCTAGGGGTTTTAGAGAAGTGTACAGCTGTTATCAACTATAGGAAACTTGGCTACAACCTCATGGCTTTGATACTCTTCAATGTTGTAGGAGCTCATATAGAAGAAGTTGAAAAGATACTAGCTTCAGAACTTAATGTTAGAGGTGTATACGATATCACTGGTCAGTATGATGTAGCTGTACTAGCGTTATTTAAAGATGTTGAAGAACTTGATAAGTTTATCAAGAAGATTCTGAAGCATCCACATATAAAAGGTAGCGTAACCAGCGTAATTTTTAAAGCAGTTAAAGATGGTATCCACATAGGTATACCGTGAGGAAACTGTGTATGATGATTGTGGTGGGCTCTGAAAGGTGATGTCATGAATCCTCGCTGATCTTCTCCGGGTGGGGGTGTTGAGGGTAGATAGCGAAGATGTTTTGAAGAACTTAGGCTACAACTATATAAAGATTGTTGAACCTGCTCTAGAACCTCAGAGAACAGGTGTAAGGTTTAGAGATATAGCTCCTGAGCTAGAGAAACTAGGTGTGGAGATAGCTAGCGAGTATCTATATGAACACCAGCTACAAGCTCTAAACTTCCTTAGGCAAGGTTTCAACGTTGTATTGAAATCTGGTGCAGGTTCTGGTAAAACTGAGAGTTGGTATTTCTATTTCCACGAGAAGGCGAGGGATGGGGATTTCAAGGCTATAGCTATCTACCCAACACTTGCTCTAGCGAATGATCAGATAAAGAGGATATCTCTTTACGCATCTTCTGCAGGTATACTTGTTACAAAGATAGATGCTCTTCTTAGAGATGAACTTGTTCAGAAGATGGGTAGAGCTGGGTTGAGGAGAGAACTAGCTAGTGCAAAGCTCGTAGTTACTAATCCTGCATTCCTTCTCCACGAAGTTAAGAAACTTATCTTAACTCCTTCAGCATGTCTACTAGATCTTAGGAAATTGAATCTCGTGGTTATTGACGAATTCGATTTCTATAGCCCTAGAAGTATAGCTTTGATATTAGCTATGCTGAAGATATTGACAGACTATAGCGATGTTAAACCTCAGGTAGTTATTCTTACAGCTACCCTGGCTAACCCTGATGATATGTGTAGATACCTGGAAGAGGTTACCGGGAGGAAATGCGTTGTTATCGATGGTAAGCCTTTCAGAGTTGAGAATAGAGTTTACGTAGTTTTAGGTAAGAATATAGAGAATGTGTGGCGTATAGTTAGGAGGTATAGGGAGCAGGTTATAGCTAGGAACGATGTTGATAAAGATATAGTTAAAGCTTTAGACGATCTAGAGCTGTTTAAGAGGAATGCTTATAGAGTTCTTCAATATCTCGAAGCTCTAGGGTTCGAAGTACCTTCTATCTCTATAGATATCAAGGAGATAATGTCTAGGTATGTAGAGGATAGAGGTGTAACACTCGTATTCACTAAGAGTATCGCTAGAGCTGACGAAGTTGCTCGAATGCTTAGAGAATTTGTTGGAGATACCGTTGCTTCTCATCACCATCTAGTACCTAAGAAACAGAGAGAGGTTATAGAGGAGATGGCTAGGAGAGGAGAGGTTAAGATAATCGTCAGCCCTAGGACGCTTACCCAGGGGATAGATATAGGAACTGTTGTTAGAGTTGTTCATCTAGGTCTACCTGAGAGTGTTAGAGAGTTTCTGCAGAGAGAAGGTAGGAAAGGTAGGAGGAGGGAGATAGGGTTCTCGGAATCCGTAATAATCCCTTCAACGAGATGGGATTGGGAACTACTTACCAAAGGTATCGATGTTTTCTATAAATGGCTCTCCCTACCTCTAGAGAAAACCATTATAAACCCTAAGAACAAGTATATATACCTCTTCACAGGTTTAGCCAAGATTCTATCCCCATGGTATAGACGCGAGCTATCAGAAGATGAGCTAGAGGTTCTGAAGAAGGTTAGGGTTGTGAAGAAAGATGGTTCTGTAGACTACGAGAAAGCTAGGTGGATTTGGGAGAGATTGAATTTCTATGAATTTGGCCCACCTTACGGTGTGAAAAGGTATCTAGAAGACGGTGATAAGCTTGTACCTCTAGAACCTATAGGTCATTGCGATCTTGTTGAGAGGTTTCAGAAAGGGTGTATAGATCTATCACAAGACGCTATAGTTAAACATGTTGAAGCTGGGAAAAGTAGTAAGCTTGCTAGAGCTGTTGTAGAGGTTAAGCTAAGCAGGTTCAACTTCTTCAGCGATGATGCTATAGCTGAAGCTGTTGAAGAGTACAGGTATATAAAGTCTTCGTGGGGTGAGGAAGCGAATATACTTAGAGATATCGCTAGAGGTAAATTATCTAGCTATGTACTAGCAGTTGTTTACCCACCTAAACAAGGTTTTGGAGATTATATCAAGATACCTAACAGAGTTATATGGTATCTAGTAGCAAGCAGACCTAGAGTTGTAAAACTCGGAGATAAACATATTGTTACATACGATAGGAAAACCATATACGTACCTGTGGAAACAGCTGGGATGTATAGAGACTATACCTACGGTATCTACGTGGAAGCTGATGAAAGAGACGATGCAACATTTCTAAGGCTTGGGCTATCCTACCTCATGATCTTCCTAAGAAAGATCTACGGAATACCGTTCGAAACCATTATGTACAGCGTTGGGAAGATAGGAGAGAAGAAGTTTATAGAACTACATGAACCTGAATCAGCAGGTCTTCTGGAAACCCTTGACTGGGGTAAGGTTAGGAAAGATTTAGAGAACTACGTACCTGAAGATCTAGACCTGGTGATGCTACTACAGCTTGACGATATAGCTTACTCCGATCTTCTATCCCTAGGTTTAGACCTTAACACTTTAAAGAGTTTAGCAATGAGGGTTGTTGACTATCTGTTGCTTAGGGAGAAGCTATCGGCTGTGTTTAGAGGGTTGGAGATATCTATACCTAGACCTAGCAAGGCTCTGAAGATAGTTACACTAGATACTGTTGCACATATAGTTAATGAGGAGGAGGTTATTAGGAAAGCTATTGTAGGTTTAGCAGCTTTCGATGGTGAAACAGTTGAGAATGTTCTCGAGTTTTACACAATGCTTCCTTTCACACCTCCACCAAAAACTTTGAGAGATTTAGAGGTCTATGTAGAGGATATGGTTGTTTATAACAATATGAAGCTTGTTGTCCTAGATAGAGATACTCTATCTAAAGAACTGGAGAAAGTAGGTTTGAAAAGATTAGCTAAAACTGTTAAAGATTATGGCTATAGCCTAAGAGAAGCGTTATCTAGGCTAGGTATAGATCTCATCTCGTTAAGTACTATAGCTCAAGAACTAGTTATTAAAGGTATCGATATAGATTTGAGAGCTCTAGATGTAGCTGAAATCCATAGAGTTTACACAGAGTATGTAAGGGAGGGAGTTTTTAAAGAGCTTCCGAAGGATTTTAAAAACTCTATACAGAGATACCTAGAGGCAAGTACTAAACTGATATATGTTCTATACCTAGTTACTGAAAATCTTAGAGATAGATCTAGCTAAACCTCTACTCAAGCATATTAGCTAAAACCCCTCTCTTTATCAAAGAGGATACAAGTCTTTCAACTCTAGAAGGTGTTAACATAGATGTATCGAAACCCTGGTTTCTGAGGTACTCAACAACATTATCGTATAGATCTTCAACATTGTATCTAGTAAGTTTACCACCTGTAACCTCTAGTATCGCTTTCACTATATCTTCATTACTAGGCATCCTAGTTCTAGCCCTAGATCTAGAAACTCTCTGCCTCTTCTCATACTCATCTATCTCTTTAAGAACATCTTCAGGTACATACTTATCGTAGTTCTCGAAATCTTTACCCATAGAACCCCCAGATCTCTACAGATGTAAGCAGTATAGATTAGTTCTTGGTAGGGTATTTTAGATTTTCGTTAATTACTTCTTAAACGTTTCCCCAATTTTATTATAGCTAGGATAATTATTGCTGATATAGATGCAGACACAATAGATGTTGTTATCATCGATGTGATAGAGAAGCTATTCAAACTACTCGAAGATGTAACTGTTATCGTTCTATTGACAACCTCGATAATCTTCATAGTAGTAGTTACAGTAGTAGTTATAGCCGCTATCTTGGTAGTGGTCATCGTTACAGTATCTCTTATAGTTTGAGTTGTATAGCTTGTAAAAGTTCCTGGTTCTGGTATGTGTGTGTAGGTAATTGTTATGCTAGCAGTTTCGATATGTTTAACTGTGGTAACTTTCTCTACGTACTGTGTCGATGTTTCTACCAAGGTTGAGAAAACGGTTGTCGATATGTATACAGTAGCTGTTTCTCGTTGAATAGATGTTGTTGTTAGAACTCTTGTTATTGTTGTTGTTGAAATCTTTATAGATATAATCGTCGTAGTTATGGTGTAGAAATAAGCCTTGGTTAGAGGTGTTATTGAGTATATAACCCATTCAGTATCTTCAATAAATGGTGCTACACTTCTACAGATAGTTGTTGCAAAATATATAGCTGTACCATCTGAAGATATCTTACCCATTGAATCAGCACTACTACAACCGGTATTGTTATTTAAAAACAATGTTTTCTGTTGTTTAAGAAACTTGTTGAAAACATACACAATGTGTTTACCTGGATTTGCATATATCAAGTATATATCGCCGTTAACATACGCTATTTTAGAGCCGTAGTAACCGTAAACACTATACAGAGTATCTCCATTAGGACTGTATTTAACGATACCTACAACATTTTTATCGCTTGTAACACCGACTCCAGCTACATAAGCATACCCAGCTTCATCAAATGTTATCGATGTAGCAGATCCACCTAGAGTAACCTGTACTTGTTTCACAATATCGAGGTTTGTATCAAGAATTACGATGCTCCACCAAGCATCACCTGAACCTACAGCCCATATAGTACCTGTTACAGGGTTATATCTTAAGCTGTATAGCTGATCAGATACATCATCATATTTAAAGCCGTATGTTTTACTAATTACAAGGTTTAGATCTAGATCTCTTTTCTCTATATACCATTTACTATAAGCACCTACTCTCTGTATCCCTCCAACATATATATACTTTCCATCACTTGTAATAGAGGAGCCGTACGTATAATCAGGTCCTTCAACTATTTTCAACAAATTAAGATCTCTATCTAATACAGCAACAATAAGTTTCCCTAATTCAAACCCACTATACGTAGTAAACATACTCTTTGTTCCAACAACATAGAGCTTCTCTTCTACAACTACACAATCAAGTAGTAGATCATCTAAAGCAGTTGAAGGGTTGTAAGTCCACACCTTAGCTAGAGAACCATCAAATTTACTTCTCTTCTCAATTCTAAACATTGCATTAAACATACTTTTATCATAACCTACAACATATATATAATCACCAATCAAACACGTTGCATAAGGCTTATCATCAAAACTAGAATAGTTATTTCTTTGTATCCATATGATATCCATTGTTTGAGCTGAGATCACGAGATTTTGTAGTATGTTTAGATTACTAAGTATTAGAATAGATAATATGGAAAGAGATAGCATAAAAATTCTTCTATACATACCAAATCAGTGTTATGTATAGCGAAACAGATATTTAAATCTTGTTAAGCAATTCTTTTAATTAAAATAAAGATGAAATTCTACATGTATATATTAGATTTCTCAGCTCTTCTCTCAATATCCATCAATGTAGCTACATAAGATAAACCAGCTATGAAACCGTTGATAAGCATAGATTCATATTTACTAAACATTTCTTCTATTTCTTTCTCTATACCTTCTCTCAAAGGCTCTACTTCTAACGTTAAACAGATTCTGCTGTAATCAGCTATCTCAGCACATACCTTGATAGATCTATTACTTAGCTTCTCCGTTACTATCTTACCAACACCTGGTATAACATACTCAGATATAGCTACACCACCTTGCAAGATGTATACATATCTATCTAGTTATTATGTATATATGTTCAGCTTCCTGTTGTTGGTATCTACCGGGGTCTGCCCTCTACCTACGCTCTAAACCTCTATAGAGTTCCTCTAAATACTTCATATCATCGCTAGATAGATTTACATTCACCGCTTCAACAATTTCTTCTAGCTGCTGTGTATTAGAGACACTTGTTATAGGTATAATCGTTATCCCTAGCTCTTCACTTCTCTTGAGAAGCCATGCAATTGCTAGCTGTGTAGATGTCACATTTTTGCTTTTAGCAAATTCTATAAAATTCACTACTTTCTCAAGATTCTCTTGCGTGAACATTTTCCTTAAAGTTTCATCTATTTCAGCTCTACTACCAGGCGGGATAACCCATTTCTTCATCGCGATATCTACGTATTTCCCTGTTAAAAGTCCTCTAGCTAAAGGTGAGTATACTGTTAAACCTATTCCGAATTTCTTAGCTACAGGTACTATATCTTGTTCTACTTCTCTCTCCATCCAGTTATACTTATACTGTAGAACAGATATAGGTTCGAAACCGTACCTCTCAGCTATAAGCTGGTACTCTACTAATACGTAGGAAGGTATGTTACTCATACCTATGTAGAGTACGAAACCTTTTCTAACAAGATCGTTAAAACTTGACATAACTTCTAGAGGTGGTGTTTCAGGATCGTATCTATGGGCATAGTATATATCGATATACTCTACACCTAACCTCTTCAAACTCTCCTTAACCTGCCAATAGATATGCTTCCTACTCAAACCCTCGCCATTAGGTCTCTCAGCCATCTTATTACCAACTTTAGTAGCTATAACAAGAGCTTCTCTATCAAATCCAAGCTCTTTTATCAATCTGCCCAAGAGCTTCTCTGCGTAACCAACATGTGTTAGAGGTATAGGTGTAACAGCTCCATGATACCTATTAGCAGTATCTATAAAGTTTATACCTAGATCCCACGCTTTCTTCAAAACATTCCTAGTCTCATCTATATCTACTAGAGGTACCCCATACTCATCTCTTTCAGATCTCCTAGGTAGAAACCATGTACCTAAACATATAGCTGAAACTTTTAAACCGCTATTCTGAGACAATCTAAC
>JAJHRF010000054.1 GCA_020832925.1 Desulfurococcaceae archaeon | reverse complement strand
CTATCTACACCACTATAACCACTACCACTACTGTACCGATACCTACAACAATACTATCTACAACTACCACAACTATTGAGAAAACCATTGCAATCCTTATCCCTACAACATCTACGTATACAAAAACAACAACCTCTACAGAAACAATCACTGTAACAACGACAACCACTATGTATACTAAAGAGGTAAGCTATGTAGAGAAAACCACTACATATGTAGTTACCATAACTACAACTATTACCAAGGTAACCGAGGTAGAGAAAGAGAAAACTGTAACTATAGCGTTCCCGGTAACAACAACGATCCAGATCCCGGCCCCTACACCCAGAGGTATACCAGATATCTATATATTGATAAGCTTTATAGCTGTCTTAGTCATAGCTGTAGCCACGGTAGCAGTGTATATATTGCTGAAGTTTTTGAGAAGAAGCTAGATCTCATTGTGTTGTGCAAACCGGAAAAAAATCTATTGTATAGAGAGCTAGAGTTGTAATGCTATATTGAATCTCTTAAGATATCTATACGATGAATATATAGTGTAGACAGCTGCGAATACCTCGTTAGATGTTTCTATAGGTCCGTAGAGAAGAAAGTCCGAGCCTATGACTATAGGAGCTAAATTCGATGCCAACTCCATTATCTTTACCCATTCAGAACCGAATCTCTCTTTAAATGCTTTTCTTTGTGCTGAGATAGCGTTATGAGCACCGCATCCAACAGGTAATCCGAACCTCTTCTTAATCTCTATAGCTGTTCTCATAGCTACTGATAGCGATGGTAAGTCTATTACGAAGGTATCGACCATGTACTTATCTACTCCGTAAACCCTGGTCTTCTCGAGCATCATCTCTAAACTCTTTATCCTAGCTTCTACATCAAGTACTTTATCTGTGTAGAGAAGTAGAACAGCTTTATCTACCCCGCTCTCCTGTAGAAGCTTATACTCTTCGTCTCTAGATTTCGCTGTTAAAGAATTGTAGATAACTCTATCGATAAGCCCAACCTCTTTAACATATCTAAGAGCTACCGAAGCTACATTTACATCGCCTAGAGGATCTACTAGTATAGGTGCTTTAGTTATACTCGATACAAACTCTATATACTTAACAATAGCTTCAGGAGAAGCCCCTACAACATCTAGCATAAACGGTATCTTAGTTCTATCCGAAAGCTCCTCAACATTCTTAATAAGTTTCTCAGCTTCCTCTTTCCTGAAAACACCTTTCTTCTCATCTTCTACAATCTTATGTTTGTGGTAGAATATAGAGCCTATAAGGATTGGGGGGTTCTCCCCTGGTTGACTACCTACCTTGATACCCTTTATCTCGAAAACTTTCTGCTCTAAACTATACCTAAACATACTTATCACCGCGTATAGAGAGTACCTAGAGCTAAAGATATAAACCTTGCTATAGTTATTGTTTCTACGAGGTGTACATCTATAGAGTTAGGGATAGCTATAGAAGGTTTCTTCTACAGGCTGAGAAATGGAGATATATTCTATGCGAAAGGTGTTACCCATCCACCTGGACACATTGTTGCATACCCTAAGTACGTTGTAGATATGAACGGTGATAGAGTTGACAGATCTACAGGTAGAAGGTATAGACGTATCCCAACCCTAGTCGATGAATATAGATACCTTGTAGAGAGGTACAGCTATTTCATCAACTTCGACGATTTCTACGGCAGAGAAGTTCCTTTAGTACCTGTAAACAGTATCGAATTCATCTACAACCCTTTAAAGAAAGCTGAAGAACTTATCGCTTCGAATACCCCTCTAGACTTCGTTCTAGAAGATGTTAAAGAGATGGTAGAGGATATAGCTATGGCTACAGGTGTTAAAGATATAGGTGTATCAGGTTCTGTACTCGTCAACCTCTACACAAATACATCAGATATAGATATAGTTGTATACGGTGTAGATAACGGGGTTAGAGTTTATAGATACCTACTAGAAGTTGTTGGTAAAGATCCGAGGTATAGAAGGTATTCCCCGGAGAATCTGTACGAGCTTTTCCGTAGAAGAGTTCTTGAAACACCTATAACATTGAAATACTTCGTTAAGCAAGTGTCTAGGAAAGTACTTGAGGGGTATTTCAAGAATAGAGAGTACTTCGTAAGACTTGTTAAGTATAGTTGGGAAGAGCCTAGCTACGGAAGTTATAGATGTCGAAAACTTGGGAAAACATTAGCAAAACTTAGGGTTGTAGATGATAGAGAGTCTATATATACCCCATGTAGATATAGAGTTGAAGTTGTTGAACATATTAAAGGGGTGAAAGTAGATATAGAGGAGGTCTACAGCTTGAGAGGAAGATTTGCAGAGATAGCGAAGAAAGATGATATTGTAATAGCGTTCGGTACCGTTGAACTTATAGAGATGAAAAACAGTAGAGTTTTCTATCGTCTTTACCTAGGAGATGAAGGAGATTATATGATGATTGCTAGATAACGATGAGAATTTCCTTGGCCCTAGAATAGCGACTGATTTAGAAGCTATAGAACAAGCTTTTTTCACAGCATCAACAAATTCTAGTCCTTTTAAAAGATTGTATATAAGTATAGCAGTGAATAGATCTCCAGCACCTACAGTATCTATAACATTAACTTCTCTCCTAATATCTATATCTATAGAGTTTCTACCTATGTATATAGTTGCTCCTTTCGAACCTTTTGTAATAACTATTTTTTCAACCCCCAATTCTATAAGATCTTCTGGAACTCTAACCCCTTTCTCTACTAGTAAACGAGCTTTTCTACTGTTTAACACCAGGATCGGGTTGTACTGAAGAATGTTTTTACACTCATCGAAATAATTAATAAGGGATGTTTCAGAAGGTCTATATACAACGAACTTATTTTTCAAATCAATGTTTTCGAGAAGCTCTGTATAGACTTTACATATACCTTCACCTAGGTATATAGCTTTAGCTTTACTGCAAGTAGAGATAATATCGTTGTTAAGTTTATCTAATACAGGAGGATTCTCTTCTCTATAAAGACATCTTATTAAAGGTTCGTCTGTAGCCCATCTATCTATAACACATAGAGGTGTCCCAGTACCAGACTCTATTCGAGATAGAGATATATCTACACCACTATCTACAAGCTCAACACCTAACCTAAGGCTCAACACATCGGTGAAAAATTTAGTTATAAAAGATGTTCTTAAACCAAGTTTACTAAGGTTGAAAGCAATATTAGCACCAGAACCTCCTGAGAAAACAATAGGTTTTTTATCGAGATAAACATCTAGAGCTATAGAACCGAAGACTATTACCTCCGGCTCTACTCTTCTCCTAGATTCTTTAACAATACTATTTAGAAGACTTAGAATAACTTTTTCTGTAAACTCCCAGTAATTTCTATAGACACGTTCTCTAACTATTATCAATCTCTCTAAGAGTAACAAGATGATATTGTCAACTATATTACGTAGCGAACTTTTATCAAGTATCTCAATATTTTTAAGAAATACATTATACCAATAACCTACCTCAGTTAATCTATAACATTTCAGTTTAACAACCTTTTTCTCTCTACGCTCAACTCTCTGATACTCTCTAAGTAGACCAAGATTAACAAGTTTTTTAAGAATAGCGATAACAGTTTTATTCGAATGATGTTTAAGAATATTTATCAACTCTTTTTGACATAGCTCTTCATCTTTATCAAAAAGCAATAGAACTTCTATGGCTACAGGTGATGAAAATAATGTTTGTAGAAAACCTACTCTCTTACCTACATCGCTAGGCATCAACAGTACGAAAGGCCAAAGCCCACTTGTGTTCATAGATCCTCTGTAGTACGTTTACACAGAAATCTTTATAAAGTTTGTCTAGTGTTGAAAGTTACAGTGGGAAAATGGGTAAAGGATTTCGTCCCGGAGGTGTTTATCTAGTAGCGTTTGCAGGAATTGGTGCTGCACTATACTACCTACTTCTATGGCTCCCTGGTATACCCGTCATAGGTTTACCTACGCTAAAAATGGAGATAGGAGCATCTTTAGCACCTCTCTTAGGGATAATCTTAGGTCCTTATACAGGTGCTCTAGCTGTTCTCATAGGTAATATAGCTAAGTCTCTCTACCCTCCAAACTTATTAGGTATGCTTATGATACCTTGTGCTCCTCTTTCAGCATTTGCAACAGCTATGCTTATAAGAAGAAATCGTTGGATTCCTGCATTAATTCTTGCAGTAATACTTATAGTATCATTATTCCTACCTCCGTTCTATCCGTTAACAGATTACGATCCGAAGCTAGGTGTCTATGTATGGCAAGTTTACCTACTTACATTCTTCGATAAAATAGCGGCACTTCTACTAATACCAATAGCTCTAGACCTAGTCACTATGCCTAGATCTAAATACATCGGATTATATATGCTGATGTTCATCGGGAGAGAAGTTGATAAAGCTCTTGGATGTATGATATTTGCCTTACCCCCAGTTTACAGCGGTTTATTCGGTTTATCGTTGAGAAAAACAAGGTCATTATTTATTGTATCACCTCTATTCTACTTTATAGAGTACCTCTTTGAAGCATTGATAGCCATGTTGATAGCTATACCAGTTATAAAAGCGTTGCTAAAAGTTCCTGGGTTAAGCGAGATACTGCATGTTAAAGTTGTGAGGGATCAAAAGATATTATGAGTAAAGCTCTAAACTTTGAAAATATAACATATTTTTACCCTAGATCAAATGAACCTGCACTTAAAGATGTTTCTATATCTATTGACTACGGGGAATTCGTAGTTATAGCCGGTCCATCGGGTGGAGGTAAATCAACATTATGCAGAATAGCAGCAGGTCTTATCCCCCAGCTATACGGAGGAAAACTCGTTGGAAAAGTTTTCGTCGATGGTATAGATATCTCGAAAGTAGATGCGAGATCGCTTATAGATAGAGTAGGTGTTGTTTTTCAAAATCCAGAGAATCAGATTGTAAACTTAGTTGTTGAAGAAGAACTTGTTTTCGCTTTAGAGAACCTTATGTATGAAAGAAACGATATTAAGACTAGAGTTCTAGAGATCTCAAATAAGCTCGGTATTGATTATCTAAGGAATAGATCTACATTCGAACTTTCAGGTGGTGAAACACAGAAAGTTGTATTAGGTAGTGTTCTCGTTGTAAAACCGAAGATACTTATACTAGATGAACCTCTTGCACATCTAGATCCTCCAGCTTCTCAAGAACTTCTTAAACTCCTTTACTACCTAAATAAAGTTGAAGATAAGACTATTATTATTGTAGAACACAGGCTTTCAGAAATACTTAGATATGCATCAAGACTAGTTGTACTCGATAGAACAGTTGTAGCTGATGGAGATCCTAGGGAGGTTCTGAAGAAGCTAGATAACATCGATTTAGTCTACGGGGTTGAAATACCGTCTACAGTTAAACTAAGTAGATTTCTTAATATTAGCGAACCTGCTCTAAGTGTTGAAGAACTTGTAGAGAAAGTGAAGAATAGAAATCTCTATACAGATAACGCTATAGATAACTATAACGATGTTTACAGATGCTCTGAAAAAATTATCGAAGTTGAGAATCTGTGGTATATCTACGATAACGGTGTTGAAGCTCTTAAAGAAGTGTACTTAGATATATGTAGAGGAGAGTTCGTAGCTATTATAGGAGGCAACGGTTCAGGTAAAACAACACTTATAAAACATTTCAATGGGCTTCTAAAACCTACTAAGGGTAGAGTCAAGGTATTGGGCATGGATACTGTAGAGCATTCTGTTGCTGAGTTATCTCGTTTTATTGGTATAGCTTTCCAAAACCCTCTACACCACTTCTTTAAAGATACAGTATACGAAGAAGTTCTATTTACAGCTAAAATTATGGGTGTGAAAAATGCTGAAGAGAGAACTAGTACTATTATCGAGAAACTAGGTTTAAAACATTTAGCAAATCGATCTCCTTACGAGATATCAGCAGGAGAGCAGAGGAGATTAGCTATAGCATCTGTACTTGTCTACGATCCAGAGATAATTGTTCTAGACGAGCCTACAGCAGGTATAGATTTTAGGCATAAACTTGAGCTTCTAGATATGCTCATCGATATATGGCGAAAAAAGAAAACAATTGTATTGACTACGCATGACATAGAGTTTCTAGCTCTAACCCCTGTTAATAAAGTTATCGTTTTAGATAAAGGGAGGGTGGTTGGTGTAGGTAATCCTAAGGAAGTTTTCTACAATTTAATACCTAAAGATTTAGAGATCTTCGTTCCACAGATTGTGAGATTCATTAAAAGAGTAGGTCTAGATAGATTTTCCAAGGTATTGAATGTAGGAGAGTTCTCAAAAATTTTGAAAGGTAGTAGTTATGGGTAGGAAGAGGTTTTTTGAATATCTAGCGACATCTCTACTTTACGAATCTAAGGAAACAATATTTTCTCGATTAAACCCTGCTACAAAGCTTATCTACATAGTTATAGTATTTGCAGTAGCTTTCCTAGCTACTAATATAGTTCAACTCCTATACTTTCTAATTATCAATATAGGTATCGTGATCTTCTGCAAAGTTCTTCGTAGAAAATTCTTCGATATGCTGAAAGGGTTGTGGTTATTCATAATCTTCATAATTTTATTCAATATCTTGGTAACATACCTGTTAGGAGATACAGATATAGCATCTGCACTTCTATATCAATCCTACGCCTTAACAAGAATCTTCATCATACTCCCACCAATACTCATATTTATTTCAACAACAACACCTCTAGAGATAATCCAGCTGTTCTCTAAACTTGGTATAAAATACTACTACCTATATCCAATTGTAATAGCCTATAGGTTCATCCCTATAGTATTCCAAGAAATGAAGAATGTCTACGATGCTCAAAGATCTCGTGGTGTAGAGCTAGAGAAAGGGGATATACGTGAGAAAATCATGAAATTATCATCAGTAGTAGTTCCAACAATAGTATGCTCGTTTATAAGAGCTAAAGATTTATCAGAAGCTTTGATATTGAGAGGTTTTGGTTATAAAGATAAGAGAACATTCTATAGAGAGTTAAAATTATCGAAGATAGATGCAGTATTCTTATGCACAATAGTTTTAGTGTACATAGTCCCTTTTATATCTTAGTACATTCTCAATTCCATAACATAACTAT
>JAJHRF010000052.1 GCA_020832925.1 Desulfurococcaceae archaeon | reverse complement strand
ATACCTCTAGGTACAAAACTACCTGCATGGGGTATAGCAGCATATCAAGGAGAGTACTTCTCAAAACTTTGGGGACCTATAGAATGGGTTGTAGCATTATTAGCAGGTATATGGATATTATTCTCTACACAGCTAGGTTCAACAGATATGATTACAAGAACTCTTGTAGATTTGATATGGCAAGCAAGTGAAAAAGTTAGGAAATGGGCTAGAGGAGAAATTAAGAAACTCTACTATACAGTACTAGCATTCATAATAATATGGATAATCTTCGCATTCGCACTCAACTACATATTCGGTATAGTACCTCTAGCATGGATTCTAATGGTAGCAAATATATCAAATGTAGTATTAGCATTAACAGCAGCAGCAACAATATACATAAACAGGAAATGGCTTCCAAAAGAAATTAGAATGCCTATATGGATAGCTGTAATACTAGGCATAGGGGTAGTATTCTGGAGTATGTTCGCAATACTAGCAACATTAGCAACATTCTTCGGAATCACAATCTAAAACAAAATAAATTTTTAAATCTTGATAATCACTATATCCATGTAGATTTTTAATAATAAAGAAATAGATAGGTCCCATAGTAAATTTTAGAATGCAGATGCTCATCGATTTAATGAATAATGAATTTCGTAGATAAGCTGTAAACAATTTAATAAAGAAAATGCTTTGATAACCTGATGTAGAGGGTTTAAATATGATATCTACCTGTATTAAAAGGATGGATATGATATAGCTGTTGTAGGTTTAGATGAGTTATTAGCAAAAGTTGTAGTAGTTCTTGGTTCTACATATACTTTCTATATTCTTCCCAAAAAAGTTATTGTCTACGAGGAGAACGCTGTGAAAGGTATAGTTAGGTGTTACTCTATCTCAATTGAGAAATCTTTGAAGTTACTCGATAAGATGGTTAAACATTATGTAGATTCACCTAGAGGTAGATGTTCTGAACTACAAGAAATTTACGTAGGTAATTCTTTAAACGATGTAACTAGAAGTATATGGAGAATTATTGAGGTATGCTCACGTTTTAGGAGATACGATATTAAAAGTGTTGAACCTTTTGGAAAAGTATGTGTATTCTATGAAGATACAGGTTTCTAAAGATATTGGTAAGATGTTCACATAGCATTTATTTAAGATTTCTAGTAGATTTATATTTATCTGTGTAGAGTAGATTTCGAGGAGAGATCTATGTCTGATATTGAAGAGGTTATTAAGAAGATAGATGAGTGTATACAAGAGTTAGATAGATATAAATACTTCTCATCTGAAGCATGGACAGCTATAGATTATCTAGGAAAGGTTAAGAATATGCTGAGAAATCTTAATAAAGAGAATGCTCAACAGATTTTAGGTATACTTAACGAGATGATTAGACAAGGTCAACCATACTCAAGTTTCATTCCTAGAACAATTGAGAATCTGAAATTTATCAGAGAATGGCTTGAAAAGAAAATACTTGAACTCCCATCATAACCTTTTGATTTAAATATCTTTACCAAAATTTTTTTCTTAATTACATTAAATAAATCGGTAAACTTTAGAGCTTTAGATAGTGTTTGTGTATAAGTAGAGATATTGATAAACTTAAGCTATTCGATTGGAGGAGCTTATAATATCCTATGAACTAATTTATTCTCTTAAAGTATATATAGCTTCATAGTTATATAGTTATTCTGTGTATTGAACAGTATGGGAGTTATAAACATGGGTTTCACATTTATTAAGGTTAGAGTATATAATTTCGATTTATCTATGTGGGAAGATATAGAAGTTCTAGTTGATAGTGGAGCTATCTATACGTCGATCCCTCGAAATATTCTTGAGAAGTTAGGGCTTAAACCTATTGCTAAACAGAAGCTTAGGTTATTTAGTGCTGAGGTTGTTGAACGTGATATTGGTGGGGTTGTTGTAGAGTATGAGGGTAGAAGAGCTATTGTCCCAGTTATATTTGGAGAATCAGGGGATATCCCTGTTCTTGGTGTAACAGCTTTAGAATCTCTTGGATACCAACTCGATCCTGTTACAAAGAAGTTGAAACCTGTAGAATTATTAATGGTTTAAATAAGAAGATTTTCTAATTAATATTACCTACTCAAAATTTTAAAATACTGTCTTAAGGCTGGGAGTGATGGTGATGAGGATATGTTTATAGCGTTGAGAATTTAAAGTTTATATCGTTTAAAAGCATTAGAAATATTCTATTATTTCTGGGTCAGTTGTCTCTTCAAATCATTTAATTCTTTTTCGAGTTGGTTTAGCATATCTCTTATTTGTTGTATTAATTGTTCTAGTTGTTTAATTCTATCCTCTATCGATAACTTCGTTTCTTCCTCTGTTTTTGTTGGTGTTGGTTTTGATATGACTTGTAGTATGGTGTCTGCTGTTAAATTTCCTTTTGTTTGTGTATCCCATTTAGTTACATCTATAGATGTTACTGTTCCTGTTTTCGCATTTACAAGCGCTACGAGTACAAGACCTCTGAAATCTTTTGTTGTTACAGTTACTTTCCAGTACAGAGTATCGTTGATTAGTATTGGTGTAGGTTCTTCAACAACTAGCTGACTCCAATCAAACATCGGGTAATGCTGTTTTATATAGCTTTCAACTCTGCTTATACCTATCATAGGAGTTGATAATGTGTAGATATAGATAGATGGTCTGAGGTTTGATGGGTCTACGTACATTATGTATTTAGCGCTATAAGCTTCTCCAGGAGGTTCTGCTACAAATACCCACCAAATCTTGTTATCCTTATCTATGGATAGATATGGCTGTGGATTTGTACCTATATCTCTTATAGTGTAGGTGTTTCTATATAGGTAGAAATCTATGAAACCTACGTAGAATCTTCTAAGCTCAACCCATTCCCTGGCGATTACCTCTGGTACTACTGGAAGACTTCTAAACCTAGGATCTACAAGAGCTTTCTCAGCATCTACAAACTCTATAGAGCCATCCTCATGGATAACAGCGTAGCCATGGATAATAGGTATGCTGTGAAGTAAACCTCTATCCCATTTCATCACAGGTACAAGTATTAGAAGCTCATTATTGTATACAATCTCGATGTTGTTCTCCATAATAGGTTTGTAGTAGAGACCTACCCTCAGAACTATCTGTCTATAGAGTGTATCGAAGAACAATACATAGAATCTAGCGTTACGCAAACCCCACACTGTATCCCTTAGTATAACCTCTACCTGAGGCGGATAGGTATCACCGTAAACAAATATGAATCCTCTAGGAGGTTTTGTAACCTCATTCCAAAAACCTTGAGGCTCTACAACCCAGTTATAGACACTTCTCCCATTAGCGAAGTAAACATAGCTATCCTCAGCATATATTCTATGCGTAGGTATCTGAAGCCTGTCAACAGCATAGGTATACGCAGTCATCAAAGGTATGAATCTCTTCAAAGCATTCACATCTACAGGTTTACTCAACTCAATAAACTCTACACCTCTACTCGAAGCTATCGGTACATAGAGAGATGTAAATATATAGATTACGAGTAGAGGTATCAAAGCTAGAGAAAACTTCAACAACTTCACAACTCTATAATCCTCAAACCATCCTCTATGAACTTCGTAAGCTATGATTATCAAGATAATTATAGTGAGGATTAGGTAGAGAACGAGAGCAACAGTAGATGCGAATGCATACAAAGTTAACACTATGAATATAGTTGTAAAGAAACCTTTCAGAAACCCTATGGGTAACTTCATCAATAGATACACTATAGGGCTACACACTAATAGTATTATCAGGAACTCTAGAACGAGGATTAGGATAGGTTTAGATGCGAAAGCTATCGCTATATGGTTGATGTATATAACGAATCCTCCAGATATAAGCGATAAAGGTATTAACACCACTAAGATTCCTATGAACATCCATACAAATCTACGGGGTTCTCTGGAAGATCTAGAGTAGCTATACTTGTAAACCATAACAACCACACTATAGCTAAACATAGATCAAAACTTAAAAGTTTTGTATAGGGATACCTAGGAGAGAATATCTTTGAGTAGTTAGTTATAGAATTGGATATCCCTTATAGAGGTGGTTCACGAAATATTCCTCCACAACGTTAGGATATCTAGTTTATGTTTACTATTCTTACCTTGAGTGTGTGTACTGAGCAAGATATGCAGGGATCGAAAGATATAGCTATTTTCTTAGCTATATCTATAGAATTTGTATCAGTTTTTCTTCCGCGTAGAATAGCTGTTGCTATATCGCTCATAGAGGCTAGGTTTTGTGCTGTAGGTGTTACGATATCGCATGAAACTACTTTCTCTTTATCTACGTTATACCTATGGTAAAGTATTCCCCGAGGAGCTTCTACAGCATACTCACATACTGTTCCATATAGTTTACTACTCTTAGCATGGATATCGGTATCTGTAGCAAGTTCTATACCTTTACTTAGTTTATCTAGATAATCTTCGAGTATTAGCAATGTGTTGTAGATTTCAGCTATACGTGCTACATAGCTAAATAGAACACTATTCAATGGGGGTTTCCATCCATGCATCTCTATAAAAGCTCTAACTTCTTTATCTAATACATTGTAGTGTTGGTTAAATCTTGCTAAAGGTCCTACGATATAGCTTTCAACACCTTTAATTCTGTAGTGTAGAGCTGTTGAATAAGGTAGTTGGCTAGTTTTCACAGTATTTCTGAAGAATTCGCTAATAGTGTATAGCTCTTTATCTAGGTACAGTTTATCGTTGTGATGTGGATATCTAGAGTTTTGACTATAGAGAGAAACTAAGTGAATATTGTTAAAACTTCTCTTAGTATACTCATCGGGAGGTTTAATACTTAGAATAAAGCTTGCAAATTCTTTGAAAGATTTCGATACATTGTTCAACTCTTCCACAAGCTTTTTAACACTATCTCTATCAGGAAATCTATAAACTCCACCGATCTTTATATTTACAACGTTATGGAATCTCCCACCTAGGGTATACATCGCTTTTCTAGACCATAGCAAAACGTTTTGGAAATGTTTAGAGATTTCAGGGTTTCTCTGTAAGAAATCTGTAAACATCTTTGTCTTCACGAGATCAGGTAGATTCATGTAGAATAGATGCATAACATGGCTTTTAACTCTCTCAGCTAGATGTATAGCTTCTCTAAACATATCTACCTTCTCATCAACATCTACACCGAGGCATTTCTCAAAAGCTTTAGCAGCAACAAAACTATATGAAACACCACATAAACCACATACCCTACTCACGATATCGACTACTCTCTCCATATCTCTGCCTAAGACTATGTATTCGAAGAATCTCGGTGCTTCGGTAATCTCGTAAACTACGCTATCGATATACCCATTCTTCTCTACAACAACTATACTACCCTCGCCTTCAACTCTCGTTAACAGAGTCTTCACTTTTTCTCACCTTTAGTAAGAGATAAGTATACCTTGAACCCATACCCCTTAAGCAACGTATCTACATCTTCTCTATTCAAACCTAATTCTTCTAAACGTTTTATAAAAGATTCAAGGTTCTTTCTATCTATATCGAAATACTTAATACCGTAACAACCATAACAACCTCTATCAAACGATGGGCATATAGCTCCACACCCACTAATAGTTATAGGCCCTAAACATGGAATTCCTTTAGCAACCAATATACATTCAAATCTTTTCCTCTTACATTCACCGCATACAGATTCGTAGATAGGTATAGGTAAACCTCCTAAAGAATACTTCCTAAGAAGAGAAGCAACAGCATCCCCATTTACAGGGCATCCAGGTATAACGAGATCAACTTTCACGACATCTGTAACAGGTTTAACATCGCTATAGATATCTATATACCTCGGCTCTGGGTAAACAGTTCTCTTAACAACTTCCACATCTACACCATTTCTCAAACTCTGCACACCCCCCATCAATGCGCATGTCCCTATAGCTACTAAGAACCCTGTTTTAGCTCTAGCATTTTTCACAAATTCTTCTTGATGTTTATTCGATACAGATCCTTCTACGAAAACAATATCTACTTCCCCGAGATCCTCAACATCTGTTAACTCTGTGAAGTACTCTACTCTATACTTATCAACAATATCTCTAGACGTTAACGCATAGATAACCTCGTTTATACAGCCAGAACACGAAGTTAGTTTAACTATAGCTATCCTATACATCTATATCCCCTCAACCCAGAAGTAGTCCTCTATATCGCTATACCTAAAAACAGGTCCATCTCTACATACGAAATAGTGTCCGAATTGACATGTACCACATACACCTACACCGCATCTCATCCTCCTCTCGAGCGATAGATATATATCCTCTTTCCTAAATCCTTTACCAAGAAACTTTTTAACAGCAACCCTCATCATAACCTCGGGACCGCATACAAAGACAGTCGAGTTCTTTACATCTACATCGATATAGTCTATAAGATCTGTAACAAAACCTACATGGTGTACCCATCCTTCTGTAGGTGTATCTGAGGATAGTAGTAGTTTCGTGTTAGGTATAGCTCTATAACTATCGAGTTCATACCTATACAGAAGATCTCTTGGAGATCTAGCTCCGAAAAGTATATTCATCCTCCCAAACCTCTCCCTAAACATCTCTACATACTTAACCACAGGTCTTAGAGGTGCTATACCTATACCCCCGCCAACCACAACGATATCTCTCCCTTCAGCTTTATCTAGAGGCCATCCATTTCCATAAGGACCTCTAATACCTATGAAACACCCTATATCTAACCTAGATACAATAGCTTTTGTAACAGCACCTACAACTCTAACCGTATGCTCTATCAATGTATAGCTACCTTTAAGTAGAGGTAGATTCGATAGAGATATAGGTACTTCTCCAAGTCCGTAAACATACAACATATTGAATTGACCTGGTACAGCTTTGAACTCTCCATCATATCTAATTGTGTATGTGTATACCCCTGGAGCTTCCTCAACCTTATCAACAACAACAGCTCTACTAAATATGAACGGGTTAACAGATTGTTTATAACCTCTATACCTAGAGCTCACTACTTCAACACCTCAGCTACACGCTTTAGTGTATCTCTTAGATCTATACCCAAGGGGCACCAAGTAATACATCTCCCACAACCAACACAACCAATATCCTCCACCTGCTTAGGGTAGAATAAGAATTTATGTAGAACGAAATGTCTATACCTTGTGAAAAGCTCTCGTCTAAAATGACCACCTGCAACAAGTCCATAGGTATACGTCAAGCA
>JAJHRF010000019.1 GCA_020832925.1 Desulfurococcaceae archaeon | reverse complement strand
TAAAACATATAACCTTTTTCACGGATTAACTCAACTACTTCGTTATAAGATCTAGGTCCTTCCATAGGACCTACTCTCCCAACTTTAATAGCTCCAGCAGCATTAGCGAAAAGTAGGATTCTATCTAGTTTCCAATTCTTTAGATATCCATAGATAAAAGCTGCGTTGAAAACATCTCCAGCACCTGTAGGATCAACTTCTTTAACAAGTAGAGCAGGTACTTCAACAATATCACCACTTCTTGTAACAGCTAGAGATCCTTTCCTACCTCTTTTAACAACAACAATCTCTACATCTGGACCCCAATCAAATACTCTACGTATAGCTGTATAGATATCGTTTACAGCTGTAACCATTGAAAGCTCGTCTTCACCTGATAAAACTATATCGGTATACCTGACTACGCTCCCCAGTATCTCCCTAATCCTCTCGATAGACTCCAGCTCTAACCTTATATTAGGGTCTAGAGAAACAACTCTACCACTACTCTTAGCTACCTCAACAGCTTTAACACAAGCATCTCTAGCAAGTTTACTTATATACATTGTTGATCCAGAGACATGGAGAACACTTGCTCTAGCTACATAATCAGGATCTATATCGTTAGGAGATAGTTTTGCAGATGCAGAGAACTTTAATGTGAATACAAATCTCCTACTACCATCAGATCTATAAGCAACAAAAGCCATAGCTGTTGCAGATTCTCTATCAATTCTAATCCTTGAAACATCAACACCATCAGATCTGAGTCTCTCAACAAGCATTTCACCAAAATCATCAGCACCAACAACACCAATAAAACCTGTTCTCAAACCAAGTCTAGCACATGTATCGATAGTTATAGCAGGTGCACCACTAGGAAAAGGACCTACATAATCCCCTGGAACAGTATGCATAACATCTCTCTCCTTCCTAACAAACTCAACAAGTATCTCACCAAGAGATACAACATCAAAAACCATACCCAAACCACCAACATATTTACAGAATGAACAACCTTAAATACTTAGATTAGATATTTCTAAAAAATACTTCAACTCCAACACAACACTCGTAAAAATATAGCTATATCCTATTACGAATCGTTAATATCATCTAATTTGCTACCTTCAATCACTTGTTTAATATTTTAGTAGTTGCATTATTTTTCTTCTTAGTTTAACCTCAAGCTCTTTAGCAACATCTTTCTCTATATCAATTATATTCTCTTTTTCTATAACATCTTTTCTCCAATCATAGTTTTTAGGTGGTGGCGGTATGTAATCTCTATCAACTTTGTATAGTTCTGGAGATGTTTTCTCTATCCTAGTTCTATATACTTCATATAAACCCCATTGATATGGAGCTTCTACTCTAGATGGCCATGTTATGTATGTGTAGTTTCTCCATCTTATACTGTAGGATCTTTTGTAGTGACCACTTATAGCGAATTCCCTAAACTCTTCCTCCTCAACATCACCGCTTATTAAAGGTATTAACGATTTTCCGTGGATCTCCAATGGGTTTACACTCCATGGACTGCGTTTTTTAGTTATATCTATGCCTAGGAAATCCAGTATTGTAGGTGTTATATCTACTGTTTCAACCCATGCATCTATATACCTACCTCTACCAACGCCTTCAGGATGCCTAATCATTAATACAGCTTTTGAAAGTACTTCGTATGGCCATGGCAAATACTTCTTAATTATACCGTTTTCACCTAGCGGAATTCCATGATCACTTAACACTATAATCATCGTGTTTTCCCATAGACCAAGCTCTTTAATTTTATCGAAGAACCACCCAACCCATTTATCTACAACAGTAACTTCAGCAGCATACAAAGCTCTAATATGCTTAATCTCTTCATCTGTATATTCTTCAGCGAAACCACCACCCCATATAATAGGTTTACCGTTGTAATCAGGTGGAGCATACAGGTTGTAGTATTCTTCTGGTGGATCCCAAGGTTCATGAGGATCAAAACTATCTATCCACATAAATATCTTATCCTTCCTACCATCTTCTTCAACAATCTTCTTAAGTAAACTATAAGCAGATTTCATAACATGCGCAACAAAAGTATCTTCATCACTTCTAATAAACCAAGAATCTTTTCTTCTCCAACAAGCAGTATTCTTTAGATACTGAATAAACATTTGCTTATTCTGTTCTCTCGGGATATAGATATCAATAGATGGTACATACCAATTCTTCTCATGCCATATATCTAAACTGATCTCAGCATCCTGGATATAGGGATCACCTTCCTGACCTCTTATGAATATAACGTAGTCGAAACCTCTTTCATAAGCCATACCAGGTTTATGTAAATGCCATGTATCTGATACTAAAGCTGTAACATACCCTGCATCCCATAGAATCTCAGCTATAGGGATATCGTCAGGTTCTAATCTTTGCCAACCTCTATAAGGTAAAGTATACCTCCCGGTGAATAGAGCTGTTCTAACAGGAAGTGTAGGTAGTCCTTCAGCATAAAATCTCCTAAAAACAGTTGCTTCACTAGCAAATCTATCAAGATTAGGTGTTTTAATCCATGAATTACCATAACAACCAAGATGATCAGATCTCAAACTATCCAACATAACAACAATAACATTCATACACACTCCCATTACAGCTACAATAACTAGTTGATGAAAAGGGTATTTATTTTTGTAAAAACTACCTAGCTCTGGGTTAAATTTACAATAAAGTGTTACTATCTAAAAAGAAAAATTTATGATCTTTATCTATAGCAGTAGGTTGTGATTAGGAAAAGTTTTTGTAGATTATGTAAATCTTTATTGTTTATCTCTTGCTTCCCATGGAAACCTGCATTGAATTATATCGGGCATTCCTTTATTCCATTCGCTACTCACAATGATGAAGCGTGCTTCTATGGGTTTGTTTTCGCGTATTATCTTTATCATTATGTGGTTCCATCCTTCTCTAAGTTCTGCTTCTGTATAGTTTGATCGATCGCTGGTGGGGCTAGGTCTTAGAGGTACAGGTTTAATTGTTTCATGGATTAGTTTATTGTTTAACCATAGTTTCATGCGGCTATTGTTTGGTACTCCGATAACTACTTTTCTTCTACTTGGTGAATATATGTAGTGTCTAAGGTATATCACACCCGGTTTTCTGTTGAAGAACGGCTCGATCTCAAGATTGTTTTCAGGCCACGCCACTTCTCTCCATCCTTCACCTTTCACACCTTTTATATAGAGATCCAGTTCTTTCTCAAGTGAGAAAACAGTATCTAGAGATAGTGGTTCGCGGTAAACCTCTGAAATAAGCCATCTAAATCCCCCAACGAAAACTATTGGGATACTCATAACCCTAGGTCTACTGTATAGAAGTATCTTAGCTGTACACTCATTAGATGTATATATCTTCTGCAGATGCTTCAACTATAAACTTAAACCTAGCTTTTTCTCGTGGACCTAAAGATATTGGGCATGGACATGCAGGTCTCAAAACCCAGCCAGAAGATGTAGAGATGTCTAATATACCTGTAACCGATGTTGGGCGTGTATTCTCAATTTCTATAAGGAAGTTATTTAGTTTATTTGGGAGTATCGCAAGTCCATCTAGATATGTTATTGAAGTTTTTATACTTGTTAAATCAAAGTCAACTCTGTTAGGTGGTATATCCCAGAGATATTTCACTTCTTTTACAAGAGATTTTATAACTGTTTCAGCGTTAGTGAAATCGTCGTGATCTGATATCTCGACTGGAGCATTGAAATACTTCAAAACTTTCTCACCTATAGCACATACTTCATCAATTAATTCTTCAACTGTTTTCAGTATGTGTATATTCTTTATCCCTTCGCTAACAGCTATTCTATTACTTAACGGTTTAATCCACTCTTCTGGGAGATTACTTACACCATGTATTACACCCCATATAGCTCCAACAGTTGCACCAATGCAATCAGTATCCCATCCACAATTCACAGCCTTCGCTATAGCATCCCCGAAGCTTTCTCTGTAGACTAACCCTATAACTTCGAAACCTAGGTTAATAGGTGCATACTGAGCTATAGAGCTATAAACAGCTTCTTTAACACGTTCACGAGCTTCTCTCCAATCCAACCCCTTTAGGTATGCATCTAAAGCTGTTCTAATAGCTTTAGCTATTAAACTATTTTCAGGTATAGCTTGTAAACCTATTTCAACTAGTTTAACTCTATCACTTATAACAAAAGCTGCTGATTCAACAACAGCATTGAAAATCTCGCCATAAACACCTTCACCACCAGCATGATCAACAACAGCATCTTCGTAAACATACTTTGCAGCTATATTTGGTGCTCCAGGAGCTATACATGCCCATATTTCAGATCTTATAGGGCTCCCCATACAATTCTTAAACCAATTATTATACCAACTAGAGATAGGTGGTAGTAAACCCTTCATTAGATTTGTTTTAGCAAGACCATACTCATCCCAATTATAGAGTATACAATCGAGCCAATATTCAGCTAAACCACGTGCTGATATATCGATACCTCTATCCCTTAACACCTGAAGCCATACAAGCTGAATCTCTAGATCATCATTCGGTATACCACCTTCAACAAGTTTAGGATATCACCAAACATCGAACATCTCTTCACGACCATACAAATCTTCCAAAGGGCTACCAAAAGTTCCACCAGCATTCTTACCAAACCAACAACCGCAAACTTTATCCCAATAAGTCTTTCTACTAATCCTAATCTTCGCATACATATCGGGTACCTATACAAACAAGTAACTGGTAACAGATGTTTATATTCTCAATATTTATCTTTAAAGTCTTTACATAGCACTTAGAATATTTCATAGTTTTGAAAAGCATTTAGGAATATCTACAAGCATTGAAAATCGCTTCAAACTTGTGATAGCCTTTGTTAAGTTAAGCTCCTTAGTGTAGGATTTAGGAGTAATATTTGAAATTGTTAAGAGGTATACCCTTGAAGAAGTTGTTGAGGTAAGTTTTTATGAGGGTAGAGGTACGAAGGGATTTAGGTAATGTTTATTAGCTGTATTAAGAAAAAGAATTCGTTGTTTTGATCAGGGGATGATCATGTAGTTAGTCTTACTTCAAAACTATAGCTACCTGATCCAATCTCTATAACAATTTCTTCTTTTTCTTCTTTAGCTGAGATAATTCCTTCTGTAGGTGTGAACTTCCCTTCTCTCCATATAGTTTTACCGCTTTCAACAACTTCGATGTTCTTCGCTATCTTGGGTAGATGTAGTTCTGCTATAGATCCTACAGGGACATCTATTAACAGCTTGAGTTTATCTCCTTCGTTTACCCATGTAACGTGTACTAAACCTCTAACTGTGTATATCTTGGCTAATACGTGGTTAAGCCCTTTGATTATCGGGGGTTTTACTGAGAATCTTTTGAACCCTGGTTCAAGTATTTGTATACCTGCTAACCATCTATAGAACCATGCATCTATACTTCCGAACATGTGGTGGTTATGGGAATTCATACCAGAACCTGTTAATTTCTCCCATCTCTCCCAAAGTGTTGTTGCACCTTCTTTAATCCAGTAACCGAAGCTTGGATATGTTTCCTGTGTAATTGCTTCGTATGCAAGCTGTAGATAGCCGTATCTAGCAAGTGCTTCGGGTACGTATTTAGCTCCTAGTATCCCTACATTCAGATGTTTATCCCAATCAACTTCTACACTATGAACAAGAGCTCTAACTACATCTTCAACCTTCTCCTGAGGAACTAGATCTTCTACTAGTGGTAGTGCTAAACATGTTTGTGAACCTCCAAATCTTGGTGATCCTAGGTATAGTTGTGTACCTGTTTGCGAAGTGTATACCGAGAAGTATCCAGAAACTTTGCGTCCGAATAACTCTACTTCGTGTAGAAATGTTTTATTGAAAGCGTTAGCTATCTCTCTTACCTTCTCCTCGAAGTATTTAGCTTCATCGTGTTTCCCTAGAACTCTAGCCATACTGTTTAAAATCTTGGCATCTCTGTATAGTATCCATGTAGATATTATTTCAAATGGGCAGTCTTGTATATTGAAAACTCTTCCAGGTGGTACCCAGTCCCCATATTTACCGAAGTAGAGTACACCATCTTTAGTTTTCGAGTATAGGTAGCTCCACCACCTCTTGGCATACTCATAGACTTTCTCGATAATCCTCTTATCCCCGTAGTATATGTAGAGCATCCACGGGATGTAGATGAAAGCTGTTCCCCACGCAGGATCAGCTGGGTATGTGTTCCAGTATGGAGGTACTGTATCAGGTATAGACCCATCCTCTTTCTGAGAATCCACTATATCCCGCACTATCTTCTCATAGTATCTAACCATATTGAAATTAAGCATAGCGGAATCTGATGATAGCCATGCATCTCCTAACCAACCCATCCTCTCTGCTCTCTGAGGACAATCTGTTTGAATACCGTTTGTTAGATTACCTTTGAGACTCCATATAACGAGTCTATGGATATCGTTGATAAGCTTACTCGATGTAACTATAGATCCTATAGGTTCTAGATCTGCATGGATAACGAGAGCCTCTATATCATCTAGAGATAGAGGTGCTATATACCCTGAAGCTGTGCTTACCTCTGTATACCTGAAACCGTGGTATGTAAACTTAGGCTCGAGGATCTCTACACCATCACCTCTAAGAATGAATACATCAGTTGCTTCTGCACGTCCAAGATTCTTAGTATTGATAGTTCCATCGGGGTTTAATACCTCGGCATATCTTAACCTAACCTCTGTACCCGGAGATCCTCTAACCCTTAGCCTAACCCAGCCAGTTATATTCTGCCCAAAATCGAATACATATACACCTGGTCTAGGACTGTAAACTTCTCTCGACTTTAGAACAGCCATAATTTTTGTAGCTGGGATTGTTGCTGTAGATCTTAGAAAACCTCCAGGAGAATCAACAACTGTACAAGGTTTCCAATTAGAATCATCGAAACCTGGTTTATCCCATCCAATAGGCTCTAACCTGAAGTCATACCTAAAACCATTGTAAATATCATCGCTTATTATAGGTCCTTTCTCTAAACATCTCCACGTTTCATCGCTATAAACCTCTACAACCCTACCATCAGCTAGTTTAACTCTTAGTAATAAGAGTAGCTTCGGTTCTCCATAGTATTTCACACCGGGAAACTTTTGAGCATACCTCCCTCTACCAAGCATAACAACAATAGCATTCCGTCCTTTCCTAACAAGGTGTGTAACATCGTATACACTATAGTAAACAGTCTTTGTATACTCACTCCAAGGAGGGTCGAGCGCTTTATCCCCTACCCTAACACCATTGATTCTAAGCTCGTAGTAACCTAGACCAGATATGTACACCCTTGCCTCGGCAATATCTCCATCAACATAGAACTCCTTCCTAAAAAGCTGACCACCACTAATCCATTGACCTTTCCACTCCTCTGGGTTGAGTATAGCTGTTTCAAACCATGCAACATCACTCCACCCACTTTCCCTACCCTTATCATCCCACCACTTAACCCTCCAGAAATACCTAGTAAAGCTCTTTAGCGGAGGCCCATTGTATTCAACAATGTTCTCGTCAGATTCAACAACACCACTATCCCAAACATCGCCAACACCCCTCAAAGCATTCTCTAAAGAGCTAGCAACAATAATTCTATAAGCTTTTTGCCTCCTACCCCTCTCACTATGGATAGGGATCCAGGAGAACCTAGGCCTAGGCTCATCAACACCAAGAGGGTTTACAGTAAACTCTACTCTAAGATCTTCAATCCTCAACATATACGTACCCCAAGTAATTCACGTACATAAGCTACACTTTAAAAATATTTTCACTTTGTCTTAACCTTTGAAACACTCTACCTCCTATCTATTCTTTTATTTTTAAATCCAAAATCAAACATTATCAAAATTCATGAAAATTTAAATGCCGAAGCGATCATAAACACATAGGGGTATGGTGGTACAGATATGAAGTTTAGAGATCGTGTAGTCCTTGCTTTAAGACATGAAGAACCTGATAGAATTCCAATTGATTTTGGTGCTACTCCTTGTACAAGTATTCATGCTAAAACATATTATGAACTTAGAAAGTACCTAAGTTTACCCCTAAAATCTGTGAGAATTAATGATATTGGTCAACAGCTTGCTGAAGTTGATAAAGATATTTTAGATTTATTCCATGTAGATGTAATCAATATTAATAGGGTTTTGGAGCCCATAGCACCACACCCATACATATATAGATTTGTTAGTGCTATAGATGGTTCTGTAAAAGAGGTTTCAGACCACGAATTCTATGTTTGGAGAGCTCCTTACGGTGTTGATGTTGAGATACCGAAATATGTTGAGATTATAGAAATCGAGGAGGGTTTTGCTGGTTATTCAGCTGGTAAATTATTTGGTATAATGCCTAGAAGTGGGTATTATTTCGATAGTTTAGTTAGATGGAGAAAATCGAAACCTCTATTAGCAGATGTTAGAAGTGTTGATGATGTTAAGAAATTTGATTGGGATTCATTTAAGGTAGCAGATGATGTTGTTGAAATTCTTAGGAAAAGAGCTGAATATCTATATAAAAACACTGACTACGCATTGATAAACAATTTCATTGGAAATCCTGGAGGTTATCATGATGCTGGTGGTCAAAATCTTAGAGGTTGGGATAAATGGTTATCAGATCTAAAAATTAGAAAACCATTAGCAGAAGCAATTCTAGACCATATACACGAAATTATGATGTACAACATCAAGAAAATTGTTAGTGCTATTGGTGAATATGTCCAGGTTACAGCTATAGGATATGATGATCTTGGTACTGAAGAAGGTCCTCAAATCGATGTTAAAACTTTTAGAGAATTCTATAAACATAGATATGAAGAACTTATTGGTTATGTTAAGAAACATTCCAAAATGTTTACATGGCTACATAGTTGTGGATCTATATACCCATTTATAAAGGAGTTTATAGATATTGGTTTAGATGCTATTAATCCTGTTCAGATATCTGCTAAAGGTATGGATCCTGAGAAACTTAAGAAAGAGTTCGGTGATCAGATAACTTTCTGGGGTGGTGGTGTAGATACACAACACGTACTACCATTCGCTAAACCAGAGGAGGTTGTTGATCATGTTAAGAAATTGATTAAGATATTTGCACCTAGAGGAGGATTTGTATATGCATCTGTACACAATATACAACCAGGTGTTCCACCACAAAACATTGTTGCAATGTTTAAAACAGCATACGAATATGGAAAATACCCTATTAGGTAATATTTTCATTGAGTAGTAGAGTTCGTGTTGTGTATTAATGATGATAAACATGTTAAATGACATCGAATTTCTCAACATAAACATTTTAAAACATTTAACGATAAGAAGAGGTGGTTCTAGATTTAAAGTATTGTATTTAATTTTATATAGATTTAGGGGTTTATTTAAAAGGATTGTCTGTGATGTTATGTGGAGAGATGTTTTGGTATAGGTTTAAATGGGGAGTAATTTCAATTGCTTCTCTACTTTTCTTCTGATTCTTCGATAAGCATTTTTATTATTCTCGCTCTAGCTAATTCTATTCTTCTAAGCATTCCTTGTGCAGCTAACGCTATTATTATAACTACGCCGTGTACTAACCGTATCCAGAAACCTGTTACTCCTGACGTTAGTACACCCATCTCGATGAACTCAAGTATTAGTCCTCCTATGAAAGTTCCGTAGATTGTACCTACTCCACCTGTAACAGGTGTTCCTCCAACTACAACTGCTGCTACAGATTTTAGCATATAGATATCTCCTAGGGTTGGCCAAAATGTTGCCATTTCGAGTGTATCTACTATTCCTGCGAAAGCTGCTATAACGCCGTGTATAGCATATAAAGATATTAGTACTCTATGGACGTTTATTCCAACCATTTGAGCTCCTATACGATTATCGCCTACATAGTATATGTATGCACCAAACTTATGTCTATTCAGAATAACCCAGAATACTATAGCTAACCCTATAGCCCATAGGAAATGGGCTGGGATTCCATATATTCTCCCCACCAATACATTGAAAACAGGGGAACCTCTGTACTCTCCTAAAGGAATACTAAATCCTTGTGTTACAACTAGTACTACCCCTCTCCATAGAAACATCGTACCTATTGTCGCAATTAATGATGGTATACCTAACTTGCATATCAATACCCCATTCAGCAAGCCTGCTCCTAACCCTGCTAACAAACCTAGCAATACTCCGAGAGGTGATGCTTCGCCTAATGCTTTCCATGTTAAAGCAGTTACTAAAGCTCCTAAAGCCATTATTGAAGAGAAAGATAAGTCTATCTCTCTAGCTATTATAATTAACGTTAAGCTTAGAGCCGGGATAATTGTGAATGGAGCAACACTCGCAATAGAGTAGTATGTGAATATATTGGTAATAGCTGGTGGATTTATAATGTAGAAGATAAACCATAACGATAAAAATATAGCTGTTATAATGATCTGCAGTTTATACCCAGATAACGCTTTTGTCACTCTTGTAACGGTATTTCCTATGTTTCTATACATATTTACCATCTAAACCACTCATAAAGTTGATCTACTAGAACTACCTTTCCCATAAGTAAGTCTTAAATTCAGTTTCTGATATTTTTCTGGAACACTACCTGTCCTAGCTATAGAGATCATAATTTCAGCAAGATCTTCTGGTGTTAAATCTTTTTTATAGAATTCTGCTACAACCCTACCTCTATCTAGTATTACAAATCTATCTGCAACAGGGTATACATGGTAAATGTTGTGGCTTATAAATATCGATGATTTACCTCTATCCTTTAACTTATTTACGTATTCAAGAACTCTTTGTGTTTCTACAAGACTTAATGCGGTTGTTGGTTCATCTAATATAACTAGATCTGCATCAAATGTAAGAGCTCTAGATATTTGTACACCTTGCATATAACCACCTGAAAGATATTTTACTGGTGTATCAACTTGCATTCTTGTTAATCCTAATTGAGATAAGCATTCATAAGCAATCTTCTTCATCTCACTAATTTTTAGAAATCCTAACCTATTCGTAAGTTCTCTACCCATAAAAACGTTTCTCCATATAGTGTGGTTCTCACATAGTATACGTTCTTGGTGTACAAGAACTATACCTAATTCGTAAGCTAGTTTAGGATTCAATTTTCTGAATTTAATACCTTTAACAATAATCTCTCCTTCATCTGGAGCATAAATACCGAACAGTATTTTTACAAGAGTAGATTTACCAGCACCATTATCCCCAACAAGACCTACAACCTCATTCTCTTGAACATAAAAATCTACTCCTCTAAGTGCTACTACAGAACCAAATCTTTTAACGATGTTCCGCATTTCAACAATGTACCCCCTATTCATACAAAATACCTATTTAGATTCTTAATTGTTCATCACAAAACTATATTTTTACAAAGTTAAAAAGAATATCTTTCTTTAATTGGAAAGAGTTTAGCGATACCCTGCCATAACCAAACTCTCTACAGGTCCTACATTAGTACTATCTACAATTGCTCCTCCTGTATCTATGTACAGTCCTTGGAATCCGTATTTCTTACTCAATACTAAGTTTAAAACTGTCATAAATCCTTGTAGATATGGTTGTTGATCTATAACCATCTGTACATAGCCTTCCTTAATACCTTTTACAGATCCTGGTGTTAAATCGAATCCTATAACTATTATTTCACCAGGTTTCTTACCTGCAGCTCTCATATAATCAGCGGCCGCTGCTGTAGTACCACCACCATCGAATACTATCAGCTTTACATCGGGATGTGCTGCTAGGTAACCTGTTACATATGTTGTTCCTGCAGATGGGTTACCGTAGACTTCAGGTGGATGTGAAACTCTATCAACTACTAACCCTGCCTTCTTTAATGCATCTTCACATCCTATAGCACGGAGTGCACGTGCAGGTTGTTCCCAACTCCCAGAGAATATTGCTGCACGTGATCCAGATTTAAGAACATCTTTATATCTTTCAATAGCTGTTGCACAAAGAGTATATCCAGATTGATACAAGTTTTGACCAACGTATCCAGTGTACCAGTATTTTGCTCTAAATTCAGGTATATCTACGTTAGCCAAAGTTACGAGTATGCCATTCTTAGCTGCTTCTTCAAATAATGGTGCTAAAGCTTCATAACCAGGATGCCCCATAACAACAATACCATCAGGACGAGCTGCTATTGCTTTACGAAATTCATCAACCATTTTCTCAGGATTCCACTCGGTATGAACATAGATTAACTTTACTCCTAGAAGAGCAGCAGCATCCATTGCACCTTTATATAGCCTTGCATCAAATGGGTCTCCAGCTCCTCCACCAATCCAATATATAGTCAACCCTGCACCAGGCAGAGCTGGAGTCTGGGTAACAGTGGTAATCAAAGTTACTGTAGTTGGAACAGTAATTGTTGTTGGAGCTACAGGTACAGGTTTCGGTGCTAAAACATACCCTAAAACTCCTGCTATTACTGCAATTACGATTAGAGATGCTACGAATATAGAAATGGGGATACCCTTAGGTTTTACAGACATACACACACCTTCATCTTTATCAATACATCAACTACCACGATAAGTATCTTTTTAGACTAGTTTTTAAATATTCTTGAACTTGATTATGAGGATAGAAAAGATTATTATAATTCATTTTTTATATTTAAACTAATCATTATCATAACATAACCTCGTAGTTCATTCCTTAAATAATATTTCTTGTACATCTTTACATAAAGTTTAGACAAATTCTGATAATAAACATATTTAAAAGTTTAGTAAGAAGGGGGGTTAGATCTTTAATACAGATGTATCCTCTTAGATAAGCATTCAAATATAGGTGGAGGAAGTTGTATTAAATAATTTTAAGACTTATTAAGAATATTAACTATTTAGAGAAGCTTGTTAAAAGAGTTAAAGTTGTATAGAAAGGCGCAATCCTATGATCAATGTCTATCAAAATCTATAGGTTTGTCTTAATAGCTATGATATTATTATTAGATCATGATCTTAGTTTAGATTTATTTGTTTCAGAATAACAAGTGGTTATAACCTAGCTAGCTAGGTTATTAAAGATTGGTGGTATTAATGAATCCAAGAGAAAGAGTGTTAATCGCATTAAAACATGAAGAACCGGATAGAGTTCCAATAGATCTTGGAGGAACAGATTCTTCGGGTATCCATGTTATTCCATATATTGAGTTAAGGAAATTTCTTAAGCTTCCTCATAAACCCGTAAGAATAATTAATTTTATTCAACAACGTGCAGATGTTCATGATGATATACTTAACCTATTTAATGTAGATGTTATAGATATTACAAGAGTTTCAGAACCTTGTGGTTCAAGATATGCTTTATGGAGGTATATCCTAGGTGATGGAACAGCTTTTGAAGGTATTACCAATAAATGGATTTTATGGAGACGTGAAGATGATATAGGTTATGAAGCTGAGATTCCGTCTTATATACAAGTAGTTAAAAGTAATAACGATTACATAGCCTATATAGGTAACAAAATTTTAGCTAAAATGCCTAGAAATGGGTACTACTTCTGGGGCGTCATCGATAAAGAGAAAAACATTTTGTACAATGCTAGAACTGTTGACGATATAAAGAAGTTCGATTGGGATTCGTATAAAGTTAGCGATCAATTCTTAAATCTTCTACGAGAACGTGCAGAATACCTATATAAAAACACATCTTATGCATTAGCATTTGTTGAAGGTGCTACACTTCATGAATGGGCTCAAGGTGTAAGAGGTTGGGATAAATGGCTTAGTGATTTAAGGATTAGAAAGTCTTTAGCTGAAGCTATACTCGATATAAGGTTAGAGATCGTGAAATACAATGTTGAGAAGTATGTTGATGTTTTTGGTGAATTTGTTCATGTTATTGGTTTTGGTGATGATTTTGGTACTGAAGAAGGTCCTCAAATCGATGTTAAAACTTTTAGAGAATTCTATAAACATAGATATGAAGAATTGTTCAGTATTGTTAAGAAGAGAAGTAGAGCATATATATTCTTCCATAGTTGTGGATCTATATACCCATTAATAAAAGAGTTTATAGATATTGGTGTAGATATCATAAACCCAGTCCAAATATCTGCTAAAGGTATGGATCCTGAGAAACTTAAGAAAGAGTTCGGTGATCAGATAACTTTCTGGGGTGGTGTAGATACACAACACGTACTACCATTCGCTAAACCTAACGAGGTTATTGAACATGTCAAAAAGCTTATAGAGATATTTGCACCGAAAGGAGGATTTATATTAGCACCAGTACATAATATACAACCTCCAACACCACCGGAGAATATAGTTGCAATGTTTAAAACTGCTTATGAGTATGGTAAATACCCAATAAAACGATGAGTTTATATTGCTGTGTATTTGTTTTGGTAGTTGGTGTTGTTTATGTCTCAAGAAGTTTTAGTTAAAATTAAGGAATCTCTAGTTAATCTTGATTTGGATAGAACTATTGATTTTGTTAAAAAAGCTATTGAGTATGGGGTTAAACCTATAGATATTATCAATGTTCTTGCTGATGGTATGAAAATTGTTGGTGATTTGTATGAAAGAGGTGTTTATTTTGTTGCTGATCTTATTATTGCTTCTGAGATTTTTAAAGAGATTATGAATATTCTTGAACCTTTGATTATGAGAGAGAAAGAGGTTTTGAAACCTATTGGTAGAGTTGTTATCGGTACTGTAGAGGGTGATATACATGATATTGGTAAAAACTTAGTTACAACTATGCTTAGAGCAAATGGTTTTGAAGTTATTGATCTAGGTGTTGATGTATCTCCACAAAAATTTGTTGATGCTGTTAAACAGTATAAACCTGATATCGTAGGTATGAGTGCATTACTAACATCTACAATGATTAATATGAAGAAAGTTATAGAAGCTTTAGAAAAAGAAGGTTTAAGAGATAAGGTTAAGGTAATTGTTGGTGGTGCACCATTAACAGAGAAATTCGCTAAAGAGATAGGTGCAGATGCTTATGGAGAAAACGCAGTTATAGCAGTAGAAATATGTAGAAAACTAGTAGAAGAATTGCGTAGGAGTAGATATTAATGAAATTGAGATGCTATTTCCTCTTAGAATAAAGTGTTACAGAATGAATTAAGATTATTAAAATTTAAAATTAATGTAGAGCTTCCTATTCTTTAATAATTATCACTATAAGAGTGCTAGACATAAGGCTATTATCTGAATCTGTATTCTTCAGTAGTAATATAATTTCATTATATAACTTTATAGGCTTATTTCTATTTCTTGTATTATCCTTTGCGCTACTAGCTGTGGATTTACAGCTATAACTTTTACCCCTACTTTCTTAAGTATTTCAATGCCTTTAAGTTCTTCTGATGCTATTTCGAGCTGTTTTGCTCTATATATTTCAACTAGTTTTTGTGGTAGTTTTTTACTTACATCGTATGTAACGATTAGGGGTGCAACTACATAAATTCTGTGTCCAAGTGATGAAAGTTTTGTTGAGATGTTTATTAGTTGTTCTGTGTTTGGTGTTGTTTTGGTGAATATGAGTATGAATGTTCTTTCTCTTGGTAGAATAGGTAGTATTTTTAGCAGGGTTTCATCCCAGTTTACTTGTGTTTCTGATTCTGGGCATATACTTAGATTCGCTAGTGCATCTAATACTCTTGTTAATCCTTGTCTTCCGAAAGCTGGTTCCCCGAAGACTTTTGAACCACATTCGTTTACTGTTACTGCTGTTTGTAGGTATCCTCTAGATGTTGCGTATCTAGCTATAGATGCAATAATTCTTGCACTATGTTCTACAGGTGTTGTTTTTGGCATACCTGTCCACATATCTTTAGAAGAGTTGACTATGTATACAATAGCTTGGTAACTCTCTTTCTCAGCTTCCCAAACAGCTAGTTTCTGTCTAGATGCATATACTCTCCAAACAATTCTCCTAAGCTCATCTCCAGGTCTATAGTCTCTCACATCGTAGAACTCTATACCCTCACCTGGGATTCTAGATTTAACTAAACCTGAACTTCTAGTGTATAGGTATAGTTTCCTCAAGATAGCGACTTCGATAGATGGTGTAACTTTGAAGCTAGAACCTTTCCATATCTCTATAGGCTGTGTTTTGAAGAGCCCTAAGAAATCTCTTAAAACAATTGTTAGAGGACCTACTCTATGTGTACCTACTCTAGCTCCGAAAACAAACTGGAGTTCTGTAGAGCTTTTCGAAGGTATGGAGATTAGACCTGCTCTACACCCTTTCTCAAGCCTTAGTATAGATTCATAACTAAAGCTGTACTCAGCTAGGAAAACTGGGTAGATACTTCTATTAACAAGCTTTATCTTAACTATAACAGGTTCTCTATCTGTTGAACTATCTATAGATACCTCTACACCGATTTTCTCGAGAACTCCTATAGAGAGTTGTAGATGTATAGCCATCGATATCTCTATAGCTAGCATAGTAACAGCTGTTAATAGCGCTTGGGGATCTAGTAACACAGCTATCGTTACTACAGAAGCTGTTACAGCTATATACGCTGCAAACCTCTTAGTAGGGATTATCATACTATGTTGACACCGAGTTTCTCCCCAATTCTCTTCCCAACTTCATCAACAATACTTACCAATCTCTTCGTAGCTCTTCCCCAGAGAACTATCAACGGTAACCGACTTTCACCAAAAGCTTTTCTATACAATCTATAGATCCACTTCAACTCTCTATAAGCTTTCTCTCTATCCCCAAGGAGATCGGATAGAATGTTTAAAGCGTTATCGCTCCACAAACTATAACCACTGTAAAGAGTTAACATAACATCTAGTGTTTGACATATAGCTATGAAATCCTGTTTCGAGAGTTTAACCTTGGTCCTCAGGATACTCTTCCTAAGTTCTGCAAATACTCCAACCTCTTCCTCGATCTGCTCAGCTAATCTCTGATCAGGGTAAACTTTTGTACCGCCTGCTAATACTCTATACATAATCCATGTAGAGATAGCTATTGTTAATACACTAGCTAAACCTATCGTTATATTGGTGAATACGTTGCTTAGCCATTGTATTAAAGGTGGAAGCCATGTTGATGGGTGTAGGAGTAGAGCTATAATCGATAACACTATGTATATAAGTGTTAACGGGTCTTGTAGAAGTTTCCCTAGAATAGGGTAGGGGTTCGAGAACACGTTTCTTATTGAGAGTGTTGTGTAGTGCATAGCGTCGAATACTACTACACATCTAGGATTTTCTTCGCATAGATATGCTAGAAGATCTTCTGCTAGTGATAGATACTCACTTCTATTAGATAGTAAAACCTGGTTCAAGAGTATAGAGCCGTCACCTATAACGAAAAGCTCAGCTCTATCTATAGATTCTTTAGCTGCTACAACGAATAACTGAGAACATCTAGATATCTCTCCTTCTAAATCTATAACACATAGAACTTCATCTCTACTCGATGTATATGTATAACCTGTAGCTGTTCCACCGTGGATAGCTGAAGCTTTATCAAGTACAACTCTATGGGTATCTCTAACAGTTATCTCTGCTAATGGGTATGGAGAGGATATGTTCTGCAGAAACCTGCTTACGATAGCTGTGGTTATCTTCGTAGAGATTCTGTATATCCTAGAACCCTCGATTCTTATACTAGAGTTTAAGGTTTGTAGAAGAGGGTTTGAGTAAGTAGATTCATCTGCTATAAGAAACCTTAATTTAGAACACTTATTCCTGAGGATGCTGAAGATCGTTTTCGATTCTTCAACTGTATATGGAATCTCTGGCGATACCGTGATGTATAGACATATCTCTCCACCGATATTCTCTAGATCCCTCAATCTGTAGACAATAAACGTTGTGTAGTTTCTACTCGCTAATTCTACAAATTTCGATGTACCTAGAGATAAAGGGTTTATAGGTGAAGCACCTATAGGTACACCAGGAACTGTAGGTCCTTTCTCTACGAGAGCTAGAAGCCCTATAGCTATTAATAGCAGTATCGTTGTTGTAGATATAAACCCTTTCTGCTTAACTCTCAGATCTTTTCTCAGAGGCATAGACATAGGCTGCTAACCTCATTACGTATAGAGATGCGGAGAGAAGTGCAAACCCTATTAAGGCTGAGAGAAGCGATGTTCCTACAAAACCTCTCTCCATATAGCCGACAGAAGCTAGGAGTAGGTATACAGAGAACGCTAGTATAGCTATGGAGATTGCTGGGAGTAGATATAGGAGAGATCTCCTCAAAATCTCTAACCTACTCATGGAGCTACACCTAGCAGTTTAAAGAATGTTGAAATAAATGTTATAACTGTTGTCCCGAAATCTATGTAGTTCTTCTGAACTACTTCACCTAGCTTCTGAATATCTGGAGCTAAAACAGCTCCCCATCCATGGTAAGGGAGAGCAAGTTTGACAGCTGCTACGTAGACGAGGATTAGTAGAGCTGTAGATGTTACTGCAAATCTTTTAACACCTAGATGAATATCTGAGAATATATCTAGAGATCTACAGAGTATTACTAGAGAGACATAGGTTATAGCTGAGACTATGCTCTTCATCAAATCGCTTAACTCTTTCAGCAAATCTATTAAAAGTATATCGAAAACAATTGTGTATACAGGGGTATAGAGAATAGCTGCAAAAGCTAGGTATAGAAGCCATCTAAATGCAGGGATAAATATTAGATCTATATCCTTCTCTTTAGAAAGCTCTTGTAGAGCTACTCTAGGTGAAGGCATTACAAATACAGCTACTATTTCAGCAACTTTTCTAACAATATTGTAAGCGTAGATAACCCCTGCTAAAGATACCACTATCTTTGTTATAGGGGATGCCGTAACTGTGTAGAGCTGGGGATTAGATCTAGGTATATCTGTAAACCTGTTAACTATAGAGATTATCATGAAGATAACTAAAACCGCTACCACGGTGCTAGATACTATCGGTATTAAAGGTATTGGAAGAGATTTCGCTATATCTCTAAACCTTGTTCTAATACTTACATGTTCTAAACCTCTATAGCTATTAGTTACTGTATCTATTGCAAGGTATAATAAGAAGAAGATTATCTGTGTTAGAGGTAGGCAAGGTTTATAACATGTAAATGCCGATATGATTACAGCTATAGCGAATGCATAGATGTTACCTATAGCTATAGCTACTAAAGCTAGTATCGATATCGTTAACAAGATTACGTAGCTCACGTTGGTAAGGAAAAGGTATGGAGAAACTAGACCTCTACTTAGGAGACTAGGGAATGTGTTGAAGAAAAGCATTATCTCTTTATAGAAAGCCGCTAAGATTATCAACCTACTGAACACTAGCAGTACCAACCTATGTATACGATTTGACATAGTTCACCAACTTCTTAAAACTACCTAGAATTCTTTGACCAGAACTAGACTTAAACCCATATCTATACTCTTCGTAGGCATAGGTAATATCTTTGAAAATCTCCGCAACTCTAGAATCTAGAACATTAGAGACTTTCTCTAGAAATTCTCTATGTGTTTCCCAATCGTATCTACGTAAACCAGTAATAGTTGATACAATGTATACAGATCTCCAGTAAGCTTCGAGAAAAACATCGTTAATCCATTGAATAGTTCTCCCAGTAGCTAAACCTATTCTCAATTTGTTTAAAGCTGATACCAGGTATTTCCTGCCAACAATTAGAGCTATAGCTATGGAGAAAGCTATGTATATAGATACCGAGACTTCTCTAGGTATATTAGGTAGAGAAAACCTTAGCCTCGGTAGTGTAGGTAGCTGGAGAAGAGGTGTAAATAGCTGTGGAAGTGTTGGGGAAGGTTTTCCTGTAGAAGCTAAAGAGCTTGGAGTAAACTTCTCCGGAATACTTATACCTTTCCTCATCACCTCAAGATCTTTTAAAACTGAGAACATTCTCAAAATTATTTCTGATGTATAGGGGTTCTGGATAGTATTCGATAGAATTTCTAGTGCTTTAAGTGCTAGAAGTTCATCGATAGGGTCTAGAACGCCGGAGGTTTTTAGGGTATCTAGGTAGTTGAGGAAAGCTTCTACATCTTCAGATGTAATCATGTTTTTGTTGTAGAGGTTTAAGAGTTGGTTACGAACATCATCGTTGCTTATCCTAGATAATGCTTCTTTGAGACTAAGGTTGTTTAAGTTCTTTAGTTTCTCAAATTCTTCTCTACTCAGTAGATTTCTATTATATAGCTCTGAAACAGCTTTCTCTATATCAGATATGTTTATAGGTATCGGTAACTGTGTAGAGCTACTTTCTGTAACCTGTGGGAAACCAGGTGTATGTCTATCCTCTTCCCCAGATACCACCGCTATTACAAAGTTTAGTAAAAGAATGGATATAGCTATCGCTGGGTATAGAGATCCTAGCTTCAAGGTTTTGGCACCGGTACCTTTATTAGAACATCATCTACAACTCTCTCAGCTGTTACTCCCTGTATCTCGAACTCTGGTTTCAAGATAATTCTATGAACTAGAACAGGTTTTGCGACTGCTTTAACATCGTCAGGTATTACGTAGTTTCTACTGTTTATATATGCCCAAGCTTTAGCCATTTTAATTAAAGCTATTGCGGCTCTAGGTGATGCACCTAGTTTAACAGCTGTATGTCTCCTAGTCTCCTCAACTATAGAAGCTATATAGCTATATATAGAGTCTTCAACCTTGATATTCTTGACAACAGCGATATCTTCTAAAACCTCTTCCCTTGTAACAACAGGTTTCAAACTCTCTATAGCTTCCTCAATCTCGTCAGCGCGTTTCATAATCTTAATCAATCCTTGTGTAGATGTATAACCTGTGACAATCTTTATCAGAAATCTGTCTAGCTGAGCTTCAGGTAGAGGGAAAACACCCTCCATCTCTACAGGGTTCTGAGTAGCTATAACCATGAAAGGTTCTTCAAGTTTAAAAACCTCGCCTTCAATAGTAACCTGTTTCTCCTGCATAGCTTCTAGCAAAGCACTTTGAGTTCTAGGAGAAGCTCTGTTAATCTCATCAACAAGAAGTATATTGGTGAATATAGGTCCTTTCCTCAGAACGAATTCCCCGGTCTTCTGATCGTAGACATAGAAACCTATGATATCTGAAGGAAGTAGGTCCGGGGTCATCTGGATACGTTTAAAAGATAGACCGAGAAGTTTAGCTAAAGCTTTACATGTGTAAGTTTTAGCAACACCTGGAACTCCCTCCATAAGGATATGACCTCTCGAAAGAAGAGCTGATGTGATAAGCTTAAGCTCAACTTCTTTCTCTATAAGGATTTCTCTATCGATAAGCTCTCTCTTAATAATATTGAATATATTCATAGAGATCCTCATCAAAAACATTACCACAGTATTACAATATAGAATATCCTCGGGTTCAGTATATATACGTTGCGTATATAATACTACATCACTGTGATGCGATGTTCTTCGTAATAATCTTTACTATCTTTGGTATAGCGATAGGTGTTGATACAGTGATTAAAGGTATAGCTATGTATAGAGTCCACCCATATTCATGAATTAACTTCTCTAAACCTATAGATACTGATACTAGGAATAGAGTTGCAATAACGTTAACAATTCTCTCTATAAAACTAAATCTCTCTACATATCTAAGAGTTTTGATATGTATTGGAATAGCTATTATTAAACCTATAACTGTTCCCAGGATACGGTAGGTAATAACCTCTATAGCTATAAACAGGTTTACGATGTTTAATAGTAATGCTGTTATCGATATACTTACCAATGTATACCTATAGCTTCTCTCAATAAATCTTATCAATGTATATGCTACTATAAACCCTATCAAGTATCCTCCAACAACATCTGATATCCAGTGGACACGAAGTGCTATCCTAGATATCCCCACAGCTAGCGTTATAGACGATGCTAAAAACAATAAATACCTATTCCTTAAAATGAAAGCTATTGTATACCAGAAAGTCGATGTTGTTTGGGTATGACCGCTAGGAAATGAATACCCTCCAGCTTCTGTTCTCCAAAATTCTTTAGGAGGTCTAGGGATAGCGAATATATTCTTTAACAAGATACTTATATTGGCAGAAAATATTAGGATAAGCATAGTTGAGAAACCTAGAGATGGATTAAAGCTGTAAAGAATAATCGATATAGCGATATATATATACTCTTCCCCGAGAACTGTAATAAATTTCCATAGAGTAGTTGAATCCGTTATCAACGCTATTATCAACAACACTAACATACCGATTCCTAGATATAGGAAAAATCTATCCATATCCATACATCGCAACCTGTACATCGACTTAATACCTTAATCCCTGAACAAATATAAAGTTTATCCAACATCCTCCGGATTTTCTATGGCTATGGTCTGCTAAATAATCTGATTAACATCAAAACTTATTTTTATAAAAATCCTAGATTTCAGATAACAGCTGTAGCTTTTGAAAGGTGATAGTGTATGACATTAAGATATACAGCTGTAATTGCTATAGGGGTTTTGATAACTATAGCAGGGTGGGTATACCTGTTAAACGGTATCGAGGTTAAAACTTGTTCTACGTATTTCTATTCACCAACAGAATTTGTTGGTAGAATTAGACCTGAGTTTAACGAAACTAAATACTATAGAGTTGTAGCTGTTAACCTTTCAAACATCATGTTGAGAAGTAATACCCTGTTCACTCATAGATTTAACTTAACCGATACCGTTGGCTATATCTATGTAGAGATCCTAGGTAAACCTGTGAACACTAGCTATAGAGGGTTTATAGCTATAAACGATATTAAGAATAACAGGACCGTTGTTAAAACAGATCTAAATCCATTTAAATCAGCTAGCAGAGATAATATAACTACAACGCTATTCTTCATGAACAGCTTGACACCAGGGTTATACGAACTCCAGCTAAGTCTAGATACAGATACTGTTATAAATAAACTCGTTATTCATGGCCCTAGCTCTCAAACGATAGAAGTTCAAGGGTTAGAGATAAAATTGGAACCACCAACAGAAGCTTCATATAAACAAGTTGAGATTAAGTATGTATGTGGTGTAAGTTTTTCACAAGCTTTAATAGCTTCAGCACTTTTCGGTGCTGGACTTGTTATAACAGTTGTTGGAGCATACATGGAGAGTATAACATCAACATTTAAAGCTAGGACTACTATATCCATAAGCAAAATTAAACCTGTAAAGAAAAAGAAGAAATAGAGACTAGGAATAACAGCCCCAAACTCTGCAACACAATAACTATGCAGCTATTCCATAATTGCTCAAAGCAAGGTCGTGGAGTAGCTCTAAGACCTACTGGCAATGATATCAACTTGAAAAAGAGGTAGCTATAGGTATTGACGATATAAACTAATGGTTGTTCGGGTTTGTGTTCTATTTTTATAATGTGTATCTCCAGATTCCTCTTCCTCTAAAGTTGTATACTATCGTTTTGTATGCTGTTACGTATTCTATCGAGTATCCTATCCCTTCTCTACCAATACCAGAGTTCTTTCTTCCTCCATAGGGATAGTACCCTACTCCGTGTCTAGGCATATCGTTTATATAGACTGCACCTACTTCTAGATACCTTAGGAGTTTCCTAATTTTGTTTACGTTTTCGCCGAAGATAGCAGCATCTAGACCGTATCTTCTGCCGTTTGCAAGTTGAATAGCTTCGTCGAGATCTATAAAACTTGTTATGATTGCTACTGGTGCGAAGACTTCTTTTCTGTAGAGGGTACTCTTCTTTAGAGCTTCTTTATCTTTGAATTCTATAAGTGTTGGTTCGATATATGTAGGTCCAAGTCTTTTTCCTCCGAATAGTACTACTCCACCTAGTTTCACAGCTTCCTCTACAGCGTTCATCATTTCATCTACAGCTTTAACATCTATTAGCGGACCCATGGTTGTTGATTGTTCTCTTGGGTCTCCTACTCTTACTTTAGACAATTCTTTAACGAGGAGATTCTTGAAATCTTCGTATACCGGTTCCTCTACAAGGATGAGTTTTATAGCATCGCATCTCTGTCCAGCGTAGCTATATATACCTGCCGCAACTCTTTCTGCTGCTAGACCTAGATCTGCATCTGATAGAACTATAGCTGGGTCGCCACCTCCTAACTCCATTACGAACTGTTTTATACCAGCTTTCTCTATAACTCTTCTACCTGTTTCACTACTACCTGTAAAACTTATCACCCCCACCCTCTCGTCAGCTACAAGTCTATCGCTTTCACTACCAGGTATAGTTAGAACTGCGAAAGCATTTTGTGGAAAACCGCTTACCTCTAGAATTTTGGCAAAGAGTATAACTGGTAGTGGGTCTGCTGAAGGAGGTTTAATAACGATAGCGTTACCAGCTACAAAACTGTAAACAACTTTCGATACTGTATCAAATAAAGGATAGTTGAAAGGTACAATAGCTAGGACAACACCTACAGGTTCTCTTCTAACAATAGCTTCAGTTTCAATAGTTGTTTGATCCCAATCACCAGGCATATATTCTCCAAATATCTTTCTAGCATCTAGATGAGCAGCTCTTAACCTATCAATACTAGCTATAACCTCTCCTGCTGCTTGAGAACGTGTTTTACCAGCGTTGAGAACGAGTATCTCGATGAAATCTTCCTTCAATTCCTCAATTTTTTGAGCAACTTTCTCTAATACCTCAAGACGTTTCCACCCAGGAATATCTCTTACAGTCCATCGACCATACCTATAAACCTTATCTAAAGCTTTATCAACGTAATCCCAAGAAAGCTTAGATACTTTTGCTATAGTTGATAAATCTATAGGTGTTTTCACCTCAAGGTACTCACCACTATCAACCCAATCCCCAGCTAAGTATGTTCTATAGTATACAGTATCCTCTTTCTCAAAAACTATATCTTTGAATAATTCAGACCTAGGCTTAGCGATAACCATATACACCCCTGTAGACCTGTATCTGTAGGATAAAGTTAAGCTTTTTCATAGAGACAACAAAGAATATCGCATTATAGATTTACCTAAAAGCACGTTTTATAAACGTTAATACCGTTAATATCACGGTTACTTATATAGATATAATGGTTACCGATGTAGAGATGGGGATAGAAAATACCTAATTGATTCTTATCGTGTAGAATTAGGTATTCTATACAAGTGTTGGATTTGGTGTAGGTGTTGTACTTAGTTTTTCCATTGTATCTCCGAGAGCTACGTATAGAAGTATAAAACTTATAGCGTTGAGTATAGGTATGAAGATCCCTATTATGAACAGTATACCAGCTACTAAGTACAGTATGTTCTTGTATACTTCGTTTAGATTAAACGAGAGTATTATCAACCCTATACTCCCTAAAAGAAACAGTATTAGAGTTACGATAGCTAGCGGAATAGCTATGATAAGACCTACAATAGTTACAGCAAGTATTATAGATATCAAGGCCAATACTAATCCCCACCTATAGAGTCCAACTAGTTGAGAAGCTGTTCTAAATCTTTTATCAGCTTGAGCAAGTTTTTGTGTACCAGAGATAAACTTCCAGAAGAAACCTATAAACATAATTATAACTCCTAGTAAAACCAGGATCAGCATAAGCAACACCTCGAAACCTGTTACTAAAATACCGCCAACACCGCGTGCACCTCTAGTAATAACTCTAAGAATAGTGAATGGCCCTCCTGCAACTGCTATACCAACTAGAAACCACCCAACGATAAGCAGAAGAGCTCCACTCCTCATATCTTCTAAAGCTTCTTTAAGCAATGAATTGCCAGTAGTTATCGAGACCATAGCGATTACCCCTACCTAACTATGTAATGTGGATATAAAAATCTAGTTGCCTGCTTCAAATACTTCGAAAAATTAATGGATATAACTATCGATAACAGGTCCTTGATCTAGGTATAGACTTTGAATGGGTATGAAACCTTATTAGATATACTTCTATACATCTCTATACTACGATTTACTATACTGGGTAACTCAGGAGAATACCGTAAACACGTTTTTCGTATTCATAGTTCTCGACGAAGTGTGATGATTAAGGGAAGAGCTGATACATGATGAGCTCACCCTTTGCTGAAGTAATAACTACTTGTTTTAATGTAGATATTAATTTTAACAACTTTAACTATGTAGAGAAGGTTTTTCACTAAGTTTAATTCTGCAACCTATACCATTTCTTAGATCTAGAGCTGATTTAAGCTCTATAGCGATGCTGAGGTAAGGATGAGGTATATGATGATGCTAATCATCGTAGCTATCTTGGTGATGCTATGTATCATCATCGTTGTTATACGTAGTTTTCCGTGGGTAGTAGGTAGAGCTCCTAGAGTATTTGATTTAAGGTTTTCTCGTTCCGATATCCCTATACTGATAGTATCTGATCTACATATAGGTAACGATGATAGTCTATGGTTTCAAATATTCAGATTCGTGATAAGAGGTTCGTTTGGATCTTTAGTGATAGCAGGTGATTTAATAGATAAGAGGGTTCTGTTCAACGAGAAGATTATGTATATACTCGAGAAGCTTGCTATAGGTAATATCAAGAAGGTTATCTATGTACCTTCTTCTTCTAGCCATGATTTCAAACCATTACCTCGAAACTATGTAGAGCTCCATAGAGATAGTTTTTCATGTTACATAGTACCTTATGTACTTAGGATATCTGTAGATGGGTGTCTAGGGAGTGTATATGTGACTCACGGTGATTATGTATCGAGAAATGGTATCGTAGCTCATATCTTGGATGTATTTATGCAGAAGATCTTTAGAAAACCTTTTGTAGGTACTGTGCTTAGGAAGATACTTAGGTTAGGGGATATGGATTGGGTTGTTCATGGTCATAGCCATGTAGCTTACTACTCGAAGGAATACAGAGTTGCTGGAACAGGGTGCTGGGTAAGGAGACCTTACGAATCTATGCAGAGAGCGTTCGCAGTTACTCTATGTAGAGACAACGTTATCTATGTAGAGTTCTTCATCTTGTAATAACTCTACTAGTTTAGGTTATACTAAAGTTTTTCATATGTTTGTTTAAACAGTATTGCATCATCTTCTAGATTTGGTGATTCGCTTATAACTACTCCTTTAACGTTGTACTCCTTCAATACTTTTGCAAGATCTTTGTAGTTGAAATCTGATTCAAGGATATTCAAATGCTTTACCTCCCCTTTCTCGCTGTACTCTATACCGCTTATATGTATATGCATATTGTTTAAAGCTTCTCTCCCCAACCTACTCTCTATAATATTCAGGACTTCTCTAAACTCTTCATATGTATTATATCTACCGTTAGTTCTTGCATGAAGATGTGCGAAATCTATGCAAGGTAGAACGCCATCCCCTATATCCTCAGCCAGCTTTATAACTTCTTCTAGAGATCCGAACTCGCTTACCCCACCCATAAGCTCAGGTCTTACCCATATATCTACATCTTCATCTCTAAGCTTAGACACTATAAACTTGATTGCATCTCTAATCCTTCTATAAGCTTCTTCACTTGTTGAAGAACCGTAGTAACCGCTATGAAATACAACACTCCATGCACCTGCTTTAAAACCAACTCTAGCACTCTCTAGAATCCTATTGATACTTGCTTCAACTTTCGATGTTTCGCTAGAGTTGAGATTTATATAGTAAGGAGCGTGAACAGTTAGTAGAACACCTAGGCTATTAGCAAGTTCTCTCACTTCAGAAGCCATCTCATCGCTCATCCTGATACCTCTAACAAACTCTATCTCCATAGCGTCTAGACCTAGTTCAACAACTCTCTTAATACCGTTAGGCGTAGATTTTCTAGGAGTTGAATTAGGTATACCAGCAGTACCGAAGTAGAGTTTCGAAACCTGCCGCATACAAACACCTAACAATAAACCTAACCTTAGGGAACTCAAAAACCTTCACCTGAAACACACATTATATATTCTTTCAAAGTCAAGACCTTGAATTAGCTAAAGTATGTCTAGGTTTCTGAATAGTCTGAATAGATAGCGTTAGGGTAAACAAAAACCGTTTTGATAGTAATACTTCAGATTCTTCAGAGCTATCAAGTTAGTAGCGATTCTATGGAGATTATGTTCTTCGGTATAGATGCTCTAACACCTTTAGCTGGGTCTACAGCTTGGTTAATCCTCAGATCTACAACTAAACTTGCCAACATGTACGCTTCTTCAAAACTAAGTAGATACTCCTTCATCAACCCTTGAACAGCTACTTCTGTAGCTCTACGAGTAGCTTCATCTAGATCTTCCCCATAGCCTATTACATGAATATATGTTTGAGTCTCTACTAATGGTAGTAGCGGTTTTCTACCTTTTACAACATCAATCTTAGTAACGACTTTCCCCGATACTTCTGCAGCTGCAACACATATCTCTCCATCTGCTTGAAGTACATGGAGATCTCCTAGAGCTAGTAAAGCACCTTTAACAAAAACTGGGAGGTACACCCTCGATCCTCTGGTTATCTCTACCACATCCATATTACCTCCATGGGGTCCCGATGTACCTGTAGGTATAGAGCCGCTAGGTGGTGCAACACCTATAACACCTATCATAGGTTTAGGTAAAAGCTTGATATTGTCGAAGTATAGCATACCTTTAACTATGGGTAAGATCTTTACCTTAGGCTTGATATCCCTGTACCCTAGAACCCCTGCACCAGGGATGGTAACTATAACAGCTCTATCCTCAACCTCTATATCCAGAATATCGATTACAAGAGTATCACCAGGTTCAACACCTTCAATATAGATAGGACCTGTTGCAGGATTTACACGAGACCAATCAATGCTAGTTAAAGGAGTAGACTCATCTCTAACCTGACCACCTAGAGCATCTACAGTCTCGAAAATCACTATCTCTCCAGGATAAACCTTTTCAACAGGTTTATTATCAGGACTAAAACTGTAGATAAGGTATGTCCTAGGTACAACCTTAACCATACGCTATCACCACTAGATAAAGCTATAGCCATAGGTATAAATATACAGATAAACTTACCTTACCTAGTATATATCCATAAAGACCCAGTAAATACGTAAGTCTACAACCTCAATATGGAAGTTAACCTAAACAAAGTCTTTCAACAGTAATCAGATGTGACATAGATAAGAGCGGTAATAAGTCTTCTTAACGCATATGATCTACGTTGAGAAGTTGACATTATGTAGTGCAGGTTTCATAATTCAACTAATTTCCGGAGTTCTTCCTTAACCTTTTATCTATCTATCATGATTCTAACGATTCTGGTTAACTAGGTAAAGCTGTAGATAAATTCCTCAACATGATTTTGTTCATCTCTTTAATAATATTTTATCAGAACATCGCTTTTCTTCGCTGAATCTGTTTATATATCTTTAGCATCTAATCATAGTTATGTGTTTAACAGTATAAAAAGAGAATTTAATTAAAATACTTCAACTAAAAAATATGTTGTACTAATTAATGTTGTTTATCTCTTTGGTTTTAGGTATATCTTTCCGCCAATAATGGCGTTGTTCGGTATCAATACTGTTATGCCATCAGCTTTTCTAACTATTGTGAATAATGTTGATACATCTTCGATAGTACCATCTTCACCAGCGATTATTACTGCATCCCCTACTCTAAATGGTCTTGCTATTAATAGGAATAGCCCTGCAATAGCTTGTCCAAGTACTTGTTGTGATGCGAAGCCTACAACCATTCCTAGGAATCCTCCGAGAGCAACACCAGCTGCTCCACCTGCAACACCTCCAGCTATAGCAGCTGCTAAAGCACCTATACCTATAATCCTGATAACATTTCTTATAGCTGCTGCTGTTGGATGACCGTATTTAGGTCTTGTAGTCCAGTAGAAAAACCATGCGAATTGGCTAATAATTAGGTAACCGAAAGCAAATGCTAACAGTATCTGTATATAGACTTCGTACGCTGTTATATCAGCATATATCTTTATTAGAATCTCTGTTATAAGGTATTTAACTAAAGCTGATACAACAACGTAGAGTACTATATATAGAATAGCTTTACCTAGCGAAGCTGATGCTCTTTTCGCAGCTTCTGCTGCGCTAATCTCTTGTTTAGCTTCTGCCATACATAGACTCCGGAGAATTTTATAAACTAGGAAATCTTTATAAATTTTTCGCTACATAAAGACTGAAAGAAATTCTATACCTAGTAAAATATATCCATAACTATGCTGAACGATCTATAGATATCTAGTACTTCTCTCCAACCCACAACCTTAATCCCACGATCTTTAGTAGATACACATTGAGAACCTTTCTCAACATCGTGTATAGCTATCCATATATCCATACATTCTTTTCCATGTGTTTTCTCAACGATCTTCAGTGCATCTCTACATGAGCATATCCTAAATGTCTTGACCTTGTTGTTGGTAATCCATTTAATCTCTATCTCTTTCCTACTCTTCTCTATATTGACAGTATAGTTGTTGGCTATACCGATCTCTTTTAGAATTCTTAAAAGCTCTAACTGTTGATTAACTTTAGCTTGTTTTAGAGGGTTATAGTCTTGGGTTCTCCAAAGCTTTTCCGCAAACAAATATACGTTATCGATATTGGTTACCGCTATACCGCTTAACATAGCTTCTTCGAGAAGACCCTCCACATCTACATCGCGATCTCCGCTAACTTCTTGAACAATGTTTTTAATTATAGATGTTTCGAGGTACTTACTGAACCTAGCTATATACCTAGGTTTTGTATGTATAAAACCTATCCCTTCACCACCCCATTTATCCCAAAACCATTCAACAGGTACTGTTACTCCATATACGTTCTCTCTATAGAATTCGTTGAGTTGGATTCCGAGAGCTATATCTAGACCGTGTACAGCTCCTACGAATCTATTTAACAAGCTATCGTATACAAGGCATAGATTTCTCCTAGGCATACCTTGGAAACCTTTCAACTCTTTCAAGTAGCCTAGAAGAAGATTGGGGAAGACGATATACCTAGCTTTCCTAAACATTGTTTCTAAGAACCAGTACTCAGATCCTAGCAATATACAGAGGTACTGTTTATATCCATCAACTCTGTACACTATACCTAATCACCTCCTACAACCTCTAGAATACTACGTTAGCAACACTTATAAATTGAAACCAGGAGAAAACATTGGGATACGGTGCTAGTTTATGGATAGTTATAGCAATATCGTTTCACTACTTGGGCAAGTAGTTTTATGGGCTTTAATAGATTCTGTAGATCCATGTATATTCGCTTTATTCCTATCGATACTAGCATCATCTATAATGATCAGCGTTAGAAACGCTATTAAAACAGGTATAACTTACATCCTCTCTATCTACATAGGCTACGTTATCTTTGGTCTCCTCTTAAGAGTTACAGCTATTAGACTACCTATAGAAGTTCTCGTAGGGATAATCCTTATCTATGGCTCTGCTATGTTATTCTCATCTCTTAGGAGAAGAGGGGTCTCTACATCTAGTGAGATTATTTGTCGAGAAGATGATATTCCTTGTAGAATCGCTAACCTGCTGAATTTTAGGAAGTTCGTAAAAGGTTTAGCACCAGTAGCATTCCTAGGTTTTATATCAGCGTTTACCTTACTACCTTGTTCAGCAGGTCTCTACATACTATACAACATTGTTACCACGGTTTATAGTTACAGTATCTGGGTTCCTCTAACTCTTTTCTATGTAGCTATATTCGTATTACCTTTGATAGCATTTATGTTTACAGTTGTAGGGTTGACAAGTCTCGGAGATGTATATAGATATCTAGTTAAACATGAGGGAATCGTTAAGGTGGTGGGCTCCTTGATTATGATAAGCTCGGGGATATACATGATTATACTCTACAGAGTACGGATATAGTTTTTCGCTACGTAAAGAAAGGTTTTCTAGCGTATACAGCTTCTTTGAATAGTTTAGCTAAGGTTTCTTCATCTCTATTCTTAACAACTTCAGCAATACATATAACAGGTTTCTCAACATATAAACATGTTTTGAAACATCCATCGGATGTCAATCTCATACGTGTACAAGCACTACATAGATACCTATTCCCGTAGCCTATAACAACCTCTACCCTAGACCCATTAGCAAGTATGTATACAGGTCTATTCTGGAACTCCCTAACATACCTACTAACGCTTTTCTCTTCAATAAACTTCAGAACTTCTGTAACAGAAACAAACTCTTTTCGGTAAACATCTTGAGGTGTTCCAAGAGGTACAAGCTCTATAACATTTAGATCTAGATTCCTTGAAATAGCGTATTCGAGAATCTTGGGGAACTCCTCTAGATTAGACTTCATCAAGACAAAGTCTATCT
>JAJHRF010000002.1 GCA_020832925.1 Desulfurococcaceae archaeon | reverse complement strand
TTCTTAATTAAATCAGCAAGACTCTTATCCCAAACCCTCAAAGCATAATTAGCAAGCTCAATACAAAAACTCATATACCTCCCACACTATTTGTTAAAGAGAGAGATATATAAGGTTTCTTCAAGTAAAAACAATAAATAAAATAATAGAACTCTCTGCACAAATACATCACAATTTCCCTGAAAGAAATCAATGCCCATTTATTTCTGTTACAACACACCTAATTCCAATCCCACCCCTTTAAACAATAGAAATGTTCTCAAGGCTCGTAAATCAAGAATTTCTTCCAAGAAAATATGAATATGAAGCTGTGTACCAACAATTTAAATTACTCTCTACACCAAAGCACTAATTTTATATAGTTATACTTAAAGCTATCTTAACCTAGCCGATTTCATGACACTCTTTTTCTTTTTAACCTCAGTCCTATTATTATTGATGTCACTATCACTGCCATGGACACCCCTAGAGCAACACTCTCTTCACTAAAAAGCGGCTTCTCCATAACTACAGTAGCTGTAGGTATATATGAAACTTCCTTTATGGTTTTTGTATTTGTTATCGTTGCTGGGGTGATCTTAGTTAGGAAAACTGTTGTTGTGAGGGTGGCGAGAGAGGTGGTGGTGTTAAATGTTGTTAATGTTATTGTTGTTGGTATTGCTGTTGTTATTGCTACTGTTTGGGTATTGGTAATAATCTGTGTAACTGTAATAGAGTACTCTAGCAACTCAAAACATAGACTGTACAAGATATGGTGTACTAGCACACATTATATTAAGCCACAAACCTCTAAAAAAGCGCCTGTTACATTGGCTAGCACTATTATGCATACAAATGTAGAGTTTTTAGCTGGGATAGATATTGCTCATATAGGCTGTATGTAAGTTGGTCTTGAGGCAAGAGTTGTTAAGGCTTCTCTTGATGATGTTTTTATTAAGCTTACAGGTAAAGGAATTTCAGAGGAAGAGGAGAGGGAACATATAAAAGATATCCTGTCGACTAGGAGGATGATTAGGAGAGGTGGTTGAGATGCTGAAAATATTTGAAAGTATCCTAGCGTTAGTTGAGATGGAGCTTAGAAGATTGAAACATGACCCTATAGAGATTATCACTAGAGCTATTCAGCCAATCCTTTGGGTAACAGTATTCGGCATTGTTATGGCTCGTAGAGTTGCTTTAGGTATTCAAGACTATGTATCTTTCATAGCACCTGGCGTTGTATTCCAATCAGCAACTTTCATGGCTTTAGCTTACGGTATTATGATGGTATTCGAAAGAGAATCAGGTGTACTTAAAAAACTCCTTTCTTCACCAATCCCAAGAGCAAATATAGTTATAGGAAGATCTTTAGCAGAAGCTGTAAGAGCATCAACACAATACATAATAGTACTCGCCTCAGCAGCTCTAGTTGGAGCAAAATTTACTAGCAATCCACTACTACTAATAGCAGGTTACTTCGCGGTTATCTATGTATGCACAGGATTTACAGCTATATCGATCCTCGCAGCATCTCTAATGAAAACTAGAGAGAGATTCATGGGGATAGTTGGAGCAATATCAATGCCACTATTCTTTGCAAGCAACGCTCTCTACCCCATAGACATAATGCCTGAAGCACTCAAAATATTTGCTCTATTCAATCCATTAACATACGCAGTAGATATACTAAGAAAATTAGTACTATACAGCGAACTAGACACCTATATAGATCTGCTAGCGTTAACAATATTCAACATCTTATCCTTAACCATAGCTATAAAAGAGTTAAACAAAATAATAGAATGACAAATTAACGTTGTTTTCGAATACAGTTTCCTGAATAAAAATGTCTAGCTAAAGATCTAATCATTGAAGAGTTGAAATAGTTTATATTAAGTTAATCTTATTAAGTATTTGTGAATCATGAAATATTTAAAAAGTTAAGGTATTTATTTTAGCGGTAAGGAGTTTAAGAGGTTCGAAGTTTGATGAAGAGTTTTAGAAATGATTTTAAACCGTGATAATACTTTTTAATACTATGTCATCTACTGCTTCTTCTAATACCTTCTTGAGGATTATTTTATGTATCCACAATCCTTTGCTAAAGCTTATAATCTGTAATCCAAGCTTATCAATATCTATGTCCGTTATTAGAGGTTCTCTAAAAGATTTTTAATAGCTAAGTCTATTACAGCACTCGATAAAACCTTGTTATTGTCTATAAACTCAAGTTCAACAACATCTTCAAATACACATACTCCACTCTCTGTCGATGCTTCTTCAACTTGGTAAATCTTTAGTAAACCAAAGATCTATTCTTTTCGTAATTTCTTCAGCAACAATACAAGGTTTAATACTTTCAGCACCACTATTAACTAAAACTATCAAGTCTGAACTTCTACCATCTTTCTTCGACTCTAACCTTCACCCTTACGCTTAATAATTTCGCCTATCTCCTTCTTTAAAATCTATCTTCCAAGCTTTGTCCTATACTTCAAATTTTCTGCTTACTTTAACAATACCTAAACCCTTTTTAGTTAATACTAATAGCTCTTATTTTTCTTATTTTCCATTTATTGATGTCATTTGCGCATATTATTCCTGAGATTACTGCAGCTTCTACTCCTCCTCCTGGGAATGTTGATGCTCCTACTAGGTATAGTCCTTTTATCGGTGTTTTGAAGTAAGGTCTCTTTGTATTTATTGATTGGTCGAAGGAATATATCGCTCCTTCCGGCATTGATGTGTATCTCTCGAATGTTTTCGGTGTTGCAGCATCTTGAACTATTATGTGTTTGCTTAGCTCTGGAATAGTATTCTCAGCTTTCTTGATTAGTTCTTCAGCTAGTTTCCTCTTCTTCTCGATATATTCTTTTGTTCCTCTTTCTGGGAAGTCGTGGTAGTTAGCGAATGTTGTTATTGTTATACTTGTTTTTCCTTTTGGTGCTAGATTTGGATCTGCGTTAGAGTTTATTGTTATATGTATTTCGTTATCTAGATCTGCTATGAGTATTGGGTAGTTGGAGAGATCTATATCAACCCCTAGAAACACCATGAATGCTGATGGAGACATCTTCAAATTCTTTATATACTCTACGAAATTCTTGTCTAGATATTCTCTGTCTACAAGTTCTAGGAAAACTTCTTTAGCATTAGCATTAGCTACAACAATAGGTGCTCTAAATACATTGTCTCTACATCTAACCCCTATAGCTTTCCCATTCTCAACAAGTATTTTATCAACTCTATGCATAAGCATTACCTTGCCGTTGTGATCTTCGATAAACTTCTTCAAGGTATTCGCAAAATTCTGTGCCCCTCCCCTCGGGTAGTACCCTCCGTAGATAAAGTATGAGAGAGATGCTGTTAATGCACTTGCAGCAGAAATTCTATCTGGTTGTGAACCTATGTAGCCTAGTAATGAGCAGAGTAATGTCTTTAGATCTTCGTTCTTGAAATATTCATCGAGTTTCTGTTTATATGTTTTGTTCATCCAGTTGTAGAAATGTGGATGTTCTTTCGGGTATTCTAAAAGCTTTTTCTCCCCCATGACCTTGACTATAAGCTCTGCTGGTAGAGGAGAACCGTAGAGTGATACCTCTTTATAACACTCTTCGTAAGCATTCTTAGCTTCGCTAAAGAAAGCATTGATACTCCTCTCCTCCTCTGGGAACATCTTTACGAGAAGCTCTATAAACTGGTTGAAGCTGTTCGGAATATCGATTACCCTACCTCTGTATACAATCCTCCTAGTATTCTCTACGAAGAGATCATCTTTTCTAAACCCAAGCTCATTAAGAAGATAGGTAACAGGTCCATTCTCCCATAACCCGCTAACATCTTCAACACCAGAATTAAATACGAAACCTCTTCTTGTAAATGAGGAACAGAAACCTCCAACTTGATAATGCTGCTCTAAAACTAGAACCTTGTACCCCCACTTAGATAGCAAAGCACCGCATACTAAACCTCCTATACCAGCTCCAACAATAATAACATCGTACTCATTCTCATTCTTAGATCTCTTTGGATCTATATCGATTCTCCAATCAAATTTTCTAAACTCTTTATAGGATTGATAAGCAGAAGCTTTCACCGGGTAGATTATAGAGAACGCTATGCCTACAACAACGAAGATATTCGATAAAACTACGCTAAGAAACTGTTCAAGAACTAGATAGATAAGAGCATTTACAAAGAATATCAAACCCCATACAACTGTAATCACATTATTTATAGATATAAACAACCTATCCTTCCAATAAACCTCGGGATAATCTTTTCTAGATACTTGAAACGTAAACGGCTGTTTAATAACTAAGGAAAATATAGCTATTACTGAAAGAGCTAGATAACCAAGAAAACCACTTCTCTCAATAAATATATTTAAACCAAAGAAAAACACAGCTACAAAAACTACAACAAAATAAATCAAGGTGGCTATATCCATTAAACCAACATCTCTTCTAAATAAACCAATAAAAATAATAACAAGAGAAGATAGAAAAGCTAAAACAACTCCTAAACCACCAACAAAACTAGTTAAAAACCAGTAGAGAATCCATGGAATAAAAGATACCAAGATATAGAGCTGACCAGGAACTCTTTTAACATTTATAGTGAAACCCGTACATAAACAACCTCATATAGTGATGAACAGGTTTACTGCTTAGGGAATATATAAAATTTGCTGTAATGAAAAGATTATTATCTATATCTCAATAATACTTCAAGATATCCTCTTAGATCCATTAGAATATACATTCTCGCATCATACCTAAGAAACTCAATGTATTGAATCATAGAACTATACACATTGATAATGTTGATGACGAAAGTAGTAATATCGTTTACAAGCTTTATCTTCAAGTTAATCATTACGGTGTTAGAGTTGTGAATAACCCTAGCTCTATAACCTCTTTAACAACATCGTTTACTTTGCTTTACACAGATATCTTAACTCTACCCCTAGTTCCCAGGTATAGAGATTCTAACCCAATCACCAACAATTTCAGGTCTTTTATCAAACCTTAGCTTAATCCAACTCGTGTAGGGTCGCTCCGCGGAGTAGAGTTGTTGTCTATGTTTTAAGGTATGGCTCAGGCTTATCTCTAGGTTCTATCTTTATATATATGGCATCTAACTTTATGATTATTCTCTACCTCTATAAGTTCTGGTGATGTTTTTAGACAGAGATCTTTTCTTAATGGGCATCTACCTGCATAGCTACATCCCTGGTTGTATATCAAGGTGTTGTTATCGATATCTTCTGGAATTTCCGGACTCCATGTTGATGATGGGTCTGGTGATGGATAGGCTGATAGAAGTGTTTTTGTGTATGGATGTAGAGGATTTGAGAAGATTGTCTTCTTATCAGCTATCTCTACTATTTGCCCTGAGAACATTATCGCTATGGTGTCTGAGAGGTATCTAGCTACTGCTAGATTATGTGTTATGAATAGGTATGTAAGGTTCTTCTCATTCTTAATCTTCTTTAACAACTCTATTATCTGTGCCTGGGTTGATACATCGAGCATAGATGTAGGTTCGTCAAGTATCACAAACTCTGGTTCTGTTACTAAAGCTCTTGCTATCATAATTCTTTGTCTTTGACCACCGCTAAGCATATGTGGATAGCTCTCTAGATATTCTTCACTTAAACCGACGAGTTTTAGATATTTAGCAACTTTTTCCTTAGCATTTTCTTTATCAACTCCTTGCGCTAGAAGAGGTTCTATAAGGGTATCCACGATCTTGAGCCTAGGGTTGAGAGCTGAGTAAGGATCTTGAAAAACTATCCTTATCTTACCCCGAAGATTCTTCGGTAAGCTATAGGTTATATCTATACCTTTTAAAAAATACTTTCCATCTGTAGGTTTAACAAGTTTTGCTAAAACAAGTCCTAGGGTAGTCTTCCCTGAACCACTTTCACCTACAAGTCCCAGAGTTTCACCTCTCTTAATCTCGAGATCAACACCATTAACAGCTTTAACATATCCTATAACACGTTTTAGGTATTTACTCCTTATCTCGTAGTACTTCTTAAGGTTAACAGTTTTCACAATTACATCGCTATTCATATAGATGACACCTAACAAAACCGTTGTTAAAGATTTTTACAGGAGGTTCTTCAATAAAACATTTAGAGAATGCTTTAGAACATCTAGGGTTAAACCTACAACCTCTAGGGAAACTACCTGGTGTCGGTGGTTCACCTTTTAAAACCTTGAGCTCTTCTAGATCTAGATCAACTCTAGGTAGAGAGTTTAGAAGAGCTTGTGTATAGGGATGTAGAGGTTCTTTATAGAGTGAGTATTTATCGCGATACTCAACAACTTGTCCTGCATACATAACAGCAACTTTATCAGCTATATGAGCTACAAGAGCTAGATCGTGGGTTATGTAGACCATAGGTATACCCCTAGACTTAACGATACTTCTCAACAACTTCAGAACCTTGGCTTGTGTAGTAACGTCGAGTGCTGTTGTAGGTTCATCTGCGATTATGAGTTCAGGGTTCATAGCTATAGCTATAGCTATCAGTACCCTCTGCCTCTGCCCACCGCTTAGCTCGTGAGGATACTTATCTATGTACGAAGCTGGTAAACCTACTTCAACAAGTCTTTTCTTAGCTTCTTCAAGAGCTTCTTTCTTACTCATCGAGAAATGGTGAACATAGACTTCAGCTATCTGCTCTCCTATAGTTAGAAGTGGGTTAAGGCTTGCTAAAGCATCTTGAAAAATCATAGCAACTTTAGCAAAATTAGATCTAACATCTTTCCCGAAAATCTTTATACTTCCACTAGATATCTTAGCGTTAGGAGGTAGAAGCCCTGCTATTGCGAGTCCTAAAGTTGTTTTACCACATCCAGACTCCCCCACAACTGCTAGTATCTCTCCTTTCTCATCTATGTCCAGATCAACACCGCTTACAACCTCTACCCATTTTCCACGAACAGCGTAATGAATTGTCAGGTTCCTTATCTCAAGAGGTTTCAACTTGAACACCTATAACAGTTCTTTTCTTCGGATCTAGGTAGTCTCTCAAACCATCGCCTATCAAGTTAAAGGATAGCACAGTTAGAAACATAACTAAACCAGGGAATACCGCAGTCCACCAAGCTTCTCTAACATATCTACGAGCTGAACTTATCATTAAACCCCATTCAGGTACAGGTTCCTGAGCTCCTAGACCTACGAAACTAAGAGCTGCAATATATATGATAGCGTTGCTCAACTCCATAGAGGCTTGGGTTATAAACGTTGGTATAACGTGGGGGAGTACATGTTTAACAACTATGTATAGATCACTTAACCCAGCTTCTTTCGCTGCTAATACAAAAAGGCTCTCCTTAACCGACAGCACAACGCTTCGTACAAGCCTTGCATACACAGGGATTGTGACTATAGCTATAGCTATTATAGCGTTGAATATGCTGGACCCGAGAACAGCTGCTATCGCTATAGCCAGCATGAAGCCGGGGATACTTATCACGATATCCATAATCCTCATAAGTACAGCATCGATTACACCCCCGAGATAGCTAGAGGCAATACCTATAGCTAAACCTATGGATCCAGAGAGAATCACTACAGCGAGTGCGCATCCTAGATCTAGAGCAAATGCGTAGAAAGTTCTTGTGAAAACATCTCTCCCAAGGTTATCTGTACCCAGTATATGGGGCCATGAAGTATCGCTGCCGGCGAGAGGTGGTAGATGTACTCTAGGTGATATTCTATCGTATTCAAAAGGTGAGAACAGAATTACAAAGATACTTAGAATAGCTAGCGATAACAAGATGAAGATCCCATATCTCACCCTCTTAATCCTTAGAACTTCCTCTAAGACTTTCAACCTACTGCTAACCATTACTACCCCCTGATCCTGGGGTCTATGTACATGTACAGTATATCAACAACAGTATTAACAACAATATAGATTATCGATACAACTAGCACAGATCCCTGGATAACCATGTAATCTCTTAACGAAACAGCTTCCCATATAAGTCTTCCAAGACCCGGCCAAGCGAAGATCGTTTCAACAACTATATCACCTGTAACAAGTACTGCAAAGTAAAGACCTGCAATAGTTATTATAGGTAGTAACGCATTTCTAAGGATATGTTTATACATAACTATGTTCTCGGGGAGCTTCTTCATCTTAGCTGTTCTAACAAAATCCTGCATCATTACCTCTAATACGCTATTCCTGGTAAGTCTGAGTAGTAGTCCTGCAAGAGGTATTGCAAGAGTTAGAGCAGGGGGTATGATTCTCGAAAAAGCATCTAAGAATGCATTGATATTTCCGTTTAGAAGTGTATCGAGAAGAATAAACCCTGTGTAAACGTTTATAGAGTACCTAGGGTCGATACGACCACTAACAGGTAAACCTAGGTTTATGCCGAAGAATATGAGTAGAAGGATACCTAGTAATAGAGAAGGGAATGAGAATCCCATAACTGCTAACGTCGAGAGTATAAGATCAGTTTTAGTATCATGTTTTCTAGCTGATAGAATACCTAGAGGAATCCCGATGATAAGGGATAGCACAAACGCGAATACTACAAGCTCTATTGAAGCTGGAAGTCTTTCAGCTATTAATCTTCCGACGCTGTAACCCATTACATAGGAATCTCCTAGATCGCCTTGCAGTATACGCGAGATATATATTAAGAATTGTTCGAAGTAACTTTTATCTAGCCCCCATTCCCTTGTCACTTTCTCGATATTTTCAGGTGTTGCTTTAGGTCCTAGAATCGCTATAGCTGGGTTACCCGGTAATACTCTTGATAGAAGGAATACTACAACTATTACACCAAATATGGAGAAAACCGCTTGAATTAAACGATAAAAAATATATTGAGCTATATTTCTAGCCATGGATTTACTCCTTTACTTCTTCTCGACAGGGTAGAAATCTATGTAGTATACAGGGTATAGTATAAATCCTTCAACATTTTTCTGTATGAAGACGTAGAGCTTCGGTACGTAGAGGAAAGCCCATGGAGCATCTTCAACAATTATCTTCTGTAGCTGTTTATATAGAGCTATTCTCTCGTTAAGCTCTGTTAACTGTCTAGCTTTAAGTGCAAGCTCATCGACAACGGTGTTGTTGTAGCCATCAATACCTAAACCATATGTTGTAAATAGAGGTACTATCCAATCATCTGGATCTACGTAGTCTGGGAACCAGTCAACCATATACATATCGAAATCGTGGTTGAATAACCTATCTAAGAAACTAGACCAGTCCAGATCTACAATTCTAATGTTTATACCTATCTCTTTAAGGTTTCTTTGAATTACTGCTGCAACATCTTTTCTCTCAGCTCTTTCAGCAGAACTTATTATTAGCTCTAATTCTCTTAAACCTCTACCCTCTGGGTACCCAGCCTCTGCTAGAAGTTTTTTAGCTAATTCAGGGTTATACCTATACCCATACTTCTCAACCTCGGGATCGTAGCCGAAGATTGCTGGTGGTAACGGTCCGTAGAGTCTTGTAGCAGTTCCTCTAAGAACTATATTTAGTATGTAGTCGTAGTCTATGGCATAGTTTATAGCTTTCCTAAACAAGGTGTTGTTGAAAGGAGCTCTTCTATGGTTCATACCGAGCCACTCAATAACAACACCATCAATAGAAACCATCTTGATATTTGGATTCTTCGATAAAGCCTCTATATCTTGAGGTTGTATACCTAAAGCTATATCGATCTCGCCTTTCTCAAGAGCAACTCTAAGTGTTGTTGGATCTGGGTATATCCTGATGATGACTTTATCAACCTTTGGAGGACCTCTCCAGTAATCCTTATTAGCTACAAGTACAACCTGTTCTCCTTTCTTCCACGATTCTAGTTTGAAAGGTCCTGTACCTATAGGTTTCTCATCCAGATTTGTTGCGTTAGGCGGTACTGAAGAGAATATAGTGAAAGCTGCGAGTGCCGGGAATGGTGAGAAGGGATGCTTAAGTACAAATCTCACAGTATACTTATCGACAACCTCAACTTTATCAATAACATCTAAAAGAAATGCCGGAGGTCCTTGTAGCTTCTTAGCTCTTTCAATACTGTAATTCACTATATCTGCTGTAAGCTCTGTACCATCGTGGAATTTCACACCTTTCCTCAGGTAGAAAGTCCATACAGAAGCATTTTCATTCGATTCCCATCGTTCAGCAAGCTTAGGTGCAAGCTCTGATGTACCTGGTTTATAGCCTACAAGAGTATCATAGATGTTCTGTATAACTATAGCTGAAGCTATATCGTATGCTTGTGCAGGATCCAAGGTCTTAGGATCATATGTTGTACCAACAACAAGTACTTTCTGAACAGGTTGCGATATCGTCAATTTTGTGATAACTAAGGGTACAGCGATTGCGATTACAATTACAGCTACAACCACTGCTATAACTATTCTACGTGAAAACATCATAGCATATCACCTACTTACCTAAGCTATACACAGTATACAGAGAGATTCACAAGCTCTGGTATAGCACAGCTTTAAAAACTTATATTCCCTAATACAACAATATCTATCTTAGTTCTAATTAAAATTTTAATTAATCTATATAGAGCTTAAGCTTCTATAATCAAGAAATACAGGTTTATTAATACACTGAAAAGTATATTCATCAGTATAGAGATTGCCATTACCATGTCATGTAGGTAAAAACGCATAAAATAAACAAAAACATCTAATTAGGAAACGTTATTTATTGGTTATCTCGATTGGTATCTATAGATGGTCACTACAAGGTATAGAAATGCTGTAGCTAAAGCTATCCATGTACCGATGAGTATCTCAGCTACACCACCACCTATAGCTATGTAGTGTAGAGCGAGATTATACCAGTAGAAAACTACGTTAAATACTCCCCATACCATGAGTATGCAGGCTAATATCGGTAGAATTTTCTTAGCTTTTGTTACTAGCTGTGGGAACCCTATAACTAGGCCAGCGATATAGGGGGTTGTGAAAGGGGTTAAGTTGAATCCGAGGAGTATACCCGTAAAACTTCTAGCCCACGGTAATAGGTAAGCAATGAAACACAGAATCCACGAAATATACATCGACCTTATTTTCATTTATAGCACCAGATTGCGGTGATACAGCTATCTCTAACGTAGTTAAAGAATTTGTATGAAACTGGGATTCGTTTACGTAGTTAAATACCGGAGTTTTTCAACAATGTAGAGATTTTTAGAAATACAAAACGGTTTGTTTATCTTGGAAGATCTGTTGGAGAGTTTGACTGTTTTGAATTGAATATTCTAAAGCTTGTTAACTATATTCTTAGTATATACTGTGGTTGTTAGACAATAGAATGTGTAGAAGGTTTATATACCGTGAGAACCTAGTTGAGGTAGAGCTAGACCTCTATCAAGGTTATATCTTCGTATAGAGGTCTACCGAAATCATCTACAAGCCCTAGAACCCATAATCTGCATAGCTCTGCTTTACGTAGGATAAGTGTTGGTGGGATGTAGTGTAGGAATAGCTGTTTAGTGTAGAAGTCTATTCCGAGTAAAGCAATCCATTTAACTCTATATACGTAGCCATTAAGAGTTTCTACACCGACGATTTTCGTAATTGCATAGCTTCTCGTTGTAGAACAGTCGTCGATGTATATAGAGAAATTGTCTAGAGGTTGACTATTCTTGACCAGCAGTATGATTCCGTCTCTAGTTATAAGTATAGGGCTGCGGAGCTCTGCAAATCTTCTATAACTTCTAGCAACTCTATCGCTAAAGAATTTCTTAAGGAATTCCTCAAGTTCATCAAAATTTTCATATCTACGTATATAGGGGTTAAGTAGATCTGGAAAGAATTTCTCAACAACATCTCTACACCTCTCCGTACTTCTCTTAAACCTTGTGGTTAAAGCTTTCCTACCTTTAACAACTCTTTTAACGTAGAGATCTTCGATATACGATAACTCTTTCGACAAAATCTCTATGCATTGATCTACATCTCTACACATCTCTACAACTCTATCGATATAGTTGAAGATCTTCTCAACATCTCCTCTATAATACTTATTCAAAGCGTATATAAGATTGTATACAGAGATAAACAAAGAGTAGAACTTCTCTGGAAATACGTAGTACTCTCTACAGCTATACCTATAAACATAGATAGAGCTATCCTTGAACTTCTCAACAAGAACTCTTAGAGGATACCCTAGAAATCCTTCAACTCTAAATATATCCCGAAACCTCTTCTTAGCACCGCTACTAGTAATCACGTCAGATAGAAAAAATTCATATGATCTTCTATAAGCTCTACCTAAACCTATATGGCAAAACATATCTCAACACGGTACAGCTACTCTAATCGATAGACCTACCCAGAGCATAATCTTTAACAAACTCAACTCTATAAATACCAGGCTCTATAATGAGCTCGGGATGCTGTAGATGCGATAAAACCGAGGGTTTCTCAACAACGATGTATCGACGACCGTAGATAGTGTAGACAGAGCTTTTCAATCTATGGGTATTCCCATTCTCAGAAACAATCTCTAGAACATCACCTTCCTTCACAGCGTACCTAAGATCTACATCCTCTTCTTCTATAAGCAGGAGATCTCCTTGACGATATACTTTCCGAGGTTTACTCATCTAGTACCCCAGAAATTTAGATTAACTTAAAAACTGATCATGGGTAAGAAAAGCATCATGATATAGTGAAACGGTTTGATCTACACCAGGTGATTTATATGGATACAAAGTATGTACTTACGATGTTCGTTGTAACAGTTCTAGCTTTGTTAGGAGGTTTCTACCTAGGTTATAATTATGGTCGCTACACTAGGGATCTAGGTAGTATATATATTAGGGTTTCTACAACTACTTCTCTTTACCAACTAGGGGTGTTAAACGATCTTTTAAACGATTTCATTAATTCTACTGGTTTAAATATGAAATTCGAGGTTCTAGTTAAAGGTTCTGGAGAAGCTTTGAAACTTCTAGCTGATGGTTCTACATGTATTGCTTTTGTTCATGCACCCTCTCTCGAGCTTAAATATCTTATGAGTGGAGAGGTAGAGAGATTGACTATATTTGCTTATAACGAGTTTGTAGTTCTCGGACCTGGGAATGATCCTGCAAATGTTAGTAAAGCTCTAAACGCTGTAGACGCCTTCAAGAGGATATACCTTGCCGGGGAGAAAGGGCTAGCGAAGTTTGTTAGTAGAGGAGATTTCTCTGGGACACATGTGAGAGAGCTTTTGTTATGGAATTTAAGTGGTTATAGTCCTGAGGGAAGGTCTTGGTATTTGAGGAGTGGTCAGGGGATGGTTCAGACGCTATTCATAGCTGATAACCTCAACGCCTATACTTTAAGTGATGAAGCTACCTATCTATACCTAGAGAAACAGGGTAAGCTATCGAATCTAGTTATACTCTTTAAAGACCCTGTATACCTGATCAACGTATACTCAGTATATTTATCAAGATCGAAACCATGTGATAACCCTTTAACTTGGTACATCGCTTACAAGCTTAAGGATTACCTGCTTACCCGTGGTCAAGAATTGATAAGGGTGAGGTACAGAGGTTTACTGAACCCTGTTGAAGATAGTAAAGAGGTTGTGTTTAAAGCTTGGGAAAACCTAGCTAGGATAGAACCGTAGGGGGCTGTTTCGTAGTTGATGACCTGGGGGTTAGATTTATAAGTTTTGGTTTTGTTTGTTTTTACTCGTGTCAGTTATTTCAGAGTTTTCAGAGAAGTTGTTGAGACCTAAGGAGGTTTGTGAGAGGCTTGGCATCAGCTACTCCACCCTATCCAGGTGGGTTAGAGAAGGAAGGATCAGAGCTATTAGAACTGCCGGTGGCAAGTATAGAGTTCCCGAGAGCGAGGTTAGAAGAATTGCTAAAGGTCTGCCTATTAGCAAAGAGATTAGAGCGATCGTGTAATGCCCGCGTAAGCTCAGCTGATCAAAAGAACGACCTGGAGAGGCAGATAGAGTACTTGACGCAGTACTGCTCCTCTAAGGGTTACAAAGTTGTCGATGTGCTGAGCGATGTTGCGAGCGGGTTGAAGACCGATAGGAGAGGCTTGCTAAAGCTCTTTAACTATGTTATCAATAGACAGGTAGACGTAGTTGTAGTAACGTATAGAGATAGATTGACTAGATTCGGCTTCGAGTATTTAGAATACTTCTTCAAACAGTATGGTATTAGAGTAGAGGTTGTATTTGGAGAAAAACCCAAAGACGCTTACCAGGAGCTTGTAGAGGACTTGATAGAGATCGTGACTTCCTTCGCTGGGAAGCTCTACGGGTTGAGAAGCCATAAGAAGAAGAGGCTTGTAGAAGGATTCAAGAAGATACTAGAAGAGGTTGATAAGAGTGATTGAAGTTGTTAAGACAGTTGTTGTGCTGAGTGTTGAGCTTACTGAGAAGAAGTTTGAAGTATTTAGAGAGCTTGAAGATCTCTATAGGCAGATCCTCGTTGAACTTGTAGATTATGGGTTTAGAAACAGCATCGACTCGTTCACCAGGCTGAAGAGGGATAAGTATCGTGAGTTGCGCAAAAGATAACCACAACTACCTAGCCACTATATCCATACTGCTTGCCAAGACGCTTCTACTAGGATTAAGAGCTTCAACAAGCTCAGGAAGAAGGGTTTGGCAAAGTCTGAGAAGCCTGTGATTAATAGAGTTAGCATATGGCTAGACGACCACTTGTGGAGGCGTGTAGGGTATACAACAATCCTCATCTACACCCACAAGGGCTGGATACCAGTAGAGCTGATCCCCCACAAGCTGTACTGGAGATATATTAATAGTGGATGGATATTGAGAACACAACTGAAGATAAAGCTCGACCATAGGTATAAGAGGCTACTAGTATACTTTGTGTTTGTTAAATCTGTCAATGTTGATGAGAATAATGTTAAACATGTCATATCAATTGATGTTAATGAGAACAACGTGACTGTTAAACTTCTCAATAAAGTGTATATTCTCGAGACTGGGATTAAGAGGATCACCGTTGGCTACGCTAAATATAGAGAGGCTGTGCAGAGTGTTAAGGGCAATGGGTATGTTGGTAGAGCTGTTCATGGCAGGGAGCGTAGGAGGAAGAAGGATATTAGGTTGAAGATTGCGAACATTATCGCCAATATTGCTAAGAACCTCAATGCTATAGTCGTGTTGGAGAAGCTTCCTAAACACTGTCCTAAGAACATGATTGAAAATGTTAAAGATTCGATGTTAAGACATAGAATATACCAAGCAGGCTTTAGAGGCATGATTAAGGCTATTGAGGAGAAGTGTTTAGAGAGAGGAGTCCCTGTGGTTAAGGTAGATCCGAGAAATACTTCATCTAAATGTCTGTTCTGTGGCTCTAAGCTGATGAGGGGCGATGCTCCGAGGCAGCTCAAATGCCCTAGATGTGGTTTTAAAGCTGGTAGAGATGTAGTAGCCGTGTTGAATCTTGAGAGAAAATATCTAACTCTCAAGGGGCTCGTGCCGTTAGCCCCAATGCCCAGTGAACCCACTCTAGAGGTAGCAGTGCTACCAATGAAGGAGTGGATGAGGAGAAAGTCTCTAGATGCGACGAATAAACATAAATTAATGAGAATGAACATCTAGAGACAAACGGGCTGTCTATGGAGTCTATAACATCTGTAACGTTGAGAAGTCTATACATATCGTCGATAGCATCTTTAATAGCTTTCTCGTTAGCTTTAGCTATATCTATAGCTTTATCTAGTTTATCTAGGAGAAGAGCTGAGATGGTGTTGAGCATTTTCGAGATTTTCGTAGGTTTCCCAACGATAGTTATAGGCGTTGTTCTATACATATTGTTCTATCCTAGAGGTCCTCTAGGTGTTCTAGGTATTCTCTACACACCTTACGCAATAATAATAGGGGAGTTCTTAGTTGCACTACCTATAGCTGTAACCCATATGTTTAGATATGTATACGAGTTGAAGAACTATGTAAGAGAACTTGTTCTATCTCTAGGAGGTTCAGAAAAACATGTTGTAAAGATACTTATAAGAGAGCTTGTACCAATCATGATATCTTCTTATCTACTAGCTTTCTCTAGAGCTATAGGTGAGCTAGGTGTAGCTCTAGTAGTTGGTGGGGGTATAGAGGGATATACGAACGTATTGACAACAGCTATAGCTTTACAAACATCCCTAGGTAATTACGAGCAAGCTATTCAGCTCGGTGGGGTACTCATAGCTATTACAGCTACTATAGCTGCTGTGTTGAAGGTTCTAGGTGAGTATGTTCTATGGAGATCGAGTTGAAGAATATTTGGTATAGCTACGATAGCTATACATACGTTCTGAAAGATGTTAACCTAGTCCTCAGGGAACCTGGGTTATATGTAGTAGTAGGTCCTAATGGTTCTGGTAAAACAACTCTGCTGAAGATATTATCTTTAATAATTAAGCCTTCGAAAGGTAGTGTTCTTGTCAACGGTAGAGATTTCTGGGTTTTAGGTGATGATGAAAAGTCCTTGATTAGAAAAAGTATTGTATATGTTCACGATAAACCTGTTCTTCTTAGAGGATCGGTTAGATATAATGTAGAGCTCGGGCTAAGGCTTAGAGGGGAGAAGAGAGGAGACGAGGTTCTGGAGTATATTTCGAGGTACGGGTTAAGAGAAGTCCTAGATAAACCTGTTAATAAGCTTAGCGCAGGTCAGGCTAAGGCTATGACCATTGTTAGGGCTTTAATCTTGAAACCAAAGATACTAGCTCTCGACGAACCTTTCACATTCCTAGACAATACAAAGGTTAAGCTTCTCATAGAGGATATCCAGAGAATCGTTAGAGATGGAGGGATAGTTGTGATAGCTACACACTACATGTATAGAGATCTCGAAGATATTTCTAAGAATGTTATAGAAGTTGTTAACGGCGAAGTAGCTACGCTTAGCTCGGTTAAAAAGAACCCAACTCTATAACTATATCTACGTAGTTCTACATGAGCATCATCTTCATACTTATTACTCTGGAACTCTTAAATACCAGGGTCTTGATCTGATTACTGGGAGTTCTATGTCTAAAGTTGAGGAAATATTGAAGCAGATGACTATCGAGGAGAAGATATCTCTCCTAGTAGGAGCAGGGTCTTCAACAACAGTTCCTGGAGCAGCTGGCGAGACTAGGTCTATTTCTAGGCTCGGTATACCGGCTATAGTTCTAGCTGATGGACCTGCAGGTGTTAGGATAGCTCCTCTAAGATTCGGTGTACAGGGGGAGTTCTACGCAACTCATTTCCCTAACGCGATCATGTTAGCATCTACATGGAATCTCGAAGTTGTTGAAAAAGTTGGTAAAGCTATTGGTGAAGAAGCTAAAGAGTATGGAGTAGATATACTCTTAGCCCCTGCACTTAATATCCATAGAACTGTTCTCGGTGGAAGGAATTTCGAGTATTTCTCAGAAGACCCTCTTCTATCAGGAGTTATAGTAGCTGCCTATGTTAGAGGTGTTCAAAGCGTTGGTGTTGGAGCCACATTAAAGCATTTCGTTGGAAACGATCAGGAAGCTGGGAGGATGTATGTGAACATAGTTGTTGATGAGAGAGCTTTGAGAGAGATATACCTAAGAGCTTTCGAGATAGCTATAGAGTTATCCAAGCCTTGGGCTATCATGGCTGCGTACAACAAGTTAAACAGTTACTACTGTACTCAAAACCTGTGGTTGTTGACGAAGGTTTTGAGAGAGGATTGGGGATTCGAAGGCCTTGTTATGACGGATTGGTTCGCAGGGGATAACCCTATTGAGCAGGTTAAAGCAGGGGTAGACCTGATTATGCCTGGTGACGATGGTATAGTTAAGAAGCTTATCGATGCTTATAAACGTGGTGAGCTGAGGATAGAAGATATAGAGGAGAGGGATAGAAAGGTTCTGTCAATTATTTTAAAGAGTTTGAAATACCAAGGCTATAGATGGTCTAACAAACCGGATCTAGATGAGCATGCTAGAATAGCTTATGAAGCAGCTTTAGAAGGTATAGTTCTCCTTAAAAACGACGGTGCTTTACCCATCAAGAGCAGTTCAAGAGTAGCTTTATTCGGGAGAGGGTCCTACTACACTGTTAGAGGAGGGCTTGGTAGTGGATATGTACATGCAAGGTATACTGTTTCGATAGCTGAGGGGCTGAGGGAACGAGGTTTTAAAGTAGATGAAGATGTGGAGAAAGTGTACAGAAGGTATATGCTACCTCTGTACGAACTTGGTGATTGTATAGAGATGTTTAGGAGGTTAAGAGATACAGCTGTTAAATCCGATAACAAAGGTTTCCTAACGTGGTTACTCTTCGATATATCTGAAATGCTTATCGAGTACTATAGAACTCTACATCTACCTGAAGACCCATTCGACGACGGGTTCCTCGAGGAGATCGCTAAGAGAAACGATGTAGCTATAGTAACTATCTCTAGGATCTCTGGAGAAGGTTGGGATAGGAAACCAGTTGAAGGAGATTTTTACCTAAGAGACGATGAGTACAGGTTGCTGTTAAGAGTTTCGGAAACTTTCCATAAACACGGTAAGAAGGTTATCGTAGTCCTCAACATCCCTAGCCCGATAGATATCGTTAGCTGGAGAGATCTTGTAGACGCTATCCTAGTCATATGGTTACCTGGACAAGAAGGTGGTAGAGCTTTAGCAGATATACTTCTAGGGAAGGTATCTCCAAGTGGTAAACTGCCGTTAACATGGCCTAGAGATCTAGAGCAAGACGCAGCTACAAGGATGTTTCCCTACGAACCTAGGCAAGAACTTGTATACAGAGAAGGTATATACGTTGGTTATAGGTACTACGATACATTCGGTGTTGAACCTGCATATGAATTCGGTTACGGGTTGAGCTACACAAAATTCGAGTTCAGCGATATGTATGTAGAGAAAGATGTTGATAAGATAAAGATAAAGTTGAAAATTAGGAACGTAGGTGGGTACCCAGGAAAAGAAGTTGTACAGGTATACATTAAACCTCCTAGAGGATCCATAGATAAACCGTACCAAGAACTCAAAGGTTTTAAGAAGACGAAGACGCTTAAGCCTGGAGAAGAAGATGAAGTAGTTATAGATATCCCAATAAAGTACCTGGCAAGTTATGTAAAAGGTAGATGGGTTGTTGAGAAAGGTTTGTACGAGGTAAGGATAGGGGCTTCGTCTAGAGATATAAAGGTTAGTAAAAGCATAGAAATAGAGCGTGAATACTGCTTCAACACTAAGTGGATACAAATCGAATGTAGTTGAAACGCAGATCTTAAGTAATTACCTCTAACTCAACTTTTTTAACTTATTTTATTTTGTGTTTTATTTATAATCTACAACAATGTTTATATATAGCTTAATACTGAAAGTTGTATCTAGGGGTGGGTACTTTGGGTAGAGTTGAGGTTGTTTGTATGGGTGAGATACTTGTTGATGTAATACCTGTAGAGGTGGGGATGTATAGGGATGGCATGGTTTTAGAGATACATTTTGGTGGTGCACCTGCTAATGTTGCTGTAGGTGTTGCTAGACTTGGGCATAGATCTGCTTTTGTTGGTGCTGTAAGTGATGATCCTTTTGGTTATATGCTTAAGAAGTTCCTAGAGGTGGAAGAGGTTGATACTAGGTGGCTCGTAGTTAAGAAAGCTAGAACTAGTTTAGCTTTTGTTCTACTTAAAGAAGGTGGTGAAAGAGATTTCTTCTTCTATAGAGAACCGTGGGTAAGAACAGCCGACACTATGTTATCTCCAAGCGATCTAGATTTAAACGGTATTACAGAGGCTAGAGTTCTACATGTATCAGGTGTTGCAACAGCATATCCATCTTTATCAGAAGCTGTTTATATAGCTATGGAGAAAGCCTTTGAGAAAGGTCTACATGTATCTATAGATCCTAACTATAGACAAGATATATGGGGTTCCGGTGAAAATGCTTTAAAATCTATGGATAAGTACTTCAAGATCTCGACGATGATCACAATGGGTTTCGATGAGCTTGAGAACATGTTTATGTCGAGAGACTATAGATGGGTATCGGAGAAGTTGATGGAGAGGTACAGGAATCTAGAGATTGTAGCTATAAGGCTGGGATCTCAAGGAGCATATGTAAAGACTAAGAAAGAGGAAACAATTCAACCAGCTATAAAGATAAAACCTGTAGATACAACAGGTGCTGGAGATGCATGGACAGCTGCTTTCATAGTTTTCTATCTACTTGAAGAAATAGAGCTTAGTAAAGCTGTTATATATTCTAATATTGTTGCAGGGTTGAAATGTCTTAGAAGAGGTGCTGTAACAGCTATCCCGAGAAGAAAAGAGTTTGAAGAACAACTACCTAAATACTTAGTGTAATAAGTAGAACTGTTGATATGGAATACACCTGTAAAACTACATCATAGATATGGATGTAGAGTAAAATTTTGTATCTTGATGATTAAGTATTTTTAGAGAATTTTGACAGGGATTAGGTATGGATCCTGTTGAAGCTATAGTTATAGGTATCCAGAGTATTTCAAGCAATGTAATTGTACAAAGTTTTCTCACAGCATGTATAGGATTTGTATTGACTGTTTTAGGCGCTTTACCAGCTCTTTTAGGTGCTAAAGTTGGTGAAACTATAATTCCCTATGGAATGGGTTTCTCAGCCGGTGTTATGATATCAGCATCTTTTACATCTTTACTTATACCAGCTACAGAAATTGGGGGAATTTTTCCAACAGTTGTTGGCTTTCTATGTGGAGCACTTTTCGTTGAGATTGTGAATAGAGTTCTACCCCATGAACACCTTGTTAAAGGTTTTGAAGGGTCTGAAAAACTTCGGAAGAAGATGAGGATGATATGGCTTCTGGTCATAGCTATAATTATACATAATATACCCGAGGGTGCGGCTGTTGGTGCAGCTGTTGTTGAATCGCTTAAGAGAGGGGTTCTTCTAGCTATAGCTATAGGGATACAGAATATCCCTGAGGGTTTAGCTGTATCTCTACCACTTGTATCGACAAGTAAAAGAATTGGTCAAGCGATGTGGATAGCTATTCTGAGTGGAGCTGTAGAACCTTTAGCTGCATTGATAATAGCTATTCTAGCATCTCTATCTCGCAGTATTTTGCCGTATATGTTGTCATTTGCTGCTGGAGCTATGATATACGTTGTTAGCCATGAGGTTATTCCCGAGACCCATGCAGAAAAAAGAGAGCTTAAAGCAACGTTATCTCTATTAATTGGTCTTATCGCGATGTTTTCTCTAGATGCATACTATAGCAAATAATCCGGTCTACAACAATTCCATCAGAATATTTTACAAGTTAACGCTGGGATGGTAAAAGATCAAGAAATCTTTTAAGCTCTTCCCAAATGCAGAATCTCGATGATCCTTATGTTGAACAGTAAGCGTAGATGGGTTTACCCAGGAATGTGTTTTGTAATAACATTTCTAGGAGGTACACTGTATTCATATAGTGTTATAGGTTACGAGATTCAGAAGCTATGGAGCGTCAGCTCTGCGGAAGCGGGGATACCTTACAACTGAAAGCCTCGCCCTTCAGGGCGGGGAGGAGGTCAGTTTATCATACCTTCTGGCAGGTTTTGGACTAGCTCTTATGGATAGCATGACTTTGCCTATAGCAACTTCTTGGATACCGGATAAACCTGGTTTAGCTGTTGGTATAGCTCGTACAGGTTTCGGAATATCTTCTCTTGTGGTAGCACCGCTACTCGAATACATGTTCAAAGTAATGGGTTCAGCACAATGTTGAAATTCATAGGTATAGCGTATCTAGGGGTATCTCTAGCTATAGCTTCTTTCGCTAAGGTAAACCCTGAGTTTAGAGGGAGAGAGAGATACGGAGATATAGGTAGAGATCTAATAGATATCCTATCCTCTAAATGCTTCTGGAGCGTATGGCTTCAATACTTCACAGGACTATTCACACCTTTGGCATATATAGGGTACGTTAAACAGATTGGAGTAGAGATTGTTTCTATAAAGCCTGAGGTTATGGGTTATCTCATAGCTATTTTCTCTATATTCAACGGTATTGGTAGGGTGGTATATGGAAAGTTAATAGATATGAAAGGATTTCTATTCTCAGCAATACTAAATTACTTGTTAACAGTGTTTGCATCAGTAACGCTATGGTTATACCCATCGTATACAACGTTTATACTTACATCTATAATAATATACTTAACCCTAGGCGGTTGGATGGTTATAGCACCAACAGAAATAAGGACCGTTATTTCGTCTAATAAATACTCGTTAACATGGCCTCTACTAATGACAGGATATTCAACAGCAGTATTTGTAGGTACAGTTATTGCAGGTCTTATTAGAGATGTTACAGGAAGCTTTAAATCATTATTCATAGTATCATTATTCACTACATTAGTACTCGGCTTAATACCTATATACATGTTCTATAGAAAGATGTGTAAACATTGAAAGTAAGTAAAGTGTTCTTAAGTTCTATGGATAGACGCTGTTATTAAGATATTTTCAAGCCATTTAAGGTAGCGTTCCTCTAGGTTAAGATTTTTAAGTTTCTCAACAACTTTACCAATATCGTATTTAACTCTACGTATTTCGAAAACACCTTTCTCTATATCGTATATAGCGTAAGATGCTCTAAGGTCTCCATCTCTTGGTTGTCCACAGCTACCCGGGTTCAATATATATCTATCATCGACGAGTATTGTAGTAGGTATATGTGTATGTCCGACGAGAACTATATCTGCGTTTACAGGTCTCGGTTTTACAGCATATATAGATGGGGTTATCTGGAGAAGAATTTCATCTTTAGATAGATCTGGTTTTAGATATCCGTAGAGAGGGTTCCTGGGACTGCCATGGACAATATAGATCTTTCTTCCATTAACATTCTTCTCGATTTTAATTGGTAAACTCTTTAACCATTCGATCTGCTCTCTCGATAGTAACCTATACGAGATATTTCTCCTTGTGTATTCGCTAAGCTCATGTATCTCAGGATCGCATCTACAATCAGTATTGAATGCTACAGCGTAATCATGGTTACCCATAACAATGACATCAGGTTTCAACTCTCTAACAATATCTATTACAATATGTGGTTCAGGACCGTAGTCAACAAGATCACCTAGAACCCATACATAATCCCATCTTTTAGCATCTTCTAAAACAGTTCTCAACGCCACGGAGTTTCCGTGAATATCCGATATAATCAATATCTTCATCTAAAATAACCCTTAATACCTAGCGTTTCCCATTAACAGTACTTGATTGTATCTGTAAATATTTTTTATTTCTGCTAACTTATAGTGTAGATAATCTAAGAGGTTATAGTGAGAGTGAAGATATTTGAATATCACCTATATACTTTATAGTGTTAAGCATCCACAGATATCTAAATTTATTCAACTCCGTACTTGCTTATGTTTGGACTAAATAAAGTAGCTTTAATATAGATTTGCTAGTGAGAATTAGGTAGGTGTTATCTATGGTTTACGAGTATGATGTTGTTGTTATTGGTGGTGGTATAGCTGGTTTTTCAGCAGCTTTATATACCTCTAGACAAGGATTGAAAACAGCTGTAGTCACGATAGATATAGGTGGTCAGCTATCCTACGCATCTCTAGTAGAGAACTATCCAGGTGTTGATCCGTTACCTGGGCTAAACCTTGTTCTAAAAGTTCAGCAACAAGCAACATCTTTTGGTGCAGAAGTTTTTATAGATGAGGTTGTGTCCTTAGAGAAAGAAGGTGCATACTTTGTTTTAAAGACGAAGAAAGGAGAGGTATTCAGAGCTATAGCTGTTATAGCTGCATGTGGTAAAGCTCCGAAGAGGCTCGGGGTTCCTGAGGAGGATAAATTCGTTGGTAAAGGTCTTAGCTATTGCGTTATATGCGATGCACCTCTGTATAGAGGTAAAAAAGTTGCTCTTGCGAGTTTCGGTGAGAAAGGTGTTGAAGCTCTTGAAATGCTTAGCAATATAGCTCGGGAGATATACTATGTAACACCTGTTGAAGAAGATGTATCTGTTGTAAAAGCTAAGCAGATACCAAACGTAAAGCTATTTCCAAGATCTAGGATAGTAGGTCTTAAGGGGGAGCAGAAAGTAGAGAAAATCGTTATCCAGAGTATTCGAGGAGAAACAGTTGAAGTTGATGTTGATGGTGTATTCGTTGAGCTAGGTTTCGAAACAAGAATCGATTTCCTGAAGAAATTCGTCGAAGTAAACGAGAAAGGTGAGATAATTGTGGATAGCTACGGTAGAACGAAAACAGAAGGACTTTTTGCAGCAGGAGATGTAGCTTCAACACCTTATAAACAAGCAGCCATAGCTGCAGCATCAGGTGTTGTAGCAGCTTTATCAGCTATAAACTACGTCAACAATATTAAAGGGATTAAAAAACATATCTTAAGTGATTGGGAGAAGAAGACAACGAAACCTGTCAAAAAGTTTAGACTTTAGATAAACTTAAGGATATACAGTTCGTAGAGTTGAAGGTGGCTACCTATTGGTAAAGATTAGCAGGTTAGAGATACCTAAAAACGAGGAAGATCTGAAGAAGATTACGGAAAAGATTATGAAGGAGGAGCCGGAGGAGAACAACCAGAACGAGGAGGTAGCTGAAGAAGTTCACCAAGAACATGTAGATGAACATGAGGTAGGTCTTGATATTATTGCTCACGAAGTAGCACATCTATACGAACTTATGCATCACCTTGTTCAAACTGTTAGAGAAGTAAGAGATTCTATCGATGATCTAGTCGACATAGTTAAAGAGAATACAAAGATTTTAGCATTACTTCAGCTAATCAATGTGGTTAACGATGAGGAACTAAAGCAGAGATTACTAGAACAGGTAATGGATTACCTTGGGATAAAGTTGGAGAAAGCTAGGGATACACAAAGGCTGACTACATCTAGTACACACTAAGCAATTTTTGTACAATTTCAATATTTCTTGATCTAGACCTTGAATAAGTTCTTTAAATAAACTTCAAATGTCTATATAGAGCTCCATAAAAGCTTTTTTAAGTTATATATCTCCGAGAATTTAGACGCGTCTAAAATACTTGGTTGTATGTGTATGGAGATAATAAGCTTAGATATGGTGAGAGAAGGTTCGAGAGTTATTGTAGTTGAAGTCGGTAGCTATGGGTGGTCGCGTAGACTGTATCAGATGGGTATAGTTCCTGGTTCAAAACTCGAGGTTGTTTTTAATAAGGGTGTAGGTCCTGTAGTTGTTCGTGTAGGTGATACAGAGGTTTCTATTGGTAGAGGTATAGCTAAGAAGATTCTTGTAAAGGTTGACTCAAGTTGAGGAAAACGATAAGGATCGCATTTGTTGGTCAGCCAAATGTTGGTAAATCGACTCTCTTCAACGCGATTACTAGAGGTAATGCTATTGTAACTAACTGGCCTGGTACAACTGTTGAAAAACATGAGGGGCATTTAAACTATAGAGATTACGAATTAGTTGTTATCGATTTGCCTGGTATATATGGTCTCTCCTATACAACTCTAGAGGAGAGGATATCCAGAAGATTTATTGTTGAAGAGAAACCTGATGTAGTTGTAGTTCTCGTAGAATCTCTCAACTTAGAAAGGACTCTGTACCTAGCTATAGAGATTAGAGAACTCGTAGGGAACATTGTAGTAGCTGTTACTAAAGTTGATGAAGCTCATAGCAGAGGTATACATATAAACTTCGATCTTATCGAGAGAAGGTTGAACACATCTGTGGTCCCTGTATCAGCATTAAAAAGAGTTGGTTTAGATAGACTCCTAGATACCGTGATAAGATCTGTAGGTATGGAGAAGCCTTTGCTAAAAATTGATTATGGAGAGCTAGAGCCTTTCATAGATTCTATAGAACATATCGTTCAAGGATATTCAGAGAATCTGAGGTATCCCACGAGATGGCTCGCTATAAAGTTTCTCGAAGGCGATGCTGAGGTAGAGGATATACTTAGGAAAGCTCTAGGTAACCAGTATAGAGAGTTGGAAGAGATTAGGGAAGAAGCTAAGCGGAGGATAGGTATAGATTTAGCAGCTTTCATATCTATGAAAAGGTTTAACTATGCCCGGGAAATCGTTAAAAACGCTATTATTAAACATAGGGTAGTTAGGAAAGAACGTATAATTGATAAAATATTTTTCAATCCTTTTACAGCTCCTATAATATCGTTCAGCATAATTGTAGCAATATTTCTAGCTGTGTTCATTGTGAATACAGGGTACCCTATATCAGATATCCTCAGAAACCTCGGGTACAGCGAACTCGGCGACATCTTTGAGGAGTACTCTTTATCAAGTTTAGTTGAGAAACTTTTCGAATACATAGGTAATGTTGTAGTGGATACTCTAGGTGAAGGACCATTAACATCGTTTATAGTCAACGGTGTTCTAGGGGGTTTAGCATCTGTTCTAATATTTATCCCCTTAATAGCTATAGCTATGGCTATACTTGGTGCTCTCGAAGATTCAGGTGTATTGACGAGGATAGCTATAGGTACTCACCTCTTATTTCAGAGAATAGGGCTTTCAGGTCACTCTCTACTACCTATAACTCTATCCCTAGGATGTAATGTTCCAGGTGTTATGGGTTCCAGAGCTTCCCCCAACCCTTTAGAGAGAATAAAACTCGTAATATTAACACCTTTCATACCTTGTCAAGCGAGGTTAGTAGTTTTGCTAGCTATAGCAACAGCTATTGGTGGGTTTGCTGGAGCTATCCTAGTTCCTCTCGCATATTTTGTAGCATTCTCTGTCTTCATAGTTCTCAGCTATATAGCTAGCGTAGTCAGCAAGAGGAGAGGGGTTTATGAGGAGGCAGAGCTCCTCCTAGAACTACCACCTCTACATAGACCTTATGCAAGAGTTGTTTGGTGGTTTACATGGTTCTACCTAAAGCATTTCTTAGTTAAAGCAGGTACAGTTATATTCTCTGTAAGCATTATCTCATGGATACTTCTACACATCAGCTTATCTACAGAATATACAGAGGATGTAGGGGGTAGTATAGCTGCTCAGATATCTCGATTCTTAGCACCATTACTATCGCCACTAGGTATTTCGGGGGAGAAAGCTTGGATAACTATGTACGCTATAATCATGGGGTTCCTAGCTAAAGAACTTGTTGTAAGTGCTATAGTAACTGCTACAAACTCTACATCATTTGAAGAAGCGTTTCAAAAACTAGGGTTATCAATACCATCAGCTATAGCGTTCACACTATTCATAACGCTGTATATACCTTGTCTAGCTACTCTTGCTACAATATATAGTGAGTCGAAGAGCTTTAAATACGTATTGCTATCGGTTATCGTTATGATATCTACAGCTTATCTAATAGCATTGCTATCGTATTTAGTAGCTCTAATGCTGTAGCTACTAGATAGCTTCCCATATATATTCTACAACTTCTTTATGTGTAGGAGCTTCGTGAGATCCTAGCTTAGTTATCTTCAAAGCAGCTACAGCGTTTGCGTATAGAAGAGCTTTTCTTAAAGAGTAACCCCTTAGAATCCCTGCTATAAGACCTGCTGCAAAAGCATCTCCAGCACCTGTTGTATCTACAACTCTATCCACTTTAACAGCCGGGACTTCTTCATCTACTCCATCCCCGAACGCATATACACCTCGGGAACCTAGTTTCACTACAACTAGTTCTGGTCCTAGGTCTTTCAATATCTTTGCTGACTCTCTATACTTATCAATATCTAGACCTGTTATAGCTGAAGCCTCTACCTTGTTCACCAAGACTATATCTACACTCTTAATCATTTTCTCAAGCTCTTTCAACCCTTTCTTAGCTAGAACTCTACCAGGATCCCAAGAGATTTTAGCGCTAGCTTTCCTAGCTATTTCAGCTACTTTAAGTGATGTATCTAGCCTTAGGCTTGCTATATGCACATACCTAGCCGTAGATATAATCTCGTTATCTACTTCGTTCGGCTCTAGCTCTTCCGCAACTCCTTTAAAACCGTACATAACTATATTTCCATCTCTATCGATAACAACTATAGTGAAACCTGTTCTACCTGTTGAAGAAACTCTTAGACCGGATATATCCACTCCTTCCCTGAGAAGTTCATCAACTATAATTCTGCCAAAGCTATCGAAACCAATCTTAGCTATAACAGCTGTCCTCAACCCAAGTCTACTACCATCTATTGCTGTATTTACAGCAGATCCTCCTGCACCCCATGTCTGGCTAAGTACTACAGCTTCTTCATCTGGAGCTGGAAACCTATCAACAACAATCCTTATATCAACAAGAGCGTGACCAACTGTAACCAGGTCATATCTACGGTCCATGTATCGGTATCCCTATTCAACTAGTTTTATAGCTTCCTCTGGTTCTCTACCTTCGTGAACAATAGCCATAACAGCTTTTATCATTCCACCAGGGTTTCTATGTCTAAAAACATTCCTACCCACAACAACTCCCTGAGCTCCTGCATCCATAACATTCTTAACATCTCTCAAAAAGTCTATAGGTTTCTCTCTCTGAGGACCGCCACTCATAAGGATAGGAATACCTGCAGCAACTTTAACTACCTCAGCAAAAGTTTCTCTTGAACCTGTGTAGTACGTTTTGATAAGGTCTGCACCACTCTCAATAGCTGCTCTAACACCGTATTTAACTACCTCGACATCGTACATATTCTTTATAGCTGGTCCGCGGGGGTAAGCTAGTTGAAGACATGGTAGACCGTATCTCTCTGCAGCTTCTCTTATACTGAACCATAGGTTTAGCATAGAATCTTCGTAAGGACTACCCCAGTAAACAGTTGCGGCAACAGCATCAGCACCTAGTGCAACAGCGTCTTCAACATAGCCGAAAACACTTTGAAGTAGTCTTTGATCTTCAGGTCTGAGGTTAGTTTTACTAGTTATCTTAATAATTAGAGATGTTTTGTTCCCCCATATATCGTAGGTTAGGTAAGCCATCCCAGGTAGAAGCATAACAGCATCAACATTTGCATCAACAACTTTCTTAAGTATAACTCTTGGATCTATGTGTTCGGGAGGGAAATCACTTGGGCCGTGTTCAACACCGTGATCAAATGCGAATACAACAGCTTTCCCATCCCTTAGTATCCTAGATAACCTAATCTTCTTACCAACGAAATTGAAAACCATAGCTCAACCCCTAGAGAACTCTACCTCTTGACAGCTATTTATATCTTCAACAAGAGATGCTAAACATGTCCATACTAACTATACCGGTGATAGAGGATAGGGGTAGACAGATTCTTTGAATACGTTCTCCTCTAGCCAGCTAAGAGCTAGATCAACCCATTTAGCTACACGGGTATCGATTTGATCAAGTGTTTTAGCTGTAGTTCTTGTTGATAGTGAAAGTCCGTGAACTCCGTGTCCGAATATATGTAGCTCGAATGGAACGTTATTCCTCGCTAAAGTATATACGTACGCTATAATGCTTTCAACAGGTACTATAGGGTCGTCAGCTGTTGTCCATATAAAAGTTGGTGGAGTATTACTATCGACGTAGGTTATAGGGCTTACTTCTCTTAGCTTATCTACAGAGATACCTTCTTCCGATGATCCTAGTAGTAGCGAAACCATTTTACGGAAAACCTCTACACCTCTACCTATTCTACCTTTGAAAACCTCGTACATAGTAACGAAATCGAGACCTGCTGGATAAGCAAGTATAACCGCATTAAGCTTCAACATCTCTTTCGGGATCCCAAGCTCTTTCTCTAACCAACCTCTATACCATTGAACACTATACATAGCAACTAGGTGACCACCTGCCGAGAAACCTACTAAAGCTATCTTATCTCTTTCTACACCCCATTCATCTGCTCTACTACGTATTAAAGCTATTGCTTTAGCGAGATCGTATAGAGCATCAGGATAAACTTTCTTAACACCCATATCCTCTGTTGTATACCTTAAAACAAAAGCATGGTATCCTTTAGAAAGAAAAACAGTTGCAACAGGTTCCGCTTCTCTATCAGATGTATACATATATCCACCTCCAGGGCATATAACAACAGCGGGTCTCTTCCCCCAAGCTATCTGAGGAGATAGATCAAGTAGGTAAGTAGCTAATGTAACAGGTCTATCATCTCTTAAACGGATAGCATCAACTTTCATATCAATCATCATGCAAAATTAGCTCTCTAGAGTTTTTCTCCATAGCTGTACAGCTTTATCGCCATAGTAACGTTTAATTGAGTTAAGATCTACAATATTTTTCGCTAAATCTTTACCTAGGGAATTAACAAGTATTTTAGCGAGTTCTTCGAAATCTATACCGATTTCTCTTGAAATAGATAGTATAACCTCTACAACAGACCCAAGGTTTATACCTATAAACTCACGCACCATGATATCAAGAGCTTCTCCAACAATACTATCTACTTCTTCAATACTTTCAATAATATTGCTTAGCATAGAATAGCTATTCTCTAAACCGGTTTTTAAATAAAGTAACTTAACTTCTAACATATATATAAACATCTTTCTATACCTATCTTTAAGATCAGGAGAAATATCTTCAAAACCAGCTACAGCATCTATAAAATCATTAACTACAGATCTACAACTACTACTAACCTCGACAAGTTCTTGAGGAACAACAACAATAGCGCTAGCTAATAACTTAATAACATTGCTAAGTTTTTCAACACGATCCTTAAGCTCTGAAACTTTCTCCTCAAGTTCTAGAACAGTCTGACGGATATCTTCACCCAATTTAAAACACCAAGAAACAAACTATTGAAGTACTAGTAAATAAATATACATTAAGGATTCTAAATAGGTTAACTCTATATATTACATGTTTTACACGTTGAATTTGTTTCTTGATCTATTTTTACCTCGGTTTCCTCGATACCTATGTTTTCACTATGGCTATTTCCTATGTTTTTCATATTTTCCGTAACACTTATTTTGTTTAATTGTAGTCTGTATTTCTTCAGTTTTTGGTTATTTTCTCTAATTGTATTATATTGTATTACTTGGGTCGACTTGCTTTCATCTCTATATATTGTTACACCTTTTAATCCTAAGAGCCATCCTACTAGGAATATTGTTTCAACTGTTTGTTCTGTTGATTCTCTAGGTATGTTTATCGTCTTCGATATCGCTTGGTCTATGTATAGCTGTGCCGCTGCTTGATGTGCTAGATGGTACCACGGATCTATATCTAGTGTTGTTGGGAATATCTCTGCAAGTTTGTATAGCTCATTAACTATGTTTTCAGGTATGTTGAGATCAGACTCTATTTGTTTCAATGATTTTCTTATACTACCTTTATTCTTTCCGATTATCTCCATAAGCTTCTCTGCTATAGATCTGTCGATACCGATTCTATCAATGATCTGTAGAACACGGTCTCTAAATATCTTCACAACCTCGAGGAAATCTCCTACAGCAACTACTCTCCTATAGACAAGAGCGAAGTAAGGTTCTATACCGCTGCTAGTTCCAGCTATAATACTTATAGAACCTGTTGGAGCTACTGAGGTTACAGCGGTGTTCCTAGGTGCTACAGCTCCTATTTTCTTTCCATACTCCTTAAGTTTATTCCAAGCTTTAACAGGTGAGAATACTGCTAAAGCTAGTAGATGCCTTGGGCTCTTGACAAGAGCTTCAGCAGGCATTGATAAAGCTTCAGCTAGATGTTCCTCAGTTATTCTAAAAACATCTTCAAGAACTTTCCTCAAAACTTCGAATTTAACGAGTTTTACACCTCCATCCCTCTTAACCCTATTCCTAGCCTCCCCGATGAGCTTATCTATCACTTCTTGTGGTACAGATAAATCGTGGTATTTAACTGTAAGCCAACCTTCTTCAACATTAACTACATAGCCAGCTTTAACAAGTGCTGGTGTATGCATATCGATAAGTTTGGAGGGATCTTCATTCTCTAGGCATTTCATTGTTATCCAATCCCAAGATCTACAAGTAAAAGCTGGTGCAGCCCCCTTAGCCTTTCCTAGCTCCCAGCTTCTTTTCCAGGAGAACACCTCTAGAGCAGCAGCTATTACTAGTGTAAATGCAACAGCTTCTTCACTATCGTACGGATATCCGAGCTTTGCCAATGCGTCTGCTAACCCCATTACACCTAACCCTATCTTCCTCGTAAACCTATTAACTATAGCTTGCCTTTCATCAGGATGCCTATTCAAATCTATTACAGCATCTAAAGCATCTACAGCTAGATATATATCTTCAGCGAAAGACTCTAAATCGAAACTCCCATCTGCTCTAACATACTTCTCGATACTTATAGAACCTAGGTTACAGGATTCATATGGGTATAGAGGTTGTTCTCCACATGGATTAGTAGTTACTACACTTCCTAGCCACGGTGTTGGACACCACTTGTTATGGTTATCTAAGAATATAACACCTGGGTCCCCTGATTCCCATGCGCTCCTAACGATTTCTCTCCATATCGCTCTAGCTTTAGTTCTCCATGCATAAGGATTCTTTTGATCAACAGATATACCAAGGCTCTCAACAATTTTTAGTGCTTTACCTAGGCTCTTTTCGAGTTCTTCCTCAAGAATAGAGAAGAATGGAGTATCTATAACGTTAACAAACTCTCTTAATCTTCCAAGACCTGTAGCCTTACTTACAGCATAATGTATTCTGTAGTCACCAACATTTGTTGTTTCGCTAGAAAACTCTGGGTTAACCATCCACCAATCTCTATCCTCTATAACGGAAACCATGAATAAATCGTGTATACCTACGCTTATATTGAAATTCGTTAAATATATATCTCCTAGAGCACCTCTCTTGATCTGGATAAAACCAGCTTCCTCTATAGGTACCCCTGGTTCGCTGATAATTCTACTTAAAAGATCAGAGTTGTATTCTTGGCCTAAAGTATCTAATGTGTTTCTGATGATCTCTTTTATAGGCTGGGGTATAGCTGAAGTAAATACTTTGATAGAATCGAAGTTGGGATTATATATATCGGGGTGCCAGTCATGTAGAATACCCATGTTGGCGCCTCTTCTTTTACCACCTTGTTTAACAGCTTCTGTAACGATATCGTATATCTTCATAAAGCTTATCGGCCCTGATGAAACCCCACCTGTCCCTTTAACCAGAGATCCTCTAGGTCTTAAGTTGCTAAAGGAAAATCCTTGCCCACCTCCATACTTAAAGGTTAGAGCTTGTACAACTACAGCTTCCATAATACTCTTTAGATCGTCGTAGACAGGTGTTACATAGCATGCTGATAAAGCTCCTCGTGCGCCATTGCAATACATATTGAAGAGCGTTGGGGAGTTAAATAAGAGCTTCCTATCTATCATAAGTTTGTAGAGTTTCTCAACATCGACAAAACCTCTAAACCCTATAGCAACACGTTTAAAAACCATGCTTGGGGTCTCGATAGCTTTCCCTAATCTATTCCTAGAGATATATCTTGAGTAGAGAACTTTTAGAGCGTTATACGTAAACACCTTATCTTCATCACATACTGTGTTCTTCTTAACACACTCAGGTAGTTCTACTACTTCACCTCTGTTACTAGCATACCTCTGGTAATTCTTACGAACCTCTTCGTATAATCTAGATAGGAATATTTTCTTTGCTTCTTCTTCAGCATCCGGATCAACTATAGATCTCTTGATAAGTTCGAGCTCCATATCCTCCCCATCCATAGTGATACCTCGGTATCTCGATACAGGAAAAGTTCTTTATCTATGTAGAGGTTTCTAGCAGAAGTGCTTGGTACTGTATAACGAAGACAAAATCCGATAACCTATTCAAGAGAATACCTATATTCTTACACCCAAGCCCTGTATCATAGAAGCATTGCCAAAACCATCTCTCAGCTCTTCTAATAACAGTTCTAGCTATCGCTATAGATGCTATACCTCCGTATCGAGGGTTCTTAACGTAGTTAGGGATAAATGTTCTTGGTTTAGGAGATTCATCTATCTTCTTCTCGATTTCAGCTATAACTTCTTCATCTGGACACCACTCTGTTTGAATAGATCCTGCTATCTTCGAGAGCAATTCGTAGACATACTCTAGATTCTTAGCAATAGATTCTACCTTACTACTCTCTATAGCTAGACCTATAGACGCCATAGCTTCGTCTACAGAACCTATGAAATGTATACAAGGATGATACTTAGGAAACCTAATAGTTCTTACCAAGGTATCCCCGCTATCACCTTCTCTTGTATAAACAGTCGTGATTGGCTGTGAAACCATGTATATTAACCCCCTTACTTAATGTATAGCTCATCGGGTATTAAATGTTCAGGATATGACCTTCTAGCTATGCCAAGACAAGAATTTCACACGGTATTACAACTTATTTTAGAGAACTTCGCAGACCTAAATATACTGTACTGCGCAATTTATAAATCTATGAACAGTTGGAATAGATAGCTCATACACTAGCAGTATTGCGTAGATTTAAAGTAGTGCTTATCTATTCAACGTATTGAGGTGTATAAGCTCTGTAACAAAGCTAGGTTGGGGTATACCTAGAGTTAGCAGGGGTTTATGTCTATGGAGATATGTGTAGAGGTTAAGGATCTAAGTGTTGAAACAGTTAACGGGTTTAAGATACTTGAGGGTGTATCTCTATCGGTAAGCTGTGGAGAGTTTGTAGTTGTTTCGGGGCCTAGTGGTGGTGGTAAATCTACTTTGTTAAAGGTTTTGCTGGGGGTCAAGGATGTTCTAGAAGGTTTTCGTATCGAGGGTAGGGTAAGAGTTCTAGGGGTTGATGTTGTTAAAAACGGTTTTGCAAAGCTCTTCGGGAAAGTAGGGGTGGTTCTGCAGAATCCTGTTAACCAGGTTTTCTCTTTAACTGTTGAAGAGGAGATAGCTTTTCCGCTTGAGAATGCTGGTCTAGATCCTGAGGAGATTAGGAAGCGGGTCGAGGAAGCTCTGGAGATTCTAGGTCTAAAGGATTTGAAGAGAACACCTGTAAACAAGTTGTCTATGGGGCAGATACAGAGAGTTGTATTAGCATCAGTAATAGCTCTTAAACCGAAGATACTTATCCTTGACGAGCCTTGCGCATATCTCGATCCTTTAACGAAGAAGAAGTTCTACGAATATATATACATGTACTGGAGAAGTGGAGGGGTAACCGTAATAGTTGTTGAACACGATCTTGACTACGTACTACCTTACGCAACAAAGATGCTTATACTTAACAAGAAAGTTGTAGCTTATGGAGATCCTCTCGAAGTTTTAAACAATGTGAATGCCGAAGATTATGGAATTAAGGAGCCTATATATGTGAAGCTATGTAGGTATCTCAGATCAAGTTGTAGAAAAGCTGAAGATTTTATCATCTGTTTAAAGAAATTCATATGCAGAAGTAGAGAGTAGCTATAGCTAAGGCTATGCATAGAGATGAGAAGATGGTGTCTGTAAACCTGAAAGGCTCTACATATAGATAAGATCTCTTATCCTTAAGACCGAAACCTTTTACCTCGAGAGAAACTGTGATCTCATCAACTCTGTTAAGTGTCGATATCGCTAAGGGTATGAATACAGCTAGGTAGTTCTTAATCTTGTTTAAGAAGTTGTTACCTATATTGAGACCTCTAAGTTTTTGAATAGACATGATCTCGATAAGATCGTTTGAAAGTATCGATAGAAGGCGTAGAGATATAACAAAACCGTAGCCGTATTTATAGGGAATACCTAGTTTATTCAATGCCCTAGCTATAGACTGGGGTTTAGTTGTTGCGAAGAATATGTAGAAAGCTATAGATATTACTGCAAGTCTAGACATAGCTATAGTTATGGATAGCGTTGTCTCGGCTAATCTATATAGAGATCTACAGCTTATCGCTATGTAGATAATCATGAAGAACACCATAGGGGCTATAAACATGGCTAACGATATAAATATAGAACTGATCCTCTTCAAATTTATAGATGTTGAAGCTAAGATAATTAACGTTGCTAAAGTTAGCAGAAGTACTTCAACTCGTGTACATAGAATAGCTAAAACTGTGCAAACAAATAGTAGCACAGTTTTCGATGATGGGTGTAGTTTTGCTAGAAAACCTTCTTCAGAATGATAGACAAAGATCTGGGAGAATATCTTCAGGTATATATTCGTTAACGACATAGAGAACCCTTAATCTTACCCACTTCAGCTATCAAGTTGTTGAAGTTCTCTAGATTTCTCCAGTTGATACCTAACATCTTCGCTATCTCGATCTCTACAGGTATCGATAAACTGTTCTCTATCAATATCTTCGGATTACTTAAAATATCCCCAACATATCCTCTATAAACAATCTCGCCTCTGTTCATAACCACGATCTTCGCTTCACCAAGTATGGCAAGTATATCAATATCGTGTGTAGCTATAACAATAGCTGTCCCCAACACCTTGTTCAACCTCCTGATAATACCTATAAACTTCTTCTTATTGTTGTAGTCAAGACCAGCTGTAGGTTCATCCATTAAGAGGAGTAGAGGTTTGTGAACAACAGCAGACGCTATTACAACTCTCCTAGCTTCACCTTCACTTAACGTGAAAGGAGATTTATCGAGTAAATCAACTATATCTAGCTCCGTAGCTATCTCAAGAACATTCTCGGCGATGATATTCTCATTAACACCTAGGTTTCTTAAAGTGAAAGAGATTTCATCGTATACCTTTAGGTTGAAGATGTAAAACCATGGATTCTGATGTACGAACCCTATATACTTCGTCAAATCTGTGCTCTGCATCTCGTTAACATTTTTACCGCATATATATACCTCCCCTCTCTGAGGTTTCAAAATCCCTGCTAAAATCTTTAACAATGTTGATTTACCTGAACCGTTAGGACCCATCACAACGACTATATCTTTCCTCAGAACTTCGAAGGCTATGTTCTTTAAAACGTAGTCTTCTTCATATCTAAACCACACACTATCTACTACAGCTACAGGGTCACATACATCACTATCTACATAGTCTCCTCTGGATATCAAATCTCTTCAACCTTTACATAGCTAACGCTAGGACGCCAAACGTATATCCATAAAGGATTCGTTTTCTTAACTACATCAACAACTTCATCGACACTTTCTTCCTCTATGAATGCGAAAACAGCTTCTCCGATCATATTCATAGACCCTCCTATGCATCCCTTAACCTTCTTCATCATATCTATAACATACTTAACCCTAGGAGTTATAAGGTTGGTCTCTATAGCGAATCTATAGCAGTTCTCTATGAAGTTCTCCGGCGTAGGGTTATCCTCGATCCTTTTAAGAGTCTCTAAACCAATCATCTTCACCTTCTCTAGATCTGAAGGATTCGTTAGGATAGTGTTCTTCGGTATAGGTTTATAGAAAGCTGTTAAAGCAACTACCCCAGACTCTATAGGTATACACCTAACTTCTGCAACCTTAGGTCCACCAGGTTTCGCTACCAATACTACTCCGTTACAAGGTTTTATAATACCTACAACAGTTCCTAAACCGCATTTACATACTATATCAGCTTCATGAGCTACCTCAGCTATATCGTTGAAATCCATATCTAGATCTAGAGCTTTAGCTAAAGCAAATGCTATAGCTACAGCCGATCCTCCACTAGTACCGTATCCACCGCCTATGGGGACAGATATACTCTGATCTATGTATATTCTGCAGTTTTTTATCGAGGCTATACCAAGTATTTTCCTGGCTATGTATCTAGCTATACATCCATCTAGGTACCCACCGTTAACCTTATTAACGATGGCAACCCCATCGCTATTCCCTAGCTCTACAACTACCTCAGCTTCTACAGCATCAGGTATACCTAGACCTCCCCCGATAGCACCTGTCTCAGCTAAGTTCTGAGTTATGTGAGGAGCGAAGAACCCTGAAAGACCTGCAGAAACTACTGCTCTCACCCTCCTTATCATCGTTATCACCTGTACCTCTTCATCCAGATCTCGATAGCTCTCACGATAGGTGGGGAAAGGTATACCATAAACGGTATCTCTGTATAGTATGTCCAGAGAAACCATGTTAAAGCGGCTGTAAACGGAGCTCTAATCTGGAACTCCGGAGGAACAGCAGCTATACTAAGTCTAGCTATGTATGTGTAAGCCCATAGACCTAAGCCTATGTATAGAGAGCCTAGCATTAAGCCTACGGTGTAGGCGAAAGCTTCGTTTGGATATACATAGCTACCTCTTCTAAACATTAGAATAGCTATAGATATAGCAATACCTATAGCAGATAGCGTAGCTACGCTTAGGAAAACAATAGTTGTTATGAAATCTAGGAAACCTATCTGGTAGAGGTAGAGAAGAGCTATAGCTGGTACAAACTGTAGAACTATAGCTGCTATACCTAAGATCTTGGAATCTCTCCTAGTCTTCTTAGCTATGTAGCCGAGGACGTAGAACCCTATGAAATTAGCTGGAACACCTATAGATAAACTTACAAGAGCATTTCCATGTACAACCATATCGCTTACAAATATACCTATAGCAGCTCCTAACCCACCTACAACAGGCCCGAAAACCTCGGCAAATACAGCTGGTATGAAGACTGAAGGCCAAAACCTTACACCACCAACAATAATAGCGAACAACCCGAAGGTCGTAGCTATACCAATTAATGCGTATAGAGATGCGTTAACTATAGACAACACAAGATCTCTGATCTTCATAGCTATCCCTGTAGCTTCAGAAGAAAGTGAAAATACATTTAAATAATTTAAATATTGCTCTTAGAAGGGATTTAAATAGTTTAAACAGGAAACCCTAGTAGTTATCGAGAATAGATCTGCATATCTCCCTAGTCCCAGCACCCTCTTCCGCAGGCACCTTCACTCTATCTCCAACAATATGAAGTCCGTAGGAATTGAGTATAGATCTTAGAACTTCCTTTCCTTTCATTAATTGAGACCTTATACAATCTATGGGTATCTCCATAGCTATATCCACTAGCTCAGGATTTATCAGAGGTGCTGAAACCTCTATACCTAAGCATTTCGCTATCTGTAGCTCCGGAAATCTACCTCTAGACATCTTCTCTATGGTTTTGATAAGCTCATCTTCTCTTAAGCTAAGCATAAAGCTATATCCAGCGAAAACCTCATCACCTCCACTACCAACGAATACACATCTACATCCATCATCTCTAGCTCTCTTTAGAACAGTGTAGAAAACAATATCGTTTCTAATCTCTATACACCCACCATCTCCATGGGTATCTATATTCTCTCTACCGATACATTCGATAACATTTTTAATAAGGTTCTCCACATCGTTGTAATCTATGAATATGTACTCAACATCAACACCGAGATGTTTAGAGATGTAGATAGTGTAAGGAAGATCTCTCGGAATACCACCTCTATAAACAACAACGTATCCTCTAAGATTTAAACCAGCTAACTTTGTTGCTAGAAGAACTGTAGAAGTATCTATACCACCGCTAAGAGCTATGCAATCACATCTACTTCTACTAACAATCTCTACAAGTTTTTTAAGAACTATCTCTTCATATATATGACAAGGCATCTTCTTAACCATCACAATAACCTCAAGATCTTGTAATCGCCGTAATCCTCTACATCTACAGATCTAAACTTTAGTGGCGATACATGAAGAGGTCCATCAACAACAATTGTGTGATATTCACCATGTTCACCTAGAGGATCGTAACAGTGTTTACGGGTTTCGTAAATGAAATCATCAACGTTATCCCTATCTATGTACTTACCTAACCATCTAGATAAACCTTCTCTACACCCAATGATAAGAGGTTTTATACCAACCTCAACCTCTTTATACAGAACCTCTACAGAATCTAACCCCCATAAAGGCTCTATCAACGATGCGCCAACTTCTTTAGCTAGTCTCTCCATATAGTTTAGATGATCTTCTATATATACATCTCCTGCAACTATAGTATCCGCAGACAACATCTTCAAGATCTTAGCTGTTTCCTCGAATTCTCTACCTTTGCTAAGTTTAGCTACTACAACAGGTATCTTAGCTAAGAGGATAGTTTCAACTGTTTTACCAAGGTTAAGAGTATGCGGACTTGGGCGAGGGAATTCGTAAACCAGTACAAGACCTAGATCAACACCTAGACCTAGTCTATATAAAGCGTAGTAACAATCTTTACCACCGGATAGAAACGCTATACGCATATATCACAACCTCTTCGATATCTTCGCCAAGAATTTTAGAGGTATATACATATCTACCTTCTTTAAGTATGTTCTATGGTATGTAGTTCTAGGAGGTAGCGTAAGATTCTCCATAGCAACTCTATAGATATCTTCAACAGATAGCTTGGGCAGAGCTATACAAACATCATATTCTCTATAGATAGCATGGTTGAACGGAGTCTTCTTAAACATCTTACTGAAGATACTGAACTCTCTCCATCTACTCACCTCGTTTAATAAGAGATAGAAATCGATAGCATCAACAGATATACATGTATTTTCAAACCCTATCTTCATACAAACCTCTTTATCACCCTTCTTAACACTATACATAATCTCTCCAAGAAATTCTCTAGCTAATCTATGTACCTCTTCACCGAAATTAGCGACATAAGCCCAGGAATCTACCCTATGTATATCTCTATCATAAGAAGCGATTACAGCTGGCACAACCTTTAAACCCATAAGCTTCAAAACCTCGACTCTGTGATGACCATCTATAACTAAGTTCTTTACTTTATCAACGATAATAGGTTTTACAATACCTCTAGATTTGATCTCTTTGAGAACATATCTGAGGTGATCAAGATTTACAGCTTCGTGAGGAACTAAATCCTCGATATTTAGGAATACCACCTCTACATCTCTAGAACCCGATCTCTTTATACGGCGAAGTTCAGTATTAACCGTAGTTAACCACCTGGGAGAAGATGTGGTTTACAAGTGGATAGAGTAGAATTGATAAAACTGTGAATGTTGTAGCTACGTAGAGTCCTAGCTTAATACCTCTGTAGATATCTGTATAGCTTGGCAAGGGGTATTCATACCCTATCGTGTAGAACCCTATCTTCTCTAACTTAATAGATAGACATCCAGATGCCGAAGACATTGGGTATCCCGCGTTTAAGCTCTGGGTATTCCTTTTATCTCTTAGACAGATTTTTAGAGAATTTGCCCAAGATCCTCCGATAAGCGGACATAAAGCTATTGTTATCAAAGCTGTTATTCTAGCAGGTACGAAATTTACATAGGTATCAGCTTTAGCAGACATCCACCCAACTTCTCTGAAACCTGGATCAGTATAGCCTAGAGCTGAATCTAAAGTATTTACCAATCTCTGGATAAGAGCTCCTAGAGGTCCTAGCAATAGGTAGAAAAGTATAGGCGATGTAAAGCTATCGACAATGTTTTCGAAAAGCGATTCTAGAGCTGCTGAAGCTATATGACCTTCCCCAAGGCTATGCACATCTCTTCTAACTATATGAGAAACAGTTTCTCTAGCACACCCTATATCTCCTTTCTCTAAACATCTCCCTGTATCCACTACGTAGTTTATCAAGAGCTTAATCGATATAGAGACCTTGGTTACATAGATGGATATAACTAGCCATAGAATCCTAGAGATCTTGTTAGCTATGTACAGCATACCTCCGTATAAGATGATGTGACTGAAAACAACTATCAACCATATCACTATTCCAGAAATCTTTGTCTTAGGCAATTTTCTATATAGAGATAGAGCGTATACATAAGCTGTATGCGTAGGGTGTACACGGTATAGGATTCCTCTATGGTATGGATAGACAATGTCGAGTACTATAGCTGTGAAGAGTATACATATGTATTCGGCTATGTTCTTAGGGTAAATGAATGTTATATCCATGTAGACACCGTAGCTACATATGCAAGTATTGTTAGTAGGTAGGAGATCTCGAAAGCAAATCCAAGAACATCACCATTAACAAACCTTAGTGTTCTCATACTCAAGGTATAGGTTATAAATGTGGATATAGTTACAGCTGGTAAAGAGTAGAACACTATGTAGAAACCTTTCATAGGATTCCCTGTACACAAGGTTAAGATACATGTCAAGATAATAGCTATCGCGATCCCCATTACGATGTCTACAAATTTAACGCTATCCTTAAACTTCTTACCTAAACCATTTGGTGGAGCTGGAGCTATATAGGGTAGTACTAGGAATACTATTGAACTCCATACCTCGCTTAAAACTAGGAGCTGTAGTAGAGGTATAGGATTCAGTATCTTTGTTAAGGTGTAGATAGAGGTGTAGAGGATTAATATATACGTAGAGAATGTGGCTATAGCGTAAGAACCTCTATACTTATCCTTAACAACTTTGTAAGGATCTACACCAAACCTAGATGCAATCAAAGCTTCGGAGAAATCTATGAATCCATCAACATGTAGAAATCCTTGTATAGAGAAGTGGAGGAGAATAGCTATAGAGGATACAATAGCTACATCTAGAGATAGGTAATTCTTTAGAATAGCTATAGGAACTGCTACTACAAACCCTTTGACGAATCCTACAAGCGGTACTAGGTATAGAGATCTAAACTCAGTTGAGCTACAGAGTTTCCTAGGTAGAGGTATGGATGTGAAAAAACATAGGAGTGTAGAAAGAGATTTGAGAATACTTCTCATACTCTGTACACCTCCCTCAACAACTTGATCAAGATATCGTTCTCCTCTCTCTTCCTTATAGCTATCCTTATAAAATCAGGTCCCAATCCTTTAAAACTTGAGCAACTTCTAACAGCAACTCCTTCTCTTCTAAGCATATCTACAACGTTTAAACCGTTTGGAATCTCTACGAGAATGAAATTTGTAACACTTCTGAATACCTTGAACCCTAGATTTCTTAACTCTTGCGAAACCCTACCTCTTTCCTCATCTATAAACTTTCTCGAAATCTCTATGAACTTCTTAACATCGTTCTCAAATCTATTAAAAAACTCTATAGCTAAACACTCAGCTAAGCTATTGACATTCCATGGCTGTCTAAGAATATCAATTCTATTGAGGAGTTCTCTCGATGATGTGTAGAGGAAGCCTAGTCTAAGACCTGGTAATCCAAGCCATTTAGTCATAGACCTAACGATAACCACGTTCTCAGGCGTAGAGAATCCGATCTCTATAGGGCAAGTGGAGCAGAGCTCGGTATAAGCTTCATCTATAAGTACTCTAGCTCTACACCTAGATAACTTATTTAATAGAACTTGTTTATCTATATAGATACCGAGTGGGTTGCTAGGGTTAGTAACGACTATAAGAGTATCTCTATCGTTACAGAATTCCTCAAAATCTTCTAACTCTAGATAAAACTCGTTATCTCTACGTCTGTAGAGTAGAGGTGTATATTCTATACCTAAGGTTCTCGATAGATCTTCATATTCACCGTAGGAAGGCTCTACAACAACTATTCTCTTAGGATTTAAAGCTATTATCGCTAAATTTATCGCTTCATGAGCACCGTTTGTAGGGATAACGTTCTCTTCATCGCATTTGTAAAACTTTGAAATAGCTTTACGTAGTTCTTCATATCTATAGTCAGGATACATCTCGAGAACTTTACTCTCTAAACATATACGCAAAACTCTGTATACAGATTCCGGAGGTGCTAAAGGATTAATATTAGAGCTAAAGTCTAGTTTAGCCTTCCTATCACCGCCGTGGATCCGCAAACCTCTTCAACCCACTTCAAATCTTCATATGTATCTACATCTCTTAGCTGAGGAACTTCATCGAAGTAGACATTGCTCCACGAACCTCCTAAACCTCTGAACAATGATATACCGGACTCTCTGCAACCATCTTTACCACAGACCATGAGCGTAACTACATCGCCTTCAAGGTCTTGTGCTTTCTGTAGAAACTCTTTAACTATATCAGCTGTAAGGAAAGGCATATCAGCTGGAAGAACGAGTACAGGTGTTCCTACTCTTTCGAGAGCATATACAAGATCTTCTACATAGTTTTTACCTGGGCACTCAATCGAGTTTACATCTTCTAAACCGCTTAGGTATGGGGTATCTTCTCCGGGTAGACATACGTAGACCTTATCATCTTTAGCTATATCTTTCGCAACTTCTACTACAACATCTATCAACCTTCTACCGCATATACGTAGAAATGGTTTCTTAACCCCTCCAAGCCTAGACCCTTTTCCACCAGCCATTATCAATACCTTCATTCCCCACCCCTGTTCTGCGCATACCTATCGTATACCCTGCTAAGAGTAGCTCCTACAAGAGCTCCTAGAAGATCGTCTGCGATTGGCGGGAGCATCCCTACTTCAGGAATACCCCCTCTCTCCTTAAGCCTCTCTACCCAGTAATAAGCTAGCAAACCTTTGAAACCATTGATATACTCTGATAGAGCTTTCCCTACAAGTTCATCAACTATTATCCTAGGGGTATCAGATGAAAACTCTTTGAATGTTATAGAGGGTATAAGACCTAGTTGTGCACATACTTCAGCAAGCTTCATACCTCTTACAAGGATCTGGATATTGGGGTCTCTCAATGCTTTAAGAAGTTCTTCCTCAACTTCTTTAACAACAACGTTCTTCTCTAGCCTAGGTATAGGTGCGTAGCTATAGATCTTCTCAGCTACTCTAACAACATCATCGAAACTCTTCAACCCCAATGTCTGAGCTACATAATCACCGACATTACCCTTGGTCAAGAGATTTGTCAACGCTTTCACAAGAGCTTTAGACACAGCTATACCAACATCTGTAGCAATACCTGCGAATCTCTCAAAACCCTCTGGAGCGATAACAGCTGTTGCATCAGATGCTGTTCCTATCGATACACCGTTGATACATTGAGGACCTCCTAAAGCTATTAACGCTCCTTTAACTTCTGAAACAAGTCTAAAGAGATCTAGAAGAGCTAATCTACTAAGAGGTTTATTCACCACAATAGCTATGTTTATAGTCCCTACAGTTTTTTCGAAACTGTTATCCTGTTCTATGCTTACACATGAGGGGGTATTTATACCGAGTGTTATAAATACCTCTGCTTCCACATCTCTGTAAAAGGTTTTAGCGGAACTATATGTCGAGATATCTACAGCTGTTAAGAATATCGTGGTTCTCTGGTAATCTAGGTTGAGTGTTTCTGATAACTCTTGACAATACTTATCGAGATCCGTATAACCGAAATTTTTTGGAACACGTTTAAATACTACATACCTTATGTAGTTGAAGATCTTTGGGCATCCAGCTGTAGATAGAACAACCATATCTTTCTCGAGATCTAATACCAAAACATCGCTACTGCTTTCAACAACCCTAGTCATAGAGTATCGCCAGAACCTACGATACCTCTATACTCTTCGTATATACCTTTCTTCAGATCCTCTACATCAACTCCTCTAAGCAGAGCTAAGAAAGCTGTTCCACCAGCTCCTACACCTTCTTTAACAAAACCTTCTTCATAAGCTCTAAGACCTTTATAAGGAGCATCAGAGAAGTTTAGATCTACATATGTAAAAGTTATGTTAGGGAAGTGCTTGTCTAGGATACTGAGTATCTCTCTACCTTTATCTATGTATATCCATCTAGTAGTAGCTAGAACAACTCTTTCTCCACTAAAACGAGGATCTATACTCTTTATAAGGGATAGAGTTGCAAGCATCTGAGTACCACCAGCTAGAACAACAGTAGACCCTTTCTCAATTACTCCTAGAGCTATACCAGCGATAGTTATGTGTAGAGGATCTCCGAGAACATCGTTCACCTTGAAAGGATCTTTCTCAAAACCTAATCTGTTAAGAGCTTTCTCAACAACATTCTTCTTAAGATCTACAGGGTTATGTTTTGAAGAACTGCTAACAACATTATAATCCCCGAAACCTAAAGCTTTGACTATAGCTAAAGCTGTTGTTGTTCCTCCAGGCATACTCTCCCCAACAACAACTACATCAACGAAAGAACCTAGAGTTCTACCAATATCTTTAGCTTCCTCGAATAATCTCCTAGATGTTCCCGGGGGAAGAGCATCTTCAATATCTATCCTACCCCCAACAGATCTAGAGGAAAGCTTTAGAGTAGGTATCTTAGGCTCTACAAAGGAACCTGCATCAACAACAATGAAAGGTGTATTAGATAGTTTGAGAGCTGTACGCGTTATGATAGCAGGGGTAGGGATCCCTTCAGGAGTTGTAGGTATGATAGAAAAAGACACAGGTTTGCCATGGTAAAGATATTCAACATCTAGAGCAGGTGTGAATAAGGTGAGTAGAGGAGCTTGACCAGCTAACGATATACCTGGGATTGTTGAAGTCTTTGTAGATGCTATAACGTATATACACATAGATTCTTCATACAGAAGCTCTTCGCCAATACCTCCTCTAACAGTTATGATCCCTCTAAAGTTTCTACCCAAAACGATCACCGATGAAGAGGTATCGATAACGTAGTTGTAAACAAAATTTAAAAATCTATATGGCTACCCTAACCACACGGTGAAATATACGAGAATCGTCAGTTTATCACCTTCTGTAACCGAAACACTAGTTGAACTAGGTTTAGAAGATGAGATTGTCGGGGTTACACCATGGTGTAGACTATACCTTAGAAACCCTGTGGATAAAGAGATAGCAGGTACCTATACATATGTACCTATCGATAAGCTGAAGAAGCTTAACCCAGATATAGTTTTCCTACAATCTAGAGTTCACGATAAAATTTTCCACCAAGTAAAATCAGCAGAGTTTAACGTATACCTAGTACCTCTACCAACAAATGTAAACGCAATAATATCCCATATAGTGCTAGACATCGGAGCAATCGTAGGTAGATACTATGAATCTAGAGAACTAGCTGATAAACTAACTGAGAGAATAGCCGAGATTATCAAGAAAACGGGAAGGGAAAAGAGAATCAGGACATATATTGAGTATCTATGGCCTGATAAAACGTATTCAACAGCAGGATCGTTAACGTACATCGACGATGGGGTGAGGATTGCTGGAGGAGAAAACATATTCTACGATACACCAAAAGAATTCTTCAACCCAAGAAACGAAGATATAATTGAAAGAAACCCAGAGCTAGTAATCGTAAACATAGAACCCGAGATGAACAAGATAACGTTGGAGGAGTATAGAAGTATAAGAAAAGAACTTTCAACAACAAAAGCATTCAAAGAAAACAAGATTATCTTAGTAGTAGAAAGTAGATATGTAAATCTAGCACACTTCGGACCTTCATTTATATCAACAATAGAATGGCTATCTAAAGTATTTCGATAATACAGGGTATAGACCATAAAGATAAAGATTTAGGGTAACAATTTAGAGATATATTGAAATTCATGAAAATCAACTCTATGTTTTTGTATATACCTCTACACCAAGGATCTTAGCTGTCTCTATACCGTCTTCGTCTATGAATGGTGTTACCATGATTAGCTTCGGTTTAATACCTGTTACTTTTTCGTATAGTTTTCCTATTCTCCATAATTTAGAAATATCTGCATCAGATGCACTTGACTTAACCTCTATAAGAATATGTGCATTGTCTTTTATAGTTATGTCTACCTCTATCCGCGATGGATATCCTAGTACCTCACCTTTCTCATCGAAGTATACCCATTTCTCAACTTTAGCAACACCAAGAAGTTCTTCAACAACACCTTTCATAGCATTTCTAAAAGCTTCCTCAGACTCTATACCCCATCTAGCACCTAAAGCTTGAAGTCTTCTTTCGAAAGAATCCATCCTCCTCATAACACTTTCATAAAGCTTATTAAAATCTTCTCTAAGTTTTTTAAGTTCGTTTTCTAGAGATTCAAATCTTTTATAAGCTTCTTCCCATCTCCTATTATTCTCTTCCCAACGCTTATTGTTCTCTTCCCATCTCTTCTCCTGAATATTAACAAAAGTTAAGAAATCTTCTCTAAGCTTCTTCAACTCGCTGATAATAGTATCTAGACCTATTAAACCAGCTACAGCTAACCTAAACTCCTCATCACTTTTCAAAAACTCTAAAAACTTTCGCTTTAACTCTACATCTACGCTCATATATAGTGTACCCTATTCAAAACTCCTAGAATATAAAATGTTAGAAAATTTTAAAGATTAACTATCGAAGTTCTTGTCAACAACTGTGTTAAGTACAGAGATTTCTATGGGTTAGCTTCGGTAGGGGATACTGATAACAGTTTTTATTCTATGTATTTGGTGTAGCTCTATGGTGAAGCGATATGAAGAAACCTTTACTTGTATTACCTATATTTAGTTTAGCTGTACCTCTCATCATGATAACGGTGTCTATAGCTTTATCTCCGTGGTTCAATATCGTGAAGAATGCTTTGAGCGATCTAGGTCATGCAACTAGGAGTAGTGTTGCACCTCTATTTAACCTTGGTCTAAGTCTTGGTGGTGTGCTAGCAATTTTGACAGCTACTATACTCATAACTAGGATAAGTAAGGTTTTGGCAATTTCATTATGTGTTTCAGGGTATTTCTTAATTCTTGTAGCTGTTTTCGATGAAGTCTATGGAAAACTTCACTACTGGGTATCAGTAGCATTCTTCTTATCTCTAGGAGCATCCCTAATCATATATAGCTTAATTTCGAGAAACACGGTGAAGAGGGTATCAGCTTTAGTATTGCTAATAGTAGCGGTAACCTCTTGGGTACTACACATATACTATAGAATACCTTCGGGTGCAGCAATACCAGAACTTATATCGATATTCGCTATAGCACCATTCTACATAGATATATCTTTAAAAAGTCTAGAAATTCAACGATATGACTAGCTATAGATTCAGGTAGTGAAGCTAATGACTGTGCCTATGGTATCCGTGGATATGAACCAAGTATTTTTAGGAATTCTGTTCTTTTCTTAAGCTCTTCTATTGATTGAGAAATGTTAACATTTTCTAAGTTTCCTTCGAATTCTATAAAGAATTTGTATTCCCAAGGTCTTCCTTTAATAGGTCTAGACTCTATTTTTGTTAAATTTATTTTTCTTTCTGCAAATGGTTGAAGTGCTTTGTATAGTGCTCCAGGTTCATGTTTAACAATGAATATAGCAGCTGTTCTATACGAACTATTGCTAGTGTTATTAGAAATTATGAGAGGTTTTCTCCCAATTACTATGAAGCGAGTATAGTTCTCTCTATAATCTTCTACACTGTGTAGCAGTATCTCACCGTTGTAGAGTATGGCAGCGTATTCTGAGCCTATTGCTGCTACACCATCTGTTGAAACAGCTATTTTAACAGCTTCAGCTGTACTAGAAACAATCTCTACTTTAGTATTCTTTAAGAATGTTTCGATAAATCTTCTTGCTTGACCTAAAGCATAGGGATTACTAACAACAACTTTTATATCTTCAAGTTTTGTACCAGGTTTAACTATTAGATTTAGCTTTATCCTAAGTTCTGTATCTCCACATATCATCAGGTTTGTTTCTGCAAGCATATCTATAGTCTCTCCTATGCTACCCTCTAGAGAATTCTCTAAAGGGACAACACCATAGTCTGCATCTCCCTCCTCAACAACTCTGAAAACAGCTGAAATACTGTTTTGAGGTATCAACACGATTTTCATGTTTTTGAATATCTTTAGTGTAGCTTCTTCTGAAAAAGATCCTCTAGGACCAAGATATGCAATTTTTACACTATTACCTCGACTAAGAGTAGCTATGTAGAGTCCTGCGAATAGAGATGCGTAATACTCTGAAACCCCTGCCTCTATAAGAGTATCTTTTAGATTATTATAAGCTTCGACATTGAGTAACCTAAGTTTAGCTTCATCAATATTTTTCGAAAGCTCTAATCTTCTCACTAAGAGTTTTACAAGCTCTCTATCTAGAACCTTTACCTCTTCATCCATACCCTTGCTCACAGAGATCACACTCTAGTTAGTGAATATCTTTTTAAAGATTTCGATAAGTTTTTTATAATGAGGCTGCCCAGAAGCAGTTGGCTGTGTTACATAGCCGTAGACAAGTTTTGAACCTAGTAAAGCAAAAGCAATTCTCTCAACTTCATCGACATCCATAGGCATAACTGCTATATTTTCACCTAACTCTAGTAAAGAAGCTAGAAACACTTTGTAACCTTTGAATGGTTTAACAGCGATTTTAACAGCAAAAGCTTTATCTATATATTTAGCAATGGTATTGATAACACTACTTATTAGAGGTACTTCATCAAAGATATGGATAGATACGATAGCGTTTTCATAATCAATACCCCATTTCTCAATAAATCTCATCTCAACATCGTAGATAAATCCGAATTCTCTCCAAATATTAATAAGCTTCTTCTTAACAAATGGATTAAACTTCCTATATCCACCTTCCTCAGGTTCTCTCAAAGTCATTATAAACTTCTTTCCCTTTAACCCCTCGTATTCAATCTCCTCAGGTTTTTCATAGTAATCAAGCCTAAGTTCAACAAAATCAGCATCCTCTATACCTAGCGCTAAACCTAGATCCTCAAGACTCTTAATAGGTATTGAAGCAACAATATAAGGTCTCTTAACCATGTTACACAACCCTACTATAACGATACCAGAGATACTCTAATGTTCAACTTCATGAGATCTGACCAAAAACCTGGATTACTTTTATCCACACATTCAGCTCTATCGATTTCCCCACCAACTTTTGTCGCTATCGCGGCTCCCATCATAGCTACTCTATGGTCATCAGGGCATACAATTCTAGACCTCCTCAAAGTACCTCCATAGATATGCATGTTGGAGCCATCGAACCAGCATTTTACTCCGAAACTCTGTAAAACGTTTGTTATAGTCTCAATTCTATCGCTTTCCTTAATTCTAAGTCTAGAGACATTGAGGAGAATAGTCTCCCCCTGCACAACGCTAGCTAGGGCGGCTACCGAAGGAGCTATATCAGGATCTTGCTCAACATCAACTACAACACCTCTATAATCTCTAGCTGCAGAAGCTATCCATACACCATCTTTAAACACGCTATAAGCCCCCATACCCCTATATACATCGACTATCGGGTGATACCTAGGATCTCTACCTAGCTTCGGTAATCCGTAGATCTCTATCTCACCACCTGTGATAAGAGATGCAGCAACATAAAATGATGCGAGTAAGAAGTCTCCTGGAACCTCTACACTAATGCTACGCGGTTTATCGTATACCTCTACATCAACTCTATTCTCATAGACATGAACATCGATCCCTATTTCCTTAAGTACTTGAGCTGTTAAGTAGATATAGATTTTCGACGGTATTGAAGGTTTAACAACAATAGTTCCCCCACCACTGAGTGCAAATGCATACATAAAACCTGTGATATATTGGCTACTTTCATTACCGTCTAGCTCTATGTAGTTATCCCTCAGCTTTCCTTCCATAATCAGCGGTAGACTATCACTAGAGAAGGATATACCCTTACTCGATAGCGCTTTAACAATAGTTTTTAGAGGTCTTCTCCTAAGCGTTTCACCACCATCTATATGAAGCCTACCTCCAACAACAGCTACGATAGGTATCAGCATCCTTAATACAGTTGCAGAACCTTTTACGAAAACCATATCGCTTCTCAATGAAAGTTCTGCTGGTCTACGAAACCTTGTTCCCTCTCTTCTGATACTGAATATCGATACAGCATTAATAGCGTCAATTATATCGCTAGATTCAATAAGGTTCAGAATCTCGATATCTGTAAGTATTGCTGAGAATATATATCTAATGGCATAGCTCTTTGACTGAGGAGCTTTTATCTTTCCGAAAACTTTCGAAGGCTCAACCACAGCTTTCACATTTCTTCACCAAACCTTACAAACTTAGCCTTAAGCACATCTCCGTAGCTAGAGAAAAGCTCTTGAAAAAACTCTTCATCACCTTCTCTACACACAGCAAAGAGGCTTGGACCATTACCTGATACACCAGCTGCTAGTGCACCAAGTTTTAAAGCTTTAACAATAATATCTTCGAGGTTAGGGTATAGGATCTTAGCTATAGCTATACCGTTCATCGTCATAGCTTTGAAGAAATCTCCCTGAAATGCACGCTCAAATATTGTATTGAATAGGCTACTGTATCTTCTCATCTCGTTTAAACTTATATACGGTCTTTTGATATCTCTAGGTATGAGGATAACAACATTTAAATCATCTCTTACATCGTCAACCCTGATAATCTTCATATTGGTATTATCGGTAAAAACAATACCTCCGTAGTAAGCAGCAGCTGCATCATCTAAAGCACCTGTAAAAGATACACCAGCTATTTTTGAAAGTTCAGCTGCTAACCTAGGTATATTAGGTTCGTAGAGAGAATACTTGTAGATAATAGCTTTGATCAATGCAACAGCTACAGCACTACTACTCTTCAAACCGCTACCTGGCGGTACTTGAGATAGGATTTTTACGCAAAACTTAGGTAAACTATAGCGGTTCTCGAAATACTTTAGGATTGTCTTCACGAGTTGCGATAGATTTTCACTATCTGTACAGGTATTAGATAGAGTGGCATCTACTCGTAGACTTATTGCAGTAGCTGCTCCTAGTCCTGATGGAAGAGCGTTGACTACTGATATCCCTGCCCAAGCAGACATCTTCTATACCTCTCCCATCTCTCGCTAATTATCTCAATATCTTTCTGGGAAAGTTTTGTCGTCGGTATCAACCCGGATCTCATCGCATGGTCTACAAGAACTAGCGCAGTCATAGCTTCTACTACAGCTGCTCCTCTAATACCTATACAGGGATCATGTCTACCTCTAACAACAATCTCTACCTCTTTCATCGTCCTTAGGTCAACAGTTCTCATAGGTTTTTTGAGAGAGCTTGTTGGTTTGAATGCTACTCTAAATACTATAGGTTCCCCGGTGGTTACCCCACCAAGGATACCTCCATAGATATTCTTTTTCCACCTTATATCACCATTCATAACCACTATCTCATCCATAACTTCGCTACCTCTTTTCAAAGCCGCGTTAAACCCAAGCCCGATTTCAAAACCTACAACACCAGGTATCGAGAACATTGCTTTCGCTAAATCAGCTTTAACTTTATCAAACACAGGTTCTCCTAAACCTCTCGGAACATCGATAACGATCCCTCTGATAACAGCTCCTACACTATCACCTTCACTCGAAATTAACTCAAGTAGAACTCTGAACTTCTCATCATATTCTTTTCTACAAGCTCTAGTGGATAGTAAACGAGATTTAAGAGCATTCTCAAAATCTATATCTCCATCGATAGTCGCCTCCCCTATAGATTCTACACAAGAAGCAACCTGTGTCCCTATTAACATCAAGAGTTTTTTAGCTATAGCACCTGCAGCAACTCTTGCTACAGTCTCTCTACCACTAGCCCTACCCCCACCTCTATAATCCCAGTTCTCAAAACCGTACCTAAAGATATAAGCCATATCAGCATGGTTAGGCCTCGGCGTATATTTTATCTCTTCGTAGTAACTTGTATCAACATCTCTATTCTCAACAACTATAGCTATAGGAGCTCCTGTAGTCCTACCGTTAAGTACACCACTTACAATCCTAGCCTTATCCTCCTCTATCCTCGGAGATGTATATAAAGCTCCTGGTCTACGGAACTTCAACTCAAAGTTTATATCATCTTCAGTCAACGGTAATCCGGCTGGGACACCATCTACAACAACACCAATTAAAACTCCGTGGCTTTCTCCAAAAGTTGTTACCTTGAAAATCTTACCAAACGAGTTTCCTGGCATAGAGATACCTCAAAACATCATCGATAGGGTACTCTACCCCAAACCAAATCTTCTGCGCTTCTAATGCTTGAGCAACTAAGATCTCGAGACCATTCACAATTTTAGCACCAGCTTTTAGAGCTCTTCTTATAAGCGAAGTTTCGATGGGTCTGTAGACAAGTTCTATAGCAAGACGCGATTTTTCAACACATGTATCAGGTACGAAATCAGGATTAGGAGTAGCATTTACAACAACATCGCATCTCTTCTCATAATCCCTATCCCCAACCTCTGCATTGAAACCCATATTCCTAAGCTTCTGAACCATATTAATAGCTCTTCTCTGAGTCCTATTAACAACAACTATTTCTCTACAACCTAGTTCCCCAAGAGCAATAGCAACAGCTTTCGCAGCTCCTCCAGCACCAAAGATATAACACGTCGAGTTCTCGATAATGTCTCTATATCTTGATGCAAGTTTTTTCAAAGCTATGTAATCTGTATTATACCCCTTCAATCTATATACAGTATTTACAGCACCAACTTTTTCAGCAGTTTCATCTAATGAACTTAGATATGGTATGATAACTTCTTTATATGGAATTGTTACGTTAAGTCCCTTGCAAATCTCTAACAAAGCACCTACAGTTTTTTCAAACTTCTCTACTGGGATATCGAAAGGATAGTAGATAGCGTTAAGATTAAGTTTTTCAAACACGTAATTATGAATAGCCGGAGAAAGTGTATAAGCGATTCCACTTCCAATTAATCCATATAACTCTGTCCCGCTATCTATTTCACGCATTTCAAAAACACCTCTACAAACTCTTCAACAGTTACTTCAACAGCTCTCCAACTACCAATATCAACAACCACAGGTATCGCTAGCCTTCCCCTACGAATCTTCTTATCCCTAGAAACAACATTCTTCAGCTGTTCAATACTAACATTATCTCCTAAACCAACATCCTTAAGACTTATCGGCAACCCGAGCATGAGAAGAATCTCTTTAATCTTATCTACGATATAAGGTTTTGTATAGCCAAGCTCAACACCGATCATAGCTTCGTAAACCATTCCAATAGCCACAGCTTTCCCATGGCTTACCCTGAACTGAGATAAAGTTTCTATCGCATGACCAATCGTATGACCATAGTTTAAAACAATCCTAATTCCTTTCGTTTCATAGGGATCCATTTTAACGATAGAAAGTTTATCGCGTACATTCATAGCGATAACTTCTTCAAGTAGGGCGTCGTCTCTACTAAGAATAGAGGAGACATTATTACGTAGATAGTTGTAGAGATCTAGATCGAGAGTGAAAGCGTGTTTAACTACTTCTGCTAATCCATTGATAAATTCTTCCTGCGGTAAAGTGTTGAGGAAGTTGAAATCCATAATAACCATCGTTGGGTTGTAAAAAACCCCTATAACGTTCTTCATATTCTTTAGATTTACAGCAACTTTTCCACCTATAGAAGCGTCAACCATACCTAGTATCGTTGTCGGTATATTGACTAAATTTAATCCTCTAAGATATAGAGCAGCAGCTAAGCCAGCTGTATCTGTTAATGAACCTCCTCCAAGAGCTATTAAGTAGTCTGATCTATCGAACCCTTTGCTATATAGTTCACTAACAATCTTAAGTACGTTCTCAATATTTTTACTCTCTTCACCACCTTTCAACACTATCTCAAGTGAAATTCTTTTAACATTCTGATGTATATAGCTAGGATCTATAGAGTCTTGCCTAATTAAAGCAATCTTATTATCTTCAGGTATCTCGCGAATAGCTTCATTTAGAGCTCTTCTACCTATAAAAACTTTTGTCTTAGTGCAACAGATATCCTCTTCGATAACCCTCATAGCTCTCTACCTATAGCTTCAGCAACAAGTTTTAGTTTCTTCATTAACCTCTCGAAACCTTCGATAGAAAGTTGCTGTTCACTATCGCTCAACGCTTTCTCAGGTCTTACATGAACTTCGATTAACAACATATCAACACCAGCAGCAACAGCTGCTAGAGCTAGTGGTTCTACAAGATCTCTCCTACCTGCTGGATGGCTTGGATCAGCTGCTATAGGTAGATGGGTCTGGGTCCTAGTGTAAACCATCCCCCCGATATCCATGGTGAATCTAGTTCCTTTCTCAAAAGTTCTAATACCACGTTCACAGAGAACAACACTGAAATTACCTTCGAGAAGTATATACTCAGCAGATAGAAGCCATTCCTCAATAGTCATCCACATACCTCTCTTTAACAGTACAGGTTTTCTAGTTCTACCAACTTCTCTCAGTAACGCAAAATTCTGAGCATTTCTAGCTCCAATCTGAAGCATATCAGCATAAGGCATAACCAGCGGAACATCTCTTGTATCGAGAACTTCTGTAACAATAGGTAAACCAGTTGCATCTCTAACTTTCTTCAAGATCTTTAACCCTTCTACACCAAGTCCTTGAAATGTGTACGGGCTTGTCCTAGGCTTGAAAACTCCACCCCTCAGCATAGATCCCCCAATTCTTTTTACAGCATTCGCAATCTCCATAAAGGTATTCTCATCCTCGATTGAGCATGGACCTGCGGCTACAACAACCCTCCTATCCCCAACCTCAACGTCACCAATATTAACAATGGTCTTGTCTCTCCAAACTTTTGAAGCTAATTGATAAGGTGTAGATACTTTAACTTTAAGCTCCACAGTTTCATCATCTATACTCTCTACTAGTTTATCTGGCCATGCAACCACTATACCCCTACCATCCAAGTCTATGTATCTATAAGATGCTGAACCTGTTTTAATCTTCTCTATAAGCGTAGATGGGTCTACTCCTTTCTTTAGAATGAAGAGCATAACATCACCTCGAATACTTCTTTGTATACACCATGAGGTGGTTCAAAAAATCGTTTTTGATATGCTGGGAGTAGATATTCTCTTCCCCAATCTCTTTAACAACGTTCTCTATTTTCCTAAGCCTATAGATAACAGATTGAACATCTCTGAACGTTGCTGTAGCGAATTTATTTAAATCGATTTTGAATTCGCTAGCTTTCTGTTCAACAAAATCTCTATAAGCAATAAGTATGAAATGTGTTAAAACTTGGACTAAAGCCATAGCTTTCTCGTGTTCTTCAAGAGTAGCTATAACTGGTTCAACCCCAATAGATCTCCAGAGACATTCAGCAAATTTAATACTATTGAAACCTGTTTTCGACGGTATTAGAACAACTTTTTCTCCATAGGGCGGTGTATATGGGCCGAACAACGGATGTGTAGAGATATATCTAAAGCTATATTCCTCAGATAGATCCTCTATGTATTTGAAGAGCTTAGCTTTTGCTGAGAGTATATCCATGACAAGCTTATCCTTCAGTAGAGACGCTATTGTCTCTACGTATCCATCTCTAAATGCTTCAGATGGTAAAGCTATGATCACGACATCGCTTTCATGCAACGCTTTCTCAATATCGTTAAACTCTACACCTATTTCTTTAGATATTTTCTGAGCTTTCTCATAATCTCTACCTGTAATAATAACTCTGTATTTTTCGTTAGCAAAAGTTTTTGCAAGTAATTTAGCCATACCTCCATACCCAACAATAGAGATACTATCTACACATACCTTTGCAGTATTCACTAACTTGGTTTGTACATATCTCGATAACTTTAGTATAGCGTTAGCTATACCCATTACAACATCTATAGGGAGGTTATGTAATGTAGCAAAACTTCTCCAGTTCAAAATTACCTCTGTTTCTCTCTGTATATCGAGTACTTGGAGTTCTAATCTCTGTTTCATATACCCAATCCTTTTAGAGATCTCTAATCTTTTTACAAGCAGTTCTACTATAGTTTTATCGATCTCCTCAATCTCTTTCCGCAGAACATTGATTTCATCATTACTCGTGATTCATCACCTCGAGAACTGTTTTAATTATAGACTTATTGTCTAACCCGTAGTAGCTTAGAAGTTCTTGCTGACTCTTAGCAGATCTTCCAAAAGATGTAGCACCGAGGAGCCTCATAGGCACTGGGTATCTCTGCACCAAGATCTCTGCTACAGCACTTCCAACTCCTCCGTAAACCATATGTTCTTCAACAACAACAACTCTCCCAGTCTTCTTAGCAACAGCAACTATAGTATCAACATCTATTGGCTTGATGTTCAGCAAATTTACAACACATGCACTTATCCCACGTTTATCTAACTCTTTAGCAGCTACAAGTGCTTCATGTAGAACTACTCCAGCACCAATAATAGCGACATCATGGCCATCTTTAAGAATATATGCTTTACCAACTTCATATTCGTAGTCAACATCTTCAGTTACCGGCGGTGCGTAATCTCTTCCAAGCCTGATGTATGTAGGTCCTCTGTACTCTAGAACAAGTTTTTCAAAACATCTCCTAAGATCAGCTGTATCAGCTGGTACAACAACAGCCATGTTAGGTAGAACACGCATCAACGCTATATCTTCTAACGCTTGATGGCTAGCTCCATCAGCATGGTCACTGTAACCAGCATGCGTAGCTACAATTTTTACATTTAGATTCATCCTAGCAACACTATTCCTTATCTGCTCCCAGCCTCTCAAAATGAATTCTGCAAAAGCTGTTGCAATAGGTATAGCACCTGCAATAGCTAACCCAGCTGCGAATCCGATTAAATGTTGCTCAGCTATACCAACATTGAAATATCTATCTCTAAACTTTTCACCAAACATCGATGCTCTTGTTGATAGCCCTACATCAGCTGTTACAACTACAACTCTATCCGATTTCTCCCCGATCTCGATGAGTAGTTTTCCGAATTCTTCTCTAAAACTTTTGCAACTAGACATCTAGTTACCCTCAACACCGAGGAGCTTAGCTACTCAGCATAGAGATCAACATCTACAGCTACTCTTCTATTCTTATCAGTTTGAGCAAAGATAACTGTCGGTCTATCAGATTTCAGAGCAGATTCAATAGCTATCATAAGACTGACGATGTCATGTCCATTAGCCCATAGAACTCTCCAACCGATAGCTCTCCATACAAGCGGTAGATAATCCTTCGGTTTAACTTTTCTAACACTACCATCATGTTGATGACCATTCCAATCAACAACAACTATCAAATTGTTAAGATTTAACATAGCGGCATGCGTTATAGATTCCCAAACCTGACCTTCGTCGTTCTCACCATCGCCCATAACAACGAATACCCTACCACAACCCCCAACGCTTTTAATCCAAGTAGCGATACCCACACCAATACTAAGCCCTTGAGCTAAACTCCCTGTAGAAACATCTACACCTGGTATCGATATCTCTGGATGATTCTGAAGAATAGAATTAATGGAATTGATATTGATAAGCTCGCTCTTCGGTATTACACCAAGTTCAGCAAGTATAGCGTAAAGCGCTGGAGCTGCATGACCTTTACTTAAAATTAACCAATCCCTATCTACAAGATTTTCAGATGACTTCTTGAATAGATGAATCGTAGCTAATATCTCAAGAGAAGTAAGCGATGACTCTAAGTGTATATGCTTATCATATTGATACATTATCAATAGATCTTTTCTAGCTTCTTCAACTAAGTTAATCAGCTGTTCAATTTCGTCTAACTCACGACTATTTAATATTGGCTCTGCATCTCCCTTCACCATTCGAATTGGAATTCCATCTAGGACACCAGGATAAACCATTTTGTAGAACCTGTTTAAAAACTTTTTGTTTGAATAAGTGATACGAATTCCTTTGAACATAGATAATTCATAATGCTGACTAATCATATATTTAGAGTTAGAGATTGTTTATTATTTGTTAAATTTATTAATACTATTCTAATGAAACTATCTTTTTCTTTCTTTACGTAATCCTAATATTTTCAATTCTATATAGTTTCTAAAACAGCTAATTAATATAAAGGATATACGCAATTATTCAAATACGATCACAGTGTTCTTATATTCTATATACTATATGTTTAAAATATTAAAACTGATCAATATCTATAAAACTTTAGAATTTTTTGTACAATAAAACACGACATTATTAGGCAAGGTATCCAAATGAAGAACGCTATGATTATATCGACGTCAGGTTTTATATAAGGAAAAATAAAGTAATATATTGTTCCTATTATATAGTAAGCTATAATTGATACATAGAGATTAACCCAAGATTTTTTCACTATATTCTCTAATATTAATCTTATAATTATTGAAAATGCTATAGGAATAATTAATGCATACAATGTATAGGATAGATTACTTAATTCAAAGGTTCTTAATGGCCATCCCCACCAAGAGAATAAAGCGATGTAGATCCCTATACCAAAAATTAAACCAAGGTTCATCAATAATGAAAACAGTAGAATAATGACCATAGATATGCTCCAAACAATAAATAACTCAACAATATACTTGGCAAACTTATGCATAAATTTCTAAACATTTAGAAGACTTATAAATCTACATGGTCAATAGCCTACTATTTACAGAACCCTAAGGTTTTGAAATAGAATAAATTTTCTTATCTTATTTGTAATAAATTATAGAAGGAATAGTTTCTTTGGTTTCTCTTCAGAAAATATGATTTCAGTGATATGTATTCTATCAAGAGGTATGAATTGTTGTATGTTTGTTTATTAAGTAAAAATGTTGAATTATGTTTCTATTAAGCATTTCTTTACGAATTCTATGTAAAGAGGTATCACTATATCTGGGTCTTCTAGTTCTGGATGCCACATTTTCTCCCATTCAATTGATATATAGCCTTTGAATCCTGTAGATTTAAGATCTTTTACGACTCTACATATAGGTACAACCCCTTTACCAGGTCTCACAAAAATCCTTTTACCTTCAACCATGATGAAGTCTTTTATATGCACATGGACTATCCTATTAGATATATGTGGGAATACATTTTCATGTTTTTCTCCAACCATAATCATGTTAGCTACATCGTATAGAATCTTTATCCTAGGATCTAATTTATTGAAAAGTTTTAGCAGTATTTCTAAACGTGTCAACTCATCGTGGGTCTCTATAGCTATATATACTCCATGGGTATCTGCGAAATCAGCTAGCTTATTCAAACTCTCCGCAACTCTATTAATAGAGTTCTCAACACTATCCGGAAATCTACCTGCATAAGCTCTTACAGCTTTTGCCCCAACTTCTTCTGCCATCAGTATAAGTGTTTTGAGTAATTCTTCGTTTCTCAACCTCTCGTTTATATCTATCATAGAGAACCTAGCGTAACCTGCAATAGAAGCTATCTTTATACCGCTACTCTCTATAACTTTCAACACCTTCCTATCTACAGGATGGTGAGGTTTTAGATGGATACCATCATCAGCTACTCTAAGCTCTATAGCATCTAAACCAAATCTTTTCGCTCTTTCAAGAACCTCCCCAAGTTTTAGATGGGGATAGGCTAGCGTTGTGAATGTGATCTTCATTAGAATACACCGTCGGTTGGTAACGGTAGTTTTACATATGTTCTTCTTGTACTTGAGTAGTATATAGCTCTAACAATCTCTAAACTCTTTAAACCCTCTTCACCTGTTATCGGGAAATCTCTACCCTCATACAAAGCCTTTAAGAAATCTTCGAAAAGTTTTCTATGTAGTCCTCCAGGAACTTTCAGTGTTTCAGCTCTGTATCCAGGTTGTCTCTCTATAGATACTCCATTCTCTGTCTTCAGCAATACCAGCTCGTTATCCCATAACTCAGCCTGTCCTCTAGAACCGAATACTCTTATCCTTCTATACTGATGTGTAGCAGGCTTCGTATTGAGACTAGCTGTTAACACACCGTAACCGCCGTTTCTATACTTCATAATAGCTACACCCATATCTTCAACAGATATAGATGGATGTGCAAGATTATCTATATAACCAACAACTTCATCAACATCTCCTCCGAATATCAACATTAAATCGATAGTATGTATAGCCTGGTTAATTAATGCACCACCACCTTCAGTACCCCACGTACCTCTCCAACTTCTAGCAAACTCATCTCTGAGATAGTATGTTGCCTCATCCCTCCACCACATCATCTCCCCGACAACGAGATAGATCTTACCAAGAACCCCGCTATTAATATAGTTCAGCAACTCTACCACACCATCAGCATACCTACCTTGGTATACAACACCAAGTTTAACACCTTTACGTTTAGCTTTCGAAATCATCTCCCTAGCTGCTGTTACTGTGGTAGCCATAGGCTTCTCAACAATAACATGTTTACCGTACTCCATAGCGTACATAGCTTGCCATGCATGTACATAGTGTGGAGTAGCAATCGTGACTACATCTACTTCAGGATCTTTAACAACATCGTCATATGTATAATAAGCTTTACAGCTATACTTAGATGCAAACTCTTCAACACGAGATCTGGTTAAGCTATGAACTCCGACAAGTTTTACATAATCTGTAGACTTCTCAAGATCTTTAATAGCTTCAACATGAACACGCCCAATAGCTCCAAGACCAACAACAGCAACACCTATTCTACGAACCATAGATACCCCCTCATCAACTATACAAGTTTGTGTATATAAATTTAGTGTTAATACCTACATCACTTCTTTAAGACTTTCTTTACAATCTCTACCAACCCTTTGAACGATTCTCTCGTCCCTTCTTCTTTACTTCCAGATGGTGGAGCATAGTGTGTTTCTAGAGATATAACTATGTCTTTATTTATAACGTCTCTTATCTGACCTTCGTAATCTATCATACCTTTCCCAATAGGTTTAAATACGAATCTACCGTTTTCAACAGCCGCATCTTTTATATGCATATACATTACATAGTCCTTAATCTTTTCATATCCATATGGATAAGGTGTTTCTCTTGCAAAGAAAGCGTTTCCAGGATCCCATAGAACTTTAACCCATTTACTTTTCAGTTTATCTAAGAGTAACCTAAGCTCGTTTCCTGTTCCAACAAAACACGAGTACTCATTCTCAACTATTAAGTAAACACCTTCTTTCTCAGCAATCTCTATAGCTGGTTGGAGCTTCTCAACAATTTTATCTATGTAGAGTTCTAGAGATCCTTGCCACCAGAATGTGAAGATCCTTGTATAGTTTAAATCAAAGAGCTTTGTTAACTCTATAGCTCTTCTCAATATGGAGAGATGCTTCTCATAACCTTTACTATCATCTATATAGATCTTAAAAGTTGGTGAACATACATGGGAAACCCTAAGCCCATAACGATTAACAAGCCTCTTCACCTCATGTAACTCATTATCAGAGAAATCAACTATATACTTATTCCAAAGAGTTCTTAGCTCAACATACTCTGCTCCTAATTCTTTAATAACCTTTAATGAATGTTCAAAATCCTGTGAAATCTCATCAGATATTACTGCTAGTTTTACCAAACATGTTCACCAAGTACAAGAAGGTGCCTTGTAGGGTAGTATATAAATTCTTGTAAATTTAAATTGAGTTTACATTATTAATCTGTGATTAGATTAGGGACTACTTATGTCAATGTATCGATATAGTATCAGAAATTACCATGTTTATGTTCGAGTATGCTAAGGATCTCTACATAGTTATCCAAATTTTGTTATCAATGTACAGTATGTATATATTCAATGCGTATCTATGTATTAATACCATATAGTAGACTTATATCAAGTAATTCATATTTTAGATTTTAACTCTAAGATCATAGATCGTATATAAGATACAAAGATACTTCATTACATAAAGTAAATATAGATATACGTTAATGTAATTACGATAAACATAGATTATTCAACGTCTTTTCATCAAGAAATTCTTGATCACAATTTAATTTCTAAGTTTACATAATTCAAGCACATCTACCTTAGGCTTTCTTTAAGCTTTTTGCACTTAAATAATATCCTATAAGAGAACCTAATATGAAGGAAGCTATAATTAGGATAATAGTTGTAAGCAATGCTTTATTCATATTTCTAAATATCTCTTCTACAACCGAGGTTGTAGATTTAGTAGTAGTGGTGTTTCTTGAAATTATTGTTAATAAGAGATCTTGATTACTTGAATTCACTAACTCTATAGTATATGCTGAGATAAATGTACAGCATGCACCTATTTGAATTTGGGAATAATTTGCTACATAAACTAGTACACCATTTTGATATTTAAGTATAGTATTGTTGATGATGAAGGTTCCTGTATGTTGAGGATCTATAAATAGAGATGCTGTTTTCGGTTCTTTCTCAATGTTTTCGTATACAAGTAAAGGTCTATCCTTTAAAGAGAAAAATTTAACACATGCCCAATAATCGCCTTGTATCTTCAAATAATCAACGCTATACGATATATATCCTAAATCGATATCTATAGATTTGATTATAACTTTTTGGTATAGTATGCATTCAAAGTTATTTACACGTTGTGTTATTCTATAGATAAACCAGTCACCTGTGCTATAGAATGCAAAGCATATAGTGGTATTAATTATTAGTAAGATGAATAGCAAGACTATTGAAATCAATATTTTTAACATTTTAAACACTATCTCGCCTTACATTTTCAATTCTCAAAATAGTTTATAAACTTTTGTCGTTACGGTCGAAAAACTAAGTTACTATATAGTGTTCCTTATCTTTGAATTCAGTAAACATGAGGTCCAAAAATCTCGTATACAACAAGCCATTCATTACTTTCATTTGAGATGATATGGTCTTCCATAGCTTCAAAAGTTACAAATACTTCATCCATACCAGGAACACCACCTTCAATCTTAACTCCATTTATAGAGCCTTTCCCTTTATATGCAAATAGTAGGAATGGACCTTTCCTACTTTGTTTAACTTTTGTATTTGGTGCTATCCTAACCTCTAATACTGAAAACTTCTTTACTTTTTTCGGTGAAATAACCCATTTCTCGACTACACTACTATCTAAGTATACAACCTCAGGTTTAAGTCTATATTTTCTATGGAATTCTGGATCTCTATTTATTTGCCAATCAATCATCTCGATAACTTCCTCCTCATTTCTAGGTCCATTGAGAAGATACTGATCTTTAGGAATTACACCTCCTTGGTATTCAGCTTGAATAATAGTACCTACATCAGATTCCTCCTGAACCTCTAGGGTGAGTAGTGTACATGGAGAGTGAACAACTCCTGCAAGAACATGAAAACCTTCTCCAACTCTACATCTGTATGCAGGAGATAGATCAAGTATATTATCTCCTTTCCATTGTTTCAAATAATTAAGAACCTCTTCTTCAGATACATCAGAGAAAAAACCAAGGTGGATATAGGGTGTAGGACCTAAGGAATGCTCTAAATAGTAATAAGCTTCTTCTTTTGGATTAGAATTCCAGTATTTTTTAGCGTGAACTTCTTTAGCATGGAAATGCAATGGAATGGGGATACCAGGATCTAGAATCTTTGTTAGTACTCCAAAACTATAGTTATTAAGTTTAGCGTAAACAGATCCTAGTATCCTCTCAGGTAGAGCTTTTATAGCATCTCTAAAGAATATATCATTACCATTCAGATCAACTCTAGATAAACCTTCGGTAGAAGAACCTAGAACAGTTACACATGATGCTAACCATCTCTCACTATACCACCCACGACCAGGAACATAAATTTCCTTAATACCAAGTCTACCATAAGCAGGGTAAAACCTTGCAACAAAATTAGGTTTTAACCTCAAGATACCTTTATTTCTATCCAAGATATTCTCTATAACAGCTTCGGAATTCAAGATCTAGCACCTCACAACCTTAATAAAAAGTTTAGAATAAGAATATATCTTTATCGGAATAAAGATATTGATAATCCTATAAAATACAATGCAGAACATTTTTAGCGTTTCAAAAGACAAAATTGTAATCAGTTCTACATATACTGATTTGGAATACGTATTACAGCATCTCTATCCATAGATCCTAAATCTATAAGATCACTTATCATTGACACTACGAAACTGCAATAATGTTCCAACATTTTAGTAAATGAATATATATCTAATTAGAGATTAGAAAATGTAAAGTTGTTACTCTTAAAAATTCATGAAATAAATTATCGAGTTATTATTTTATTCTCATTAACTTGTTAAAAAGCTCTACACCTAAGCTGACTTTATATTGTAATTCTTCTTTTTGGTAGTATTGCTGGTTTTAATTCTCTACAGAATCCGTTCGTCCCTAGATGCTCGTTCTCATCAGTTCATGTTTATTCGTTGTATCTAGGGACTTCCACCTCACCCACAGGGATCTGGGAATCCCTGTAGGTTCATGGGCGGCTGTCGAGCCCAACGGAAGAGGGCTCCCATCTAGTGTGAATCCGCCTAGGCTTAGAGCGGAGCTCCCATCGCCTAGACGATCCTGGGAAATGTAGGTAGAATCAAAGCTTATAAATATAACTCCTAAACATCAACTATGAAACAGCCCGCTAGCGGTATTTGATGATATCTGTGAATAGCTGTAATTCTGTTAGCAGAGTTGTACCTCTGTGTAAGTTTCTAGCATTGTCTACACATCATGGGTACTGTCGAGCCTAACACCACGAGATTCCCATCTGAACTTCTCTATATCACAGCAGAACAGATCATTTGAAAAGTTATTGTGAGAGTAGAAGTTTACTAGAGCTCGCACATGAGTAGTTCACTCTATTCAATCATAAACTTTTCCATCCTTGTATTCTGTCTTATATCATTATATTGATGTTTTAAAAGCTTTTCAACAGTTTCTTTTGAAACACCTGTAATTGCACCGGGCATTGTTACACATGCTGCTCCTACTGCTTGTGCAAATATCAATATCTCTATTAGTTCCTCGATACCGAGGTTCTCTAGCTTCTTCTTATCGATGTTGTTCCTATATATCATGTAGAGAACTCCAGCATCGAAAGCATCTCCAGCTCCTGTAGGATCCACAACTTCTACATTGAATGGTTTCTGTGTTATCTTTAACCCATTTCGGGTGTAGAGGATAGCTCCTTCGCTACCCAACGTTATAAACAGTAACTTGGTGTTCGAGTTCTTTAAAAGGATTTTAGCTCCTTTATCAATATCATCCTCACCTGTTACAGATCTAAGTTCTAGATCATTACAATGAACAATATCGGAGTATTTAACGGCTTTCAGTATATAGGGTATCTTCTCTTGTTGACCAAGAGCAAAATCTGTAAACGTTAGAACATTATCGTTGTTAACTTTTTCTATAGCTTTATATGCAACATTATCGAAATCTCCTAGAGCACCCATAGCTAAGAAGAAATACCTAGGCTTTACCCCGTTATAACATCTAATGACGTGGTCTAGATCTAGATAAGCATTAGCACCTATATAGTTCACAAACCTTCTATCCTTACCCTTCTCAACAAGAATCAAAGTTGTAGAGGTATACACATTATCAACAACTTTTGTACACATCCTCACGTTATAGCTCTTCAAAATTTCGATGATAGACTTCGAGAAAAGATCATTCCCCATAGCGCCACAGACAAGGATATCAGAACCTTCAAGATCTAGCTTCACAAGGTCTATAGCTATGTTAAGTGGATGACCACCTGTAGATACATAGAAATAGCTAGTTCTAACAATTTCACCAGGTTCCGGAATTCTATCCAAATTATACGCTATAACATCGACAACGAAAAAACCTGTCAACATTATAGACATAGTAGCTTGCACCAAGTTTTAGTAAAGCCATAGAAATTAGAAATATATACTTTGCTGATGTTTCTCAACAATTATGTTGTGTTTACCGCTATGATATGTGTAAGGAGTTGAGTAGTTACGTATAAGAGCTTATTTTGATTCAAATTTATAAAACTAAGCATTATCTGTTGGCTACGGGGTAAAGCCGTTGAGGTCCTGGTTTAGACCTAGGATTCAGCTTGATGGTTTTTGGAAGTTTAAGGTGGATAGAGAGGGAATAGGTGAGAAGGAGAAGTGGTTCGAAGGGTTCGTATCTAGCGATTTGATTTACGTACCTTCTTCTTGGAATGAGCAGAACCCTGAATGGGATCAGTATACAGGTATTGCTTGGTATCAAAAAGATATCTACATCGATACAAATCTAAGAAATAAAATTGCCTGGATTGTATTTAAAGGTGCTGGTTATAGAACTAAGGTATGGGTAAACAGTATTTCCGTAGGCGAACATGAAGGATCTTTTACAGAGTTCAAGTTCAGAATTGATAAGGTCAGCTACGGCGATTTCAATAGAATTGTTGTTAAAATAGATAACACACCCTCTATAGATGCTCTACCCCCTGCAAGAGAGGTCAATGTAACAGCATTCGATTTCTTCCACTACGGAGGAATACATAGACCTGTGTACCTAGAGTTTACAGATAGCTGTTACATCGATGATATGACTGTGTATACTAAAGCTGATGGAATGCTGAAAACATCTATCGATACTGTATGTGATAGAGTTTTTGATCTGAGGATCGAGTTGTTGGATAAAGAGATGAAGAAAGTTGTTCTCGAAGAATATATCAGGAATGTTAAACCTGGTAGATATGTATACGAGAAGAAAGTTAATGGTGTAAAACCTTGGAATCCCGAAGAACCTAACCTCTACATACTCGTAGTAGAGATTGTAATCGATGGTGTTCTCAGAGACTCTATCTATGAACGTATCGGTTTTAGAGATATCGAGATTAAAAATGGTAGGATATACCTCAATGAAAAACCTGTATTCTTAAAAGGTTTTGGAAGACATGAAGATTTCCCGGTGACAGGGAAATACCTACCCGGAGCCGTTCTCATAAGGGATTTCTATTTGATGAAGAAGATAGGGGCAAACTCGTTCAGAACATCGCATTACCCATATTCAGATGAACATCTAGATCTTGCAGATGAGTTCGGATTCATGGTAATACTAGAACCGTCGACATGTTACTCAGGTATTGGACGTATACTTAGTAGAGATGAAATTGTAAAGCTATTCAGTAGAGATGACTATATAGCGAAAGCGAAGAAGTTTGTAGAAGAGATGGTTAAACAGCATAAGAACAGGCCATCGGTTATAATGTACAGTGTTACAAATGAGCCTCCAAGCGATATACCTGAGGTAGCTGAGTTCATCAAGAAGTTAGTACAGTTCGTTAAAGAGTTAGACCCTTCAAGACCAGTAACATTTGCTTCTCATAGATCTGTAGCAGATCTAGCTCTAGGCTATGTAGATGTTATTTCACTTAACTACTACCGTGGATGGTACAGCGAGTGGGGTGATATAGATAAAGGTATAGAAGTTATGCTGAAAGAACTTGAAGAAATCCACAGAAGATTCCCAGATAAACCAATAATTATAACAGAGTTTGGTGCAGACGCTATTACAGGGCTTCACAGTGATCCACCGCAGATGTGGTCAGAGGAATACCAAGCAGAAATGCTGAAAAAATACATAGAGACTTTAACAAAGAAAAACTACATCGTCGGACTACATATATGGAATTTTGCAGACTTCAGAACCCCTCAGAACCCGGGGAGAACGATACTGAATAGAAAAGGTGTATTCACAAGAGATAGACAGCCAAAACTATCAGCATTAATAATGAAAGACCTATTCAACAAAATACCAACACATATGCAACAGTAATTACCGGTTACTGGGAAACCTCTAAATCAATTAATCCAAATTTTTTACATATGTATCTTGTAATTGTATTAATATCTTCATAAAAATTTAAAAACTAAAGTATTTAAGAATAGTTCTTGGGTGGTGTTAAACGGGTAGAGTATCCATATTTCGTATGTTAATATTGATAGCCTTAATATCGATAGTCCTATTAACAACGATTACCACAACATTAAATGCACAACTAGTTCTACCACCAGGCGTTAAAAGAGAAGAAACAGTAATCCTTGATGTTCAGATAAGTAGTGTCGCTAACCCGGATAACTTCAATCCATGGGTTATTGGTGCACAAGCAACACTTATAGGTATTAACCAAGTCTGTTTCTCAGTTCTGTACTATACAGATTATAAAGATGGTATTACAAAACCATGGGTAGCCGAAGCTCTACCTACTTACAGCCCTGATTACACAATGTTAACTATAAAGATTAGGAAAGGTATCTACTGGAGTGATGGGCATCCATTTACAGCTAGAGATATTGTTTTTGCGATAAATGTTTCTAAAGCTAACAGCAAGCTAGGAGCTTATGCTGCTTTAAGGGTCTGGGTTGATTCAGCATGGGTAGTTGATGACTATACTCTTGCAATAAAACTTAAGAGACCTAACCCTTACTTCCATTACCTAGCTTTCACATTAATAGGTCCTGGGATATACAACTTCATGATGCCTGAACATTACTATAAAGCTAAAGGTATAACACCTGAAAATGTACATACAGATCTATACAATCCACCACTATGTATAGGTCCATATGTATTACATTCATATGATCCTGGTGGTACTTGGTTCCTTTGGAAGAGGAGAGATGATTGGAATAGATCATCAATAATGCCTCTATACAATCAAAAGATTATTCTATGGCCAGGACCAAAATATGTTATGTATAGAGTGTTTAAGACTGAAACTGATAAAGTTATCGCTATGGCTAGAGGTGAACTTGATTGGATTTTTGATGCAACTTGGCAAGCATGGCAATCATTAAGAGCTATGCTTGGTGATAGAGTTCAAGCATGGTTACCATACTATCCCTATTTCTGGGGTTACGATACAACAGTTAGAGGCATATACTTCAACAATATGAAGTACCCATATAATATAACTATGGTTAGATGGGCGTTAGTACTTGCTATCGATATGAGTGAAGTTATGACTATCGGTTATAAAGGTGTTCAGAGGATGACTGTTGTTCCTGGCGCTGCTGCATGGCCTGCTGAAGCGTTTTTAACATACACATTGCTATTGGATGATTTGTTGAATATGACTATAACATTACCAAATGGATCTAAGATAAAAGTTTATGATCCAACTATACCATTTAAAGTTTATCAATGGGCAAAATCACAAGGTTTATTAACAAAAGATTTAACGGAATCTGAGATTAGATGGGCTTGGGGTGCTGGTTGGTGGAGATACGCACCAGATGCAGCTGAACAAATACTTAAAAACCTTGGATTTAGACGAGGACCCGATGGAAAATGGAGATTACCAGATGGAACACCATGGAAAATGAAACTCAATATACCAGCAGGTTTTGAGTACGACGCTATAGATCTTGGACTTGCTGTAGCAGAACAGTGGAGGAAGTTCGGAATAGATGTAGAAGTAGTGCCATTAGAAGCTGCAACATTCTGGACACCTCAATTAAACTATGGAGCTTTCGAAGTAGGTTCTTACTGGGGTATAAGTGGTAACGATCCTAATGCAATGCCTATACACTTCGAGGGATGGAGATGTGAATACGTAAAACCCATAGGTAACTACTCACCAAATGGTGTAAGATACTGTAATCCGAAATTTGATGAAGCACTTCTAAAAGCTTTAAGTAATCCTCCTGGTAGTCCCGAAGCTATAAAAGCATTGAAAGAAGCTATACTAACTATGATTAAAGATATGCCTGTCATATGGGCAGGTGACTGTAAGAAACTACTACCGGTACTAACTGATTATTGGACTAATTGGCCAAATGCATACAACTTCTACACAGGTATAAAACTATGGGGTAATCAGATGACCCAGCAAGTTATTGGTAATTTGATTCCTGTTAAATCTAAAATTGATACACCAACAAGTAGACCTATAAATGAACCACCACCAGGAACAATAACATTCCCAACAATACCAGAAGAAGCTTTAAAGAAATTAGCAAAAGCAATGGCTACCCCTACACCTACCCCGACACCTACACCTACTCCGACAACTCCTAGACCATCTCCAACACCAACACCTACAACACCTAAACCTACTCCAACTCCTACACCAACACCAACACCTACTACTCCTGTTACTGGTGTAGCAACAATTACTGTTGTTGTTACTCAAAGTATTGAGAAAACTGTTATATCAACTATTGCTATACCATCAACAGTATTATCAACAATAATATCAACAGTATCAACAACAATTAGAGAAACAGAATGGACAACAACAACAGTATTAGCAATAGTACTATTTGTAGTAGGACTAGCAATAGGAATATTCATAAAAAGAAAATAAAATAATCGACAAAACAATACAATTTTTTATTTTTTATGTATCTTATTGACTTTATTTAATTAAATAAATTTCATAATCATAATTATTTTTATTTCAATCCCTATAATGAAGATAAAAGTTTTTAATCTGGGTAACGAGTTACAACTTAGATGTCTTCAAAAATTGGTGAGGGTTTATGCATCCACTTATAAAATATGTTTTGCAGAGGGTGGCATTAGCATTACTAGTTGTATGGGTTGGAATAACAATAACTTTTATTTTATCTAGGTTAATGCCTTTTAATGCAGCTGAGCTATTTATATCGAGAATGCTTGCCCAAGGACATTCTCTTACAGGTGAAGAGATTGAAAATATGAAGAAGCAGATTCTAGAGCTTTATGGACTTGATAAACCTATTATTGTTCAGTATGCGATATTTTTGAGGAATTATATGATAACAGGCGAGATGGGACCTTCTTTCGCGTTTTTCCCATCGAATGTAAAGGATATTATCGGTAAAGCTCTTCCATGGTCTATAACGTTGTTGTTGTTAGCCTCGGTTATAAGTTGGTTGGTAGGTAATGGTCTAGGTGTTGTAGCTGCTTTAACTAAACATAGAAAGATTTCAAGTGTTTTAGAGAACATTGCTATAGCTTTTCAGCCTATACCTTTCGCTGTACTTGCGTTATCATTCTTAATATTCTACTTACTAGTACTTAAACTACCTATACCAGGAGCAGCTTTTGTTAGTATTACATCACCTTTCGAAATGTTTATCTATATGTTGAGAAGAGCTTCATTCCCACTACTAGTTCTAGTACTTTTCGGATGGTTTGGAGGATTCGTTGGTATGAAGGCTATAGCTCTTAAGATGCGTGAGGAAGACTTTATTGTGTACGCATTTCTACAAGGTGCTTCAACAAGATCTATTAGATTTATGATCTTCAGGAATTCTATACTACCTCAGTTTACAACACTTGTACTAGGAATTTCAAGAGTTTTCGTAGGATCTCTACTTGTGGAATACATATTCAATTACCCAGGTATAGGGTATATATTGCAGAGCGCTATAGCTAATGCAGACTACAACCTTATGCTAGGAATACTATTCTTTGCAACAGTTGCTACAGCTGTAGCAGCTCTAATTCTAGATCTAGTCTACCCATTAATAGATCCGAGAATTAGGTACCCAGGTCAAGGATGAGCACCATGGCTTACGTATACAGATTCAAAGAACTAGTTTTAAAACCTTCATTTATTATACCGCTAGTCATATTCGTAGGCATGATTATCTATGCATTTGTATATCCGCTAACACTTACTATAAACCCTGGAAGATGGTACTACGCTCCTATAGCTCAACCACCAAGTCTAAAACATCCTTTCGGTACAACATCTACAGGTCAAGATGTATTCCTATTAGTACCTATAGCTCTTAGAAACACTATTACGATAAGCTTTGTAGCTGCAGTAATATCTGTTCTTATAGCGTGGGGTATAGGCTCGGTAGCAGCTTTATCACAATCTCAAGCTATGAGAACAGCTCTACTTACTTTAACTGATATAATATGTGTACTACCAGGTCTACCTATACTTATGGTGATCTTCTTTACATGGAGAGACTACTTAACGATACCTTTGATAGGAGTTATAATGGGTTTGCTAGGCTGGGGATTTACAGCAAGAGCTGTTTACTCAATACTGTATAGCTTAAGACATCGAACATTTGTTCTAACATCCTATTTTACCGGGTTGGCGATGTATAAGATTGTTTTAAAGGATTTTATACCGTATCTCCTCAGATACTTAATTATAAACATTGTTGGTACAATGATGTGGGCTATGGGGAACGAGGTAACAGCATCTATATTTGGTGCTATGAAGATGGAGGAGGTAACTATAGGAACAACGATACACTGGGCAATGTACTACCAAGCACTACTTCTAGGTATATGGTGGTGGTTAGCAATGCCGATAATATTTCTAGTGATCTTCGTGTTATCGCTATACATACTCATGATAGAGATAGACAAGTATATATTTGCAAGAGCTAGAGTTACATGGGGGTGAAGATAGTGAGCGAGATAATAATTGTGAATAACTTAGACGGAGGTTACGAAGTCTACGTAGGGGGTAAGAGAAGAGTTTTTGTCCACGCTGTCGATAATGTTTCATTAATACTTCGAAGTAATGAAGTACTAGGTATAGCTGGTGAATCTGGTTGCGGTAAATCTACGCTAGCTAAGATGATCTATGGAGCGATAATTCCTCCACTTGTGGTTAGAAGTGGTAGTATAAAACTTCAAACAAGAAAGGGTAATTTCGTAGAGTTGAATAAGCTTAGTATTGAGGAGATGAGGAAGAAGATCTGGTGGACAGAGATATCATATATACCGCAGAATTCTATGAACATATTGAACCCCTTAAAAAGGATAAAAGATCAATTCATAAATGTATTCAAATACCACGATATGAATATAGATAAAGAAGAGGTAATGAAGTATATCAAAGATACATTGATATCCTTAAGCCTTCCTCTAGAAGTTATAAATGCTTATCCTCATCAACTATCGGGAGGTATGAGGCAGAGAGTTGTCATAGCTTTAAGTCTTCTATTCAATCCTAGGATAGTTATAGCTGACGAACCTACAACAGCTGTTGATGTAGTTACGCAGAGAATAATTCTGTCATTGATTAAAGAGTGGCGTGAGAAAAATAAGAGTTCGTTGATATTGATATCCCACGATATGTCTGTCCACGCTTATATGGATAATAGAGTCGCTATTATGTATGCAGGTAATATTGTTGAAATAGGTGAAATCTTCGAATTATTTAAAGAACCTCTACATCCGTATACAAGAGCATTGATAGAGTCTCTTATTAGGAAAGGAGATAAAACGCTTAGAAAAGGTTTACCAGGTTTACCACCAGATTTAACCAATCCACCACCTGGCTGTAGATTTCACCCCAGATGCCCCTACGCAATGGATATTTGTAGAAGAGAAGTGCCTCCGGCTACTACTCTAGGTAGAGATAGGTATGTAAAGTGCTGGTTATACACAGGTAGAGGGTGATGTATGGCTATGAATAACAAGCTTGTTATAGATAATGTAACGAAGATGTATGGCTATGGATTATTAGGGTTGAAGAAATTCAAAGCCTTAGATAGTGTATCTATGGATATAGATCTTGGAGAACCGAAGATAGTTGTTATAGCTGGTGAAACTGGTAGCGGTAAAACAACTTTGTTAAGAATTATAATGGGTGTTGTGAAACCAGAGTACGGGAAAGTTCTCTACAAAGGTTATAATATCCATAAGTTAAGAGGTTCTGCAGTTAAATGGTATAGGAGAGAAGTTCAACCTCTATTCCAAGATCCTTACGAAACATTCAACCCCTTGAGAAGAATAGACTCATACTTCTACGATACTGTATACAATATCTTAGAGATTAAGAGTAGAGACGAAGTTGAGAGAAGAATTGATGAAGCTTTGAAATTCGTTGGATTAAGCTTAGATAGAGTTGCAGGTAAATATCCACACGAATTCTCAGGTGGAGAATTGCAGAGGATATCTATTGCAAGAGCTCTCCTAACACATCCTAAAATACTTCTTGCAGACGAACCTGTTTCTATGCTTGATGCAACATTAAGAGCAAGTATCTTAAACTTGTTAAAAGATCTTAAAGAGAAACTAAATATGGTTGTTATCTATGTTACACATGATTTAGCAACAGCTTACTACATAGGAGACTACATATCTATCCTATATAGAGGAACATTAGTTGAGTACGGACCTATAACAAAAGTTTATCAAGAACCTAAACACCCATATACAAATGCTTTACTAGAATCGATACTTGAACCAGATCCTACACTAAGAGAGAAATACTCAGTAATAAGACCATCAGCTATAGAGATAAAAGAATTCCTATTACCAGGATGTAGATATGCAAACAGATGCCCATATGCTAAAGATATATGTTGGTACAAACTACCACCATTCATAGAAGTAAACGGTACATACGTTAGATGTTGGAAATATCTAGATTATAAAGAAAAATAATACAGCATATAACATTCTTTAAAATATTTCAATAAATTTCTCATCTCTATACCTAACTAAACATACCTCATTACTCTAGTGTTTCAATACAACAAGCTTATTTACAAAACCTTGTTGTTAATTTGATTCTCAATTCATAGTTCTTCCAGTTAAGCATAGTATCTACTTATCAAGATTTTATACATGAATTGAGCTACTACGCTAGGGATTATCGTTAAAAGAGGTTCTACTTCATTAGAAATTTCACGTTATTTAATTAACTACTTTATGGTATTTTATGGTATTGTTGAAAGGTATTGCTCTATGTATTGTGCGTGATCTACTATTCTCTCTATGTGCCTCATTATCAATGCTTTAACAGCTTTTTCTCTTGGTATAATAGGATTAGTAGTAATTTCTCGTAGTACTTCTCTATATATTTCATCTATATTGTTATCGACTTCTTTTACTATGTTTAATCTTTTTGGTATAAAATCTATGAGGTCTTCAAGAGATGCTTCTACTGCTTTTATAGCTTCTATAAATATTTTTTGTAGATCTTTTATTGTGTTTAATTTTGATGTTTGTGGTAATATAGAGTCTATTCTCGCGATCTCTCTACAATACCTAGATATTCTATACATATCGTAAGCTATGCTTATCAATGCATTGGCTATGAGAAGTTCTCTTCCTAGAGGCTGTCTTCTAGCTATGAATACGAGTACCTCGTTTACGAATTCTCTTCTAAGCACCTCTAGGTTTGCAGAGATATTTTCTATCTCTTGCCATGTTTTCTCTCTTTCACTATCATCGTTTACCTCCATAAGCTTCTTAGTGGTGTAGAGGATGTACTTTATGTTTTTAGCCATGTGTATCAATATCGATTTAAGTTTTTCAAGTTCTGTTACTGTTAAAGACAACTACATCTCGCCTCTCAATAGCTTCTGAGTAATCTCTGTAGATGGGCGTAAAAATAGTTGCTGTGCAGGTCCCTGCTCAACAACTTTTCCATCGTAGAGTACAGCAACATAATCTGCAACTCTAGCTGCTTGATACGGTGAGTGTGTAACCATTATAACTGTAACTTCATCTTTTAATGAAACAATAGCTTCTTCAAGTTTTCTCGCATTAACAGGATCTATATTAGCTGTAGGTTCATCTAACAGTAGGAGTTTAGGCTTCATAGCGAGAGCTCTTGCTAGACAAAGTCTTTGTCTCTGCCCACCGCTAAGCTGATGAGGATAATCGTGAAGTCTATTTCTAACTTCATCCCAAAGCATAGCCTTCTCTAAAGCCCATCTAACAATATTATCAAGTTCTTTCTTATCCTTAGCAACACCGTTAATTTTTGCAGCTATAGCTATGTTTTCGTATATCGTGAGATGGGGGAATGGGTTAGGGATCTGGAAAACCATACCGATATACTTCCTAAGCTCATAAGGATCGCTCTTCATGATATCGAACCCCAAGACCTTAACATAACCTTCTACTCTCGCATCTTCAATTAAATCTATAAGCCTATTGATAACTCTTAACAATGTTGTTTTACCTGATCCAGATGGACCCATGATCACGAAGACTGTGTTACTAGGGATTTTAAGTGTTACATCTTTTAGTATATGCCTATTACCGATGTATACATTAACGTTTTTCATCTCAACTGCTAACAAATTCATAGTTTCACCTCTTTGACTAAGAACTTAACAGTGAAGAATATAACCATGTATGATAGAAGAAGAAGTGCTGAAGCACCCCATGCAACTTGTCTCCAAATTTCGTACGGTGATAATACAAAGTCGAAGATTAGGAGTGGGATGGCATCTGCTGGAGCTAGAGGGGATATCGTTACACCGTTTCTAAATCTACCAGCTGTAAATAGAAGTGCTGCTGTTTCACCTAGTATTCTAACTAAAGTCATAAGAATAGCTGTAACTATACCTCTTCTAACTACAGGTATCAGTATCTTCAATACAGTGCTCCATCTACTCATAGCTATAGAGAAAGCAGCTTCTCTATAGATAAATGGGACAGAACGTAAAGTAGTTGAAAAATACGTATAGGCATAGGGAAGCGAAACTATTGTTAAAGCTATAGAACCTGCTAAAGCAGAGAAACTCCTCATAGGTACAACAATAATAGTGTAAACAATCATAGATACAGCTATTGTAGGTATACTAGCAAGCGACTTCGCAATAGTATCGATAACTATCGAGATAGTGTTCTTAGGAAACTCAGTTGTTAGAATTGCTGCAAACAACCCTAGGACAATGGTTATGGGTAGCGATATAAATGTCATAAGCAGAGACCCTACTATAGCAGGCGCTATACCACCAAAATCTTTTGAGAATGGTGTTGGAGGTAAACTTATGAAAAAGTTTATACCTGTCTTAACGATGACCATGGTACCGTTAAGAAGAACAGTTATTATCAAGTGTATAACCGGGGATATAGCTACAATAGATACCGCGATAACCATGTAGGTAAAGAGTTTATCTATTAATTTTCTCCAGTTATACAATTACCCTCGACCTCCACCTAATTATAGTTGTTGAACCGTATAAACTAAGTAGAATAGATATTATCACTAAGATGAGCATACCTGCGTATAGAACAGATTCAGCGTATGGATATAGATATGCGTTAGCAAACTGAGAAGCTATTAATGCTGAAACAGTGTAGCTTGGGGAGAATAAGCATAGGTTCAAATTCATAGAGTTACCTATTGTGGCAACAGCGATAGTAGTTTCGCCGAGAGATCGAGCGAAACCTAGAACAAGAGCAGCAATGATAGCGGGTCTAGCTAAAGAGAGTAAGATCTTGATGGATTCGTACCTAGTTGCACCAATTCCGTAGCAAGCTTCTCTATATATAGAAGGGATGCTTTGATAAGCTTCGAGAATAAGTGCAGTAACATACGGTGTTATAGATATACCTATAGAAATCCCAGCTGCTAGTACTGAGAAACCTGTTATAGGTTTACACGAGAATAAAGGGATAAACGATAGATAGCTATACAGAGGATCCATCACATACTGTTTCAAAAACGGTACTAGGTATTGAGAAGCCCATACAGCATAGATTATTGTAGGTAAACCACCCATCAACTCAACTATAGACGATACAATATTTTTAGTAGAACCTTTAAGATACTCAGCTATTGTAATAGTTAAAGGGATAGAGAAGAAGGAGGCAGTTAGTATAGCTATAACAGAGGTTACAATAGAACCTGCTATAGGTGCAAGAAGACCGTATACCTCTGCCTCTGGATCCCAGACATTCATAGTATAAAGTTTAGATCCGAAGAAAGATATAGAATCTATAGATCTTATACCTATAACAGCTATCGATATGATTAATATAGCTAGAAGAGATAGAGATAGAGGTAGTAAGGACATGAAAAATAGTTTATCTTTTCTAGAGAGCATAACCTGTTCACTTAACCATTATCTACGTGGATAAAAGTTCTGATGCTTTAATCAGCAATTCTTTTACATTCTGCGGAGGTGCTACATAACCTTCAACTACATAGTTATAACCTTCTTCAGCTACCCATCTAAGGAATAGTTTCAGAGCTTCTACTTTCTTCGGATCATCGTATCTTCTCCAGAGAATTATATGTGTTGGCCCAACTATTGGGTAACTATTAGCTCCGGGAGTGTAGAGGACTTTATCTAGTATTTGGCTAAAATCGTCTAGAGGTGATCTAGGTATTTCAGCATATTTTATCGCTTCTTCAACTGTTTCTCTTGATGGTAAAACGAATCTACCTTCAATATTCCTTACAGCAGCTATGCTAAGGTTGTTCTTTATAGCGTAGCTCCACTCTACATAGCCTATGCTATACGGGTTCTGCATAACTGTAAGGGTAACACCTTCGTTACCCTTTCCCCCAACACCTCTTCCAGCAGCTTCAACAGGCCATTTAACGGTTTTCCCAACAAGATCTTTTGTCCATATACCTTCAGAAGCTTTGTAGAGAAACGTTGTGAATATCTCTGTTGTTCCACTTGAATCCGATCTATAAACAGCTATTATTTCTCTATGCGGTAGAAGATGAGCTATATCGGGATTTAAACTCTTTATATAATCATCATCCCAGTAAACTATCTCCCCTCTATAAATCTTAGCAATAGCAACAGCATCTAGTTTCAGAATAGCTCCACGTGGAAGCTCTGGAATATTATAGACAATAACAACAGGACCGAAAAGCCATGGTATTTGCAGTACAGATCCATTGTATTTCAACCACGTATCTCTTGATAATGGTGGATCACTACAACCAAAATCAACTACTCTCTGGAAGAACGAAGATTGTCCAGCTCCACTTCCAACCGATTGATAGTTGATCTGAACACCATACCTATCCAGGAATCTTCTAGACCATTCAGCAATCTGTGGATAAACAAAAGTTGCACCTGCACCCTGCAGGATAACACCTTCTAAACGGATACTAGTAGTTGATGTAGCTATCGTTGTAGTTGAGGTTCTACTCTCTCCTGATTTCTGCAACACATAATATCCTACAACTACGCTAATTACTACAATAGCTATAACTAATACAGTTATAGATTTCTTCATAGATACACCCGAATTCCACATATTGTGGAAAGACTATATAAAAATTCTCAATAATATATTATAGATAACTACATAGTGTGTAGAAATAACTGATAGTATATCTATAAATATATCGCTATATAACTCTATAATCTATATAGAGTTTATAGTCATTTCAAAGAAAAGGTATTTGACTCCATCATAATGAATATTATATAAACAGGAATGGAAATTGCATAACTATGTATATCAGCAAAAGGTTATTATGGTTAAAGTATTTTCTTAATCTTCGATTTAATACAAAAGAAATTTCCATATTTCACATCAAAGCTCTGTAGCAGCTTAGACACCATGAAATTATCGCTGAATCCCGAATTTAGTGTAACTGATTGAGGACTCTTCAACTGAAATATTTATATTCTTGATTATTTCATAAAGCATTACTCTATTGATACATTTGTCTAAACATAGATAACTATGTATACATGCGGTGTTCCAGGTAAATAGGTTAACTTTTTAAACCCAATAATTCGATATGTGGCTAGGGTAGCCATATGGATAAGCGCTTAATTATCGGTATAGTGTTGGCGCTAGTAGTAGGGCTTGCAATAGGGTTTACAGCATCGCCTACTATATACCCTCCAACTTCGATAACAATTACAGCGACTGTTACAACTAGAGAAATTTTTACCACTAGAGAAACTATCACATTGCTGACAACTGCTAGAGAGATTGTTACAACTCCTATAACATTACCTATTACGACACCTATTACGACATATACAACGATTAGGGAAACAGCTGTAGTTACAAAAATAGTTACAGAGGTTATTCAGCAAACTGTTGTCAAGGAATGGCCAAGAGTTGTTGTAGATGCTCTTGGAAGAGAAGTGAAGTTCGATGAACCTCCGAAAAGAGTTGTTTCAGTTGCACCAAGCATAACAGAGATGCTCTTTGTTCTAGGTCTAGGCGATAAGGTTGTAGGTGTTGATAAGTATTCTAATTGGCCTCCAGAGGTGTTGAAGCTTGTGAACGAGGGTAGGATAGCTATTATAGGAGGTTACTATACTCCGGACATAGAGAAGATATTATCGTTGAACCCGGATCTTGTATTACTATGTAGAGGTGCTAGACCTCATGAAGTTAGTGTTGGACCTAAGCTTATAGAAGCAGGTGTAAAGGTGTTTTACCTTATATGTGATACCTCTAGAAATCAGTATGATATATACATGGATCTAAGAATATTAGGGGAAATCTTTGGCATTGAACAGAGAGCTGATGAAGTGGTAAGGAGTATTCAGCAAAGAATAGATAGTTTAACTGCTAAACTTGTTAATGTAACGAAGAAACCTAGGGTTCTACAATTAGTGGGACCACCTTCATGGGGTCTTTGGAGCGCTGGTGGAGATACCTTTATAGGATGGCTCATAACAGCGGCTGGAGGTGTAAATATAGCTTCTCGTTATAGTGGATGGCCACAGCTAAACTACGAATACATACTATCTCAAGATCCAGAGATTATAATAGTAACAGTTATGGATGTAGAACCTAAGACTGTAATCGATGAGATATCGGGAACACCTTTAGTTAATACTACAGCATGGAGAAATGGAAGAGTATATGTATTAATAGGTGAAGCTGATGATATGCTGTCTAGACCAGGGCCTAGAATTGCAGATGCACTTGCAATACTAGCTCAGATCATACATCCTGAGATATTCGGAGAAATTAAAAGAGAGGATGTTGTAAAAATGGATATCAGTGTATCTCAATCCGTGGTACAGATACTAGGTGTAGTAGCTACAGCTGTTGCTGAGGTATAGCAATGGCTACACCACTATATAGAAGAAAAGTAAAACATTTTTTAATATCTCTATACTCTCTTTCACTACTAGTTATCGTGATATTTGTTATATCTATTTCCATAGGTCCTGCAATGCTTGATCCTGTTAAGGTCTTCAACGCTATATTTTTTGGCTACCCTGTGGAAACCAATATCAGGGTTATTATATCGCTTAGGTTATCAAGAGCTTTTGCAGCTCTTCTATCTGGAGCTTCTCTTGCTTTAGCAGGTCTTTTGATGCAGACTATAACTAGGAATCCTCTTGCAGATCCATATATATTTGGTTTATCTTCAACTGCTTTAACGGCTGTTGCTATAGGGATTATCTTAGCACCTTCACTCATGGTCTACAGACAGTACTTAATCGTAGTTGCTTTTCTAGGCGCTATAACTGGCTATATACTTACTCTTTCGTTATCTAAGTTAGGTGGTGGTAGTAGTTTAGCTATGGTTTTAGCAGGTATAGCTATCGCATCTCTATTCTCCGGTATTTCGCATATTCTTCTATATATAGTTCAGCAGATTATTAGAACACCTTATGTATACTTCTTAATGGGTAGTGCTTCTACTGTTCTACAGAAAGATATCCCGTTCCTCACTATCCCAACAATAGTTTTAACAATCATCACTATAGCTTTATTCAAACCTTTGAATAGCTATCTCTACGGAGATGAATACGCTAAACAACTAGGCTTCAATCCTATACTTATAAGAGATTTATCTGCATTCATAGCAGCTTTCTCAACAGCTACAACAATAGCATTTGTAGGGATTATCGGGTTTATAGGGCTTGCAGCTCCTCACATAGCTAGATTTCTCGTAGGTTCAGACCACAGATTCTCAATACCGATAACAGTTCTAGTAGGAGCTCTACTTACACTTGTTGCAGATATTGTAGTTAAATTGATAAGTATGTATGCAGGAGGTATAGGTGAGCTCCCACTAGGTGTTGTAACTGCTGTTATAGGAGCTCCTTTCCTAGCATATCTTATCATAAGAAGGGTGAGAGAATGAAGATCGTTGTCGAAGGGGTTGAGGTTTGGTATAACTCTATACAAGCATTGAAAAATGTGTCCTTTAGTCTAGGAGAAGGTGAGGTAACATTTATTATAGGTCCTAACGGCGCAGGTAAATCAACACTTCTAAAAACAATAGCATCTATTATAAAACCGAGGATAGGAGCTGTCTATATAGATGGGAAAACTATCTCTATATACAATCCTCGAGATCTCAGCAAAATTATAGTTTATGTAGATCCGCAGATATCTAGATCTATACCTTCAACAGTTCTAGAATTCCTTATAACAGCTAGATATCCTCACCAACCTCTACTAAACTTCAAAATTTCTCGTCGAGATCTTGAAATTATAGAGAAAATATCTCGACAGTTAAACATAGAACATCTACTAGACAGAAGATTGGATCAGGTTAGTAGTGGTGAATTTCAGAGAATTGTTATAGCTAGAGCACTTATACAGAACCCCAAAGTACTACTACTCGACGAACCTTCTGCATTCCTAGATCTAAGGTATAGACTAGAGGTACTCGAATACGTGAAGAGGATTACTCAGCAGAACAAGTTAATATCGGTTATAGCTATTCACGATCTATATCTAGCATCTCTATACGCAGACAAAGCAATTGTTCTAGAGAATGGAGAGATCATAGCTATAGGAACCCCTGACAAAGTATTCAACTGTGAGCTTCTCGAAAAAGTATACAAAGTTAGGATAGCTATAACAAACCTAAACGGGAAGAAGATAATTATACCTATAGAACCTCTAGAAAAGATAGGGTCATAATTGTGAAGACCTTGGTATACCATATAACTTACTACGATTACGACAAGTCGTTATACATACAGTTCGCTAGATGTAACTTCGGATGTCTTGGATGTATAAGGAAGAGGTATTTGTGGGATCACCACATCTACAAAGATAGCGATGTAGGGGGTTTCGAGGTACAGAGATTTAATACATTAAGTTTAGAAGAGTTTGTAGAGATTATCGAGAAAGTTTATGTTGAGAAAGGTTTAAAGAAAGCTGTACTCGGTGGTGGAGAACCTACTGTAGACCCTACGCTTTGTAGAATTATCGATAGTTTGTATAGCTATGGTCTCGAGATAGTTGTGTTAACAAACGGTTTTCTAATGGATAGAGTGATAGGGTGTATACCTAGGAACAACTTAGTGATAGAGTTAAGTATAAAGAGTATACATCCAGAGAAATTCTCTATATACACAGGGAGAAGATGTGAAGATCTTCAGGTAGTACTTAGAAACCTAGAGCTGGTCTACAGTAACAATATAGATTTAGTTATAGAGACTATACTAATCCCAGGATTCAACGATATAGACGATGTAGAGCTAATAGCGAAATACATAGCATCTAGACTAGGTAACGATATACCACTAATTATAGATGAGTACGTACCTATTCCTTCAACCCCATGGAGAAAACCTACATTAGAAGAACTTGTAGAAGCGAAGATTAGAGCTGAGAAATACTTAAGAAAAGTAGTTATAAGAAGTTCCTACACTATGAAGCCTTTAGGTAATGTATATCAAATCTATCCGAAAACAATAGAGTAAAGAAAATTTCTCTGTGTATAAATACCGCTATACTCAACTCTATTACGTTACTAAAGCTAAAGTATATCTAGGTATTAAGAATTTTCTAGATGTTTTAAGAATGAATCTTAGCTAATTCTAGCAATCTTTTCTTTATGCTGATTTCAGAGTAACGAAAAGGTGTAGAGAATAATCATTAATAGCTATTTACAAAACACTTCAAATCTGTAACAGCCTCCCTATACCTCTTCAACAAGCTTATCAGCTCTAGCTCTGAACCGGCTCAGGGCTAACCCTCATCTTAATGGTTAAGGTTAGCAAACTCTCACAGCTCAGAGCCATACCTACTCAACCCTATACTTAGCTATGTTGACCTTTCTGAAACAATTTGGACATGTAGCATAGTACTGCTTCTTACCCTTGTAGTCCCAGACATAACCACACTTAGGGCATTTAAGCTTTACCAACCGACCACCAACCAACTAGTAAAGAAAACCACCTTACAAATTTTTCTCTCCATCCCCGCCTTAAAAAGCGAGGCTTTCGGTTGTAACAGTTATCGCTATCTTAATTAAGCTAATAATGCATAAAACTATCCTTAAAACTTTACCAGGTTTATTGATTAGATCTAACGATCTATATACAGTCTAAATATCTAATTATTCTTCATACAATTATTCTTTATCTCTTTACCTAATTAGGTTTCACATTCAATTACAGAAACTTTTAAAGCTAGTAATTGTAACCAGTACATATGATGCTTTCTACAACTAGTTCAATTTAAGATGCGTTTATGTTGAAGAGTTCTTTGTAGAGAAATAGCTTTAACTCTGTATCAATATCAATGAATTTTTTGTACAAAGTTTATTCTATTCGTAGATCATAGATGAAGTTAGTTCAAATGGTAATAGGCTTAGTATATCGTATACATTCATAGCTATGTTTTCGTAAGATTTTACGAATTCTGTGAACCAGTATGAAGCAGAGCGTTCTTCTGCTATTCTTATCCTCATATGTTTAAGAGAATCTCTAGTAGTTAAACATATCTTCATGGAGTGTCTTAGTTCTGCTATATCTATTGACTTCTCGTGCGCTTTCATAACTATGTTTCTGTAGATATCGTCGATATCGTTGACATACTTCTTCACAATCTCTACGTAGTTAGGGTCGGGTTCGAGTTTCCTCGAGATTATCTCTATAGATGCTATAGCTGCGTTTTTAGCTTCATCACCTATCTCTTCAACGAATTTTATAAGCATTCTGGAGTCTACGAGTTTGAGTAATGTTTTTGGTTCTAGTATTTGTGTATGTATCTTCTTCCTTATAACCCTCGTTATATAGAAGTAGAGTCTATTTACATCACGATCTCTTAAGATAACAGCTTTAGCAAGCTCAATATCTCTAGCTTCTAGAGATATGAGAGAATCTATATACATAGACCTGACCATCTTACGCAAATTCTTAGTAAGAGAATCTAGTTCAGTATCTTCAGAAGCTAGAACTTTTAACACTATATAGTTAGTACCTATATCGACTATCTCTAGACCTAGAAGAAGATCTTTAGTTGAATCTATCACATTCTTAACCTCTCTCTCAATAGAAGTGCTAGATAACCTAAGGGTTATAACATCGAATCCTCTTAGATATGCAGAGAGAAGAGATGTGTATACCTCTTCAGGTTTCTCGACGAAAACCTCTATCTCGTTCCCACGCCTAAGACCCCCAACCTCTTCCTTCACACCCTTCTCCAGCGGAATTATCTTCAGAGATCCATCGATATCTATAGAAACTTCTACAGCAGAACCTTTATCGAGACCGTACCTCCTCAACCACTCCCTAGGTAGAGCAACATATATAGACCCTCCAATACCTTGCAATCTATATATCTTCTTCACAGTTTCTCACCTCCATAAGGAGATATATTTAAATATGTTTTAGAAATTTAAACTTTATAACCTTTAAACAGAAGCTTTAAAAACATTGACTATTCTGTAAAAATCAACACCTTAGGGAATCGAAATGGTTAGACATAGCTATAGATTACAGGTATTGAAAATAGTTAGAATAGCTTTAACATCATCTCTAGCTGCTATAGCTATACCTCTATGGTTTTTCAAAATACCGTACCCTTTAGCAACATTCCTAAAGTTTGACTTAGTCGGGGTTCCATATGCAGTAGCTACATTGATATCTACACCATTAGCATTAGCTTTAACACCTGTACTATTCCTAGTTTTTCTCTACTTCAGCCCCGACGTAATAGCTATAAGTATGAAGATAGCTGCAGAAATTTCAACAGCTATACCTCTAGCTCTATCCTATAGAAAATTTGAGAAGAAACTAGATTCAAATAAAGCTAGCTTAATAGCGTTCGCTATAGCTATGGTCAGCAGGGTTACTGTGATGAATATCTTCAACTACTTAGTGGCTCCGTACTGGCTTGTATGGACATACAGATGGAGTTTTGAAGCTGCTTACAATTGGACAATATCATTCTTACTCCCAGCTGTATCAGGGTTTAACGCTATATGTGTAGCATATATAGCTCCACTATCGTTAGCTATATATAGAATTATAAAGAGGTTAGGGATTGAGTAGCGATATTAAATAAACTTAAAGATACTAAATATAGCTGTAAAGGGTTTTGCGTTGAGTGTAAATAACGTTGTAGAGATCGATAATCTCTGGGTTAGGTATAGAAGTTCAGAGAACTGGGTACTGAGAAATGTAAACCTCAGTATTAAACAAGGTTATGCAGTACTTATAGTTGGTAGATCTGGATCTGGTAAAACAACTTTAGTAAGAACTTTAACAGGAGCTGTTAAGCATATCTATGGAGCTGAGGTTAGAGGATCTATAAAGATTTTAGGTAGAGAAATTGAGAATTACGATATTGAAGAACTTAGAAGAGTTATTCAAATTGTTAATCAGAATCCTTATGCAGATTTTTTCAATATATATATTGAAGACGATATTCTGAGCATCATCAAATCAAGTAATGTGGATTACGAATACGTTAACAAGATCTTAGATATGTTCAAAGTTAGGGATCTTACGAATAGATACTTATTCGAGTTATCCGGCGGTCAATTAAAGAGATTGGCGATGGTTAAGGCATTGCTATTCAACCCCTCTATCGTGGTCCTCGACGAACCTCTGATGTGGCTCGACGATATAGGTGTGGATAGTGTTGTTGAAGCTTTAAAGATTTTAAAGAGGTTAGGGAAGACCGTTATTGTTTTAGAGCATAGGTTTAAACCTCTCCTAGATTTTGTTGACGAGGTTTACGTAATTAAGAACGGTTCTCTAGAACCTATAGATAGAAGTTCTCTATATCCCTCGAAATCTCATAGCTATATCTATAACAACGAATCTAAGGTTGTTAAAGGCTCTAGAGAGAAGGTTGCCGAGGTTAAGGATATCTGGTTTAGATATGATAATGAGTGGATTCTGAAAGGTGTTGACTTCTCTATATATGAGGGAGATATAGTTGTTATCTATGGTTCTAATGGCTCTGGTAAATCAACTTTGTTAAAGATTTTAGCTGGGTATCTTAAACCTAGGAAAGGTTTCGTCAAGATCTATAGGAGATCTATATACATACCTCAGAATGTATACCTATTCTATACAGAGGAGACTTTGGAGAACGAAGTTAAAGCTCTATGTAGTTTACGTAAAGGTGGAGGAGAATGTATAGAGATTGTGAAGAACAGAGTTGTTAACGATCTAGGTTTATTAAATCTAGATTTCAGTAGAACTCCGTTCTCTTTGTCGTGGGGTGAAGCGGTAAGATTTGCAGTATCCTTGATACATAGTTTAGATCCTAAAACTATTGTACTTCTTGACGAACCTTTTACAGGGCTTACATATTACGAAAGATTTCTTCTAGCTGAATATCTGCTGAAGATTGGGTGTACAATAGTTGTAGCTACGAGTAATAGAGATGTTGTTAGCTTTATGTATACCAGAGGTAGAGATTTGAGAACATTGATACTATCTAACGGTAGACTTGAAGATGTTAAAATGGGTATAGATCCTGAAGTTTTTGATCTTGGTTACAAAGTTAAAGAGCTTCTCTACGGTGATAATCATCGAGCTTAGCTAGAGATTTCGCCTACATGTTTCTATCGTCTAGAAGAGTTAAGAAATTCGGTTTAGCGGCTAGGTTACTAATGACGTTATCTATAGTTATTGCATCGATACTGCTATTTATTTTACCCAAACCTCTAGATAGACTTGCTATCTCAGTTTCCTCTATACTAATACTAGAGTTATTGATTCTCTGGATTGGTGGAGGTCTTAAGAAAGTTTTATCGGGTTTCATAGTTATACTCATATTCATTTTCATAGGTTTCTTGATAACGTTGTTCTCGATATTTCTAGGATTTGTACCTCCACCTCTAGACTATGCAACTATATCTATGTTCAGGATGGTTATCCTGGTACTATCTTTCGCTACAGCTATCCAGTTCTTTACTGTTGAAGAGATTAGATGGTTGCTAACTAGACTAGGATTAAGAGATGTTTCAGTTGTTGTAGCTTTAACTCTATCTCAACTACCTTTAACATATATACAGTTTTCAGAAGCTATAACAACGGTTAAGCTTAAGCTTGGGGAGAGGAATCTATACAAAGTTGTTAAACCTCTCGTAGTTTACTCTGTTATGAATAGTTTGAATCTTGCAGAGGCGCTATATATCCACGGAGTTTACGAACCTATTAAACCGAGGTTTCTCTGCGGTAAAAAAGATTCTATACTTATAGCTGTATCTATCGCTGTACTGGTTCTAGTTTTGCTATTCTAAAGTTTTTCCGTAAGTGTTTAGGAAAGCTATATCTTTAAGTTCTTTCCTAGGTTTGGGAGATGGAGATTCATCGGGGTATCCGAGAGCTATCATAGCTACAGGTATATAGTTGCTAGGTAAGTTCAAGATCTTCTGTATATCCTCTATATTTCTAAGAGTTTGAAGCCATACAGAACCTAGACCATATGCATGGGCAGCGAACATTATGTACATAGCAGCATTAGCACAGTCTACTAGATACGAATCTGGTGAAACATCTTTATTACATGCAACAACAATTCCTATCGGAGCTCCTTCTAATGGATATGCCCATCTATGGATTTTACTAAGCTTATTTTTGATCTCCGGGTCTGTAATAGCTATGAATATCCATGGCTGTCTATTACCAGCACTTGGAGCGTACCTAGCTATATCTAGTATCTTCTTCACAAGATCTATCGGTACAGGGTCTTTCTTAAACTTTCTAATACTTCTCCTAGTTAAAAGGAATTTAACAAAGATCTCGCTATCCATAGACATAACGTTTTACACCAGGTTTACCTTAGATAAAGATTCAGATATAAGTTTTGAATAAGTTGTTTCGCTGTATAGGGGTTTGAGTATTGTCTAGAGATGATTTAGAGTTACTTAAACGTTTCGTAGAGTTCGTAGCTACGAAGATAAGGTGTGTATCTGTTAACGAGATTTCGGAAAACTTTGGGGTAGATAGGGGTGTAGCTCTATCTATGCTAGAGAAACTGAAGAAGCAAGGGTTTCCTCTAGATGTTTGTGATGGTGATAGCTATAGGTTTAGAGATCTAGATAACCTAGTATCTGCTCAGAAATATGTTGAGTATCTCGATACAAAGCTTAGGTATAGAGTTCGCTATGTAGAGGTATGCGGTTCTACACAAGATATAGCGATAGAGATGGCTAGGTTAGGAGCTCCTGAGGGAACAGTTGTTGTAGCTGAAGAACTTGAACGTGGAAGAGGTAGAATGGGTAGGAGGTGGATAGCTTCTAGAGGTGGTCTATGGTTTTCACTAATCCTTAGACCTCCTAAAATGAAGTACATAAACTTACTAAGTTTAACAACAGCTGTTGGAGTTGCTCAAGCTATCAAAAATTTGCTAAATATAGATGCTAAGATTAAATGGCCTAACGACGTTCTCGTAAACGAGAAGAAGGTTTCAGGGATACTTATAGAAGGTGCGTTAGGTGGTGAAGGTACTCAATATCTTGTTGTAGGGATAGGTGTTAATGTTAATAACGAGCTTCCACAAGAACTTAGAGAATCCGCAATCTCGTTGAGAAATGTTGTAGGTTTCGATATTCCTAGAGTACCTCTACTACTGTCTATACTGAAGAATCTAGACAAAGTTTATTCATATATATACAGCGAAAAAGTAGAGGAGGTTCTAAGTATTTGGAAAAGTATGTGTGTAACCCTTGGTAGAAAGGTTAAGGTTATAGCTATAGAAGATGTTTTTGAAGGAGTTGCAGAGGATATAGAGATAGATGGAGCTCTAAGGGTTAGGCTAGGCGATGGCTCTGTTAAGAAATTCTACACCGGGGATGTTATTCATATACGTTGAAACGTTTCAACGACTTCATCACCTTATATACCTAGATAGGGTTACGAGCTTTGGTGAGATCTATGGATACAAGAGGTCTACACTACATAGTAGAAGCATCTGGATGCGATCCACAGATACTAGAAGATGTTAATAAACTGAAGGAGATACTAATCAACGCTGCTAAAGTAGGTAAAATGGATATAAGATCAGTTCATCTCTACAAATTCTCACCTAGAGGTATAAGCGGTTTAGTGATAGTCTCTTCATCACATATATCTATCCATACATGGCCTGAACACGGTTATGCCGCTATAGATGTATATATATGTGGACAAGGATCTAATCCTGAAGAAGCTATTCAGTACATCCTACAATCTATAAAAGCTAAACATGCCCATATAACAGAGATAGAACGCGGAATTATGGATGAAGAAGGGCTTTACACTCACACCATACTGTCTTGGGATGAAATACCGAAATAGTTTTTCAATACTATCTAAACCCCTATTCTCCAAGCATAAAATAGAAAAACGCACTATACTTTCCTTTCTAACTAGATTTTAAAAGATTTCCTTAAATTACTGACCTCCTCCCCACCCTAAAGGATGAGGCTTTCAGTTGTAATTTCAGCTGTTCTATAGATTTTTGTACTGTTTAATTTATCTAAATTTTACATGGTTAACTTCTTTATTTTAATCTTTGTAGAATTCAGTACAGCTCCTCCAAATAAGTCAATACCGTCATCCATTAGTATACTGATTCTTCTCCCTTCAAGTGTAACAGCATGTCTAGGTAGCCAAGCAACTCCTTTCCCTATACCTGGATCAATTTTTACTCTTAGTATAGCTGATCCTATTTCATTATAAATTTCTACAAGATCTCCTGACTTTAGATTTAATTTCTCCGCATCTTCGATACTGATGTGAAGTTCGCCTGGTATAGAGCCATATATATCTTCGAATTGTGTATGTATATATAGTGGATGTGCTGAAGTTATCAAGATAAGTTCGTTTTCGTTTTGAGTATCTGTTTCTGGTGGTGTTGGTAAAGGTGGTAAACCTTCTCTAGCTGCTAAAAAGCTGTAGAACTCTATCTTCCCTGAAGGGGTTTGATAATTATCTCTAGGTTTAAACTCTAGATATGTATAGCCATTGTCTAAAAGCTTCTTCAAAATTTCTTCACCGAAAGCGATTTTGAGAATATCGTATGGATCTAAACAGATCTCTGAGTATCTATCTTTAGCGACTTTCTTTGCTATTTCGCACATAAGTTGGTATTCACCTATAGATTCTCCTAGAGGATCTATAACAGGTTTGTTGAGGAAGACAATGTTATGGCTATAGCTGAAAACAGCATCAAATTTCTCAAAAAATGTTGGAGCAGGTAGAACTACATCTACTACCCTAGCTGTATCACTCCAATGAGTTTCATGAACAACTACAAATACGTCTTCTCTCTTAACACCTTCAACAAATTTAGCAGAGTTTGGTAATGATGCGGCAGGGTTATGGAGATGTATATAGATAAACTTGTACTCACCTTTGGAAACTTCTTCAGCTATCTTCTCCATACTTATAACCTTACTATATCTCCATCTATCACCCCCTGAAACACCGACCAAGTTTATCGGTAGACCATCTGTATTGCTATAAAAATAACCTCTATGGATACCCATTAAAGCTGGTAGAAGTGATATAGATCTAACAATCTCTCCACCACCATATCTTCTCTGAAGACCGTAGCCTATGAGAATAGCGAAAGGTTTATACGTAGCAAGATCTTCAGTAAAATCGGTTATAGTTCTTTTAGGAACTCCTGTAACTTTCTCAACTACATCGAGTGTATACTTCTCAAGATGTTTAACAAATTCGTTGAAACCGTAGGTGTATCTCTCGATAAACTCTCTATCAATATAGTTCTTCTCAATGAGATACCTAGCAACACCTAAAGCTAGATAACCATCTGAACCAGGCTTAACTTTAATAAACTTTGAGCTCTGTTTAGCAGTTTCACTAAACCTAACATCTATTGTATATACAACTCCTCTACGTTCTTTAACCTCCAGAATTTTTCTCCATAGATGAATAGCACTTACAGCTGGGTTAAATCCCCATACAACAACCATGTTAAGCTTATCGATATCGTTCAAAGAGATACCGTAGGTAGAACCATAGACAAATCTCAAAGCTTTACTACCACTAAAATCACATATACTTCCATCGCTTTGAGTAACACCTAGGAAATTCCATAGCCTTCTACTTGCATATCTAGTTAAAACACCTCTATTCCCTGCATACTCAAGAAACAAAACTTTCTCCACACCCCAACGCTCAACAACCTCTAGAAACTTGCTAACAATAAGTTCTAGAGCGTTATCCCAATCAATCTTCTTAAAAACCCCACTATTATTCAGAATTGGGTATAGAATCCTAAGAGGTGAGTAAACTCTATCAACATCTCTGGCAGCTCTTGGACAAGTAATCCCTTGGCTAATAATGTTATCAGCTTCGACTTTAACAATCCTATTGCTCTCGACAAAAACCTTAAGTCTACAAGTATCGTAGCAATCCCTAGGACAGCCAACGAATACAGATTCCAAAATAGACCACCTATACAAACAGCTAATCTATAGCTTCTCAGAAATACAGCTAACAGATTTTAAGGTGTATTGACTAGAAAGATATAGCGGTACATCGATATACTACCTTCGCCATATTTTAGGCTAGTTCTTATCCTGTTTTTTAACGATATTCAGAATTGATGGTGCTACATGTCTTAAAATATCAAAATTTTGTAGTATCTTCAAAAGCTTTTTCTCATGGTGTTTAAGCCCTTTTGAAACTATTTTAGGGTATTCCGATAGATTTTCGATGCATAGTCTTGAGTATTTCCTGCATATTTCGCTGATTAGTGTGTAGTTTATCGGTAAATTGATTGTAGTAGAAGTTTCTTTAGCATACCTATAGATATCGAAAAGAGTATACCTAACAATACCTTCTTTAAGCATATATACTCCACAGCAATCGGGGGCTGTATGTAGTTCGAATAGACCTTCTTTACATGTTGCGAAAGCTACTCCAGCTTTACTCAGCATCTCCATGTAGAGTCTATAGATAACCTTTCTAAAGTTTTGAGCAATTCTTACCACAGGTTTCAAACCTTTAACTTCTCTCAAGCTATACCCTTCAACCTCTACCTCGGTTTTCCCGATCTCTAGCATCTCAAAGAATTTCCTCGATACCTCTTGCTCAATCCTAAGACTTTCTATAATCACGTGTTTAACTCCTAGATCTCTACAAAGATATGCGAAATTCTCTATTTCTTCAGGTTTCGTAGGGGATGCAAATGGGATAAAAGGTGATAATCTTAGAGCTAGAGGGATACCTGTGGAACCCAGATCTCTTAGAATCTTCAACCTCTCGCTTGGGGATGGTGCATAGGGTTCTATTACCTCTGCTACAGATTGATTCAGAGTCGATATCGATATCTGTAGAACTGCAAGTTTTTTATCAAGTAGTGTTGTCAATTTCTTCTCTAAGCTGTTGAACCTATAGTATATACTCTTGGTGTTCACAATCAATGGGTATTCGTAGTCTATAGCTATAGATAGAATCTTCTCCGATGCTCTATAAAGTTGTTCAATAGGTGGGAAAGGATCTACGAGAGTCGATAATCTGAACGGTATAGGTTTCAACTCTCTCCTTCTAATTCTCCTTGCAAACTCTTTGAACATACCAATAGCTTTAAATCTTGGGTATGGGTACCTAGTAGGGTTCTTCATGTACCATCTAGAGTAACAGTATACACATCTAAACGGGCATACAGTATACGGCTCTAGCCTTAGAATTGTGTAGCATAGAGGTGATATGATGTTGCTAACGTTTATAACTAGTTCAGCCATGCGTACCAGTACAACTTTTTATTTAGAAACGGATAAACTTTTATCGAGATTTTTCTGTTTCAGAATCTCGTCTAGTATAGCTATAGCTGATGCTATAACCATAGTGATACCCCCTAAAACAGCTAGAAGCTCTGTTTTTTCTCCGTAGATTATTACTGAGAAAATTAATGCGAAAATAGGTTCGAGAATATATATGATAGCAGCTGTTGCTTCACCAACGTATCTCTGTCCAATAACTTGGAGAGCTGTAGCAGCTAGTGTACACGCTATAGCTAGGTATGATAGGTATAACCATGTTGTATAGGATAGGTTTAGCGTTTTCTCAATAAAGAGTACGTAGGGGATTAGGGATAGAGATGGTAAGAGTAATCCGTAGAGAAACTCAATCCTTTTAATACCCCTTCTTGCGTATCTAGATATCAAAACTATTTCAGCTGCCCATGCAATAGACCCTAGAAAAACCATTAACTCCCCGAAACCAAGACCTCCAGAAGGTTTTGTAACCATGTAGAGACCTGTTATAGCTAGTACAAGGGATAGGAATAGAAGGGAACTATAGGTCTTCTCTATTAAAGCTGTGTATATATGTACATGAACCGTGTTCAAACCTGTTATAAAAGCGCTTATAGAAGGAGTAGTATAAGCTGTACCAATTCCTTGTAGAAGAAGACCAAGCATATAGGAAACACCTGTTATGAATCCGTATCGAATACTCTTTAAATCTATTTTCTTTCTAAAGATCTTAACAACTATAGGTGGTGTTAAGCTTGCGATTGATATTAGCGATCTATAGAAAGTATAACTAAAGCCGGAGATGTTTTCAACAGAGAATTTTATGAAAACGAAAGAGCTACCCCATAGAATTGTTACTAAAATTAGTATCGCTGAACCATACAAAGCTTTAAGCATTTTCAAATACCTCGTTTTTAGAAAAAACTCTGCTAAAGTGTTCAGAATATAAGTTTAGAAGTTTGCAAGGATAAGAGTGGTGGTAGAGTGTGTTGGACCCTGTTTTAGAAGCTAAGAAGAAAGCTGTTGAAGAAGCTATGAAGATAGTTCTAGATACTAAAAGAGATATCATGGGTATCGGTAACGGATCTACAGTCGATATGTTTATAGATCTACTTATATCCTCTAGCCATTTATTCATAGAATCGTATTTCGTATGCGCATCACTTTACACAGCTAGGAAATTAGCTGAAGCAGGTTTTAAAGTACTTAGCGTCGCCGATATAGATACAGTGGATGTCTACATAGATGGAGCAGACGAAGTCGATCCACAGCTAAACCTACTGAAAGGTGGTGGAGCAGCTTCTACGCTAGAGAAAATAATTGCATCAGCATCTAATCTAAGGATATATATAGTCGACTACACGAAGCTGGTTAAGAAACTGGGGGTGAGAAGATCTATACCTGTAGAAGTTCTACCCCAAGCATTATCCATAGTTGTTAAGAAGCTTAAGGAAAAAGGGTTCGGGGTATATATAAGAACATTGAAAGAAGGTAAATACGGATTCGTTATTGCAGATACAGGAGGTGTAGTAATAGATGTTGTACCTCCACAGAATATAGATCCGCTAGAACTAGATAGAGAACTAAAGAGTATACCAGGGGTGGTAGAGACAGGTATATTTACGAAAGATCTGGTCGACATAGTCGTCATAGGGTACCCAGATAAAGTAGTTGTGTCAAGAAGAATTATATAGATAATCGAGACCCATTATCATCAGCTCTTCGCTTCGAAACATCTACCCCTAGCCAAAGAATATCTACAACCTATCCGTACTGTAGCGTAGTTAAAAATAGGTATCCGAGTTAGGTGTTCTAGCGATGTTAATGTAGTGCTTATCTACGGTGTTAGCTTCCTCTACATAGCTGGATGAATTTTTGAGCATCTTGAGCCATGTATACGTTGTTAAACATTACATAGACATCTCTATTCCTTGCTAGGAACTCTAACGTTATTTTGCATAGCTTCTCTAAATCGCTATCAGTATACTTATACCTGTAGTTAACTTCTCCAGGTCCAAGTCCATGCAATCTGAAGTATGTTACAGGTTTATCTATAGCTGGTAGAAGTTTTAGAGGGTCTACCACATGTATAACGTTTTTAAATCTACCCACTATCTCGGCTACTTTATCTAAGTGTTGAAGCCATGTACCTCTAGGCTCCCACCCTATGACGAAAATATCCGTATCTGTTGCAGTAAAGAAATCTATAGCGTTACGGTAGTTCTCCTCTGTATAGTCAAAGCTAGGCGGTGTTTGTACTACAACAACTTTTGCTTGAAGAACTTTAGCAGCTTCAACAACTTTCTCCCAAGCTTCGAAAACCTCTTTCGTAGGTCTTAGGAAACCGTACTTATCGCTAAGAGATTTATCTGGTATAAACCTAGATCTTTTCCACGTCGGAGAGTTTAGGGGGTGTGTAATACCTTGCCAAGCCTTCATAGTGAAAACAAAGTTCTGAGGTGCTTCATCTCTATACTTCTTAAGCTTATCTATATCAGGAAGATCGTAGAAAGTTTCTTGAAGTTCTACAACACTGAAAACACTGTAGTACCTAGATCTAGCTATACAAAAACCACAACAACCTATATACAGCACTATTTTCACCGAGGAATATTGTTTAGTTTAAGAGTTAATTAAGTAGGTAACACAATACGCAGAACTACCACATATAGCTAGAGCTGTGTATCCGTGGATACCGTGAGTGAAGATGTTTAAAATTTATAAAGCTTAAACTCATACCAACCCTATGACCTGAGTTGTCTATAAAAACCACATATATAGTTATAGCCGTAGCGCTAGTAGTAGCCATAGCTATAGTAGGTATATACTTATTATATCTATCCACAGCTAAACCACCAATACAACCATCTACAACTACACCAACACAACAAAGAAGAGTTGTTGTCTATGCTTATAGAGATGCTATAACAGGTATAGATCCGAGTGTAGAAGATGATACAGGTATAATGATTCTGCATCTAGTATACGAAACGATCCTCAGGTATAACCCTAGAACAGGTGGTTACGATTATGTTCTCGCTAAAGAAGTTAAACGAGTAGACGATACAACTTGGAGAATAGTTCTGAAAGACGATATCAAATTCCACGACGGATCTCCTCTAACTGCATACGATGTTAATTTCAGTATATGGAGAACAAAACTTCTATACGAAAATCTTGGGAAAGGTCTTGGCTATATATGGGAATGTGTTGAAGATATATCTGTAATCGATGAGAAAACTGTCGAGATTAAAACTTCCTACCCATGCGATATAAGACCGACGCTAGCAGGTGCTTACGGAGCATTTATATATAGTAGAAAAGTGTTGGAGTTGAGCGGAGTCAAAGATCCTTTATCCGAAGAACTGATAACATGGTTCAATAGAGGAAAAGAACTTGGTTCAGGACCTTATAGAATAGTTAAGTATGAACCTGAGAACGAAGTTGTTCTAGAGAAGTTTGTTGATTGGTGGGGTTGGAAAGAGGTAAACAACCCGAATGCCCCTGACGTTGTAGTGATTAAGATTGTTGAGGATCCTGGTGAGCAAGAGAGATTGCTTAGAACTGGTGGAATAGATATAGCGTCGAATATACCGAGAACATCGATTAAATCTCTAAAAGATGCTGGTTTCGAGGTAAAGATTGTAGATACTTTCCACAACTTCATACTTATGTTCAACGTTAGGAGATGTCCAACAAATATAACAGAGGTTAGGAAAGCTATAGTATACGCAATCCCGTGGGATTCAATCGTAGAACAAGCTGTTATGGGCTACGGTAGGAAAGGGAGTGGTTTAATACCATACGGATTCCCAGGGTATAGCTCTAAATGGGAGCTACACCAAGATCTAGATAAAGCTAAACAACTTCTGAACAGTATTAATATTCCATGTGATCTAAGGTTAGATATGGTTATAACACAGGGATATGAAGAAGAAGAAGCATTTGCCAAACTTCTTAAAGCAGAACTACAAAAACTAGGTATTCAAGTAGATATAAAGGCTCTTCCATGGGAACAGGTAAAGAGTATGGGGCAGAACGTCTGGAGTAACCCAGAAGAAGCACCCCATATGATTATCAACGATTGGTGGCCAACATACTTAATACCCTACGACTACTTCAGTCTTCTAGAATGTTTAGAACCTGAGGAAGGGATTGTAAATCTATGGAACTGGGCTGGCTACTGTAATAAAGAATTCGACGATCTTCTCTCTAAAGCTTACGAAGAATCTCTTAGAGATGTAACTGCATCGCTACCTCTATATGAAGAAGTTCAGAGAATTGTTTACGAAGATATGCCTGCTGTAAACCTGTGGGATATGCAGCATATCTATGTGTACAGTCCTCAGAAGCTAAGGTTTAGAGAAGAAGCTTTTAACCAGCTATACACATACGTTGTATTCTTCCAGTACGTCGAGGTGCTGAAGTAGAAGATGTTAACGCTGAACTACATAATTAAAAGAATTTTTATATCGATCCTCCTTATCCTGGGGATAGTAGCTATAACATTCATATTAACACAGTTTACCCCAGGAGACCCAGCTGTTATATGGGCTGGGAAGCCTAGAGGTCCGGGAGCGGCTATAGCTATAGCTAAAGCAAGGGAGTATCTAGGATTAAACCTACCGATATATCAGAGGCTTGCTCTCCATATATACAGGTTTTTTGTAGGTGATTGGGGTTTATCTGTAGAATTTAAACAGCCTGTTTCTTATCTTGTTGTAAGGAATTTCGTTGCTTCTCTTGAGATAGTTATCTATTCTTTCGCCATAGCTATACCTTTATCTATGTGGATGGGGACAAAAGCTTCTCTATCTAGAGGAGGTCTGGCTGATAAATGTATATACTTCGTATCTGTTATCCTAGCCGGGATGCCTAGATTCTTAGTAGCAGCATTAATCTATCTAGCTCTATACATCGTTGGCTACGGCTACCTAGGTCTGAGAGTAGCTCCTATGTATACAACGTTCTCAGGTCCTACAGGTATGATAACTATAGATTCTCTACTACTCGGTAGATTAGATATCTTTATAGATTCTTTTCTTAGATTGATACCTACAGCTATCGCTTTATCTACATACCCTATAGGTGTTGTAGCTAGAGTTGTAAGAGTATCTCTTTCAGAAACTCTTGAGGAGGAATACGTTAGAGAAGCTATATCTCTTGGTTTACCGAGGAAAGTAATTGTTAATAAATACGCGCGCCCAAACATAGTCCCAGTAATTGCTCAACTCGTAGGCTTACTCTTCTCGTACATGATCCTAGAAACCATGGTTATCGAAAATGTTTTCTCGAGAGAAGGTCTTGGAACTCTTATCTCTAGAGCTATAGCAGCTTCAGATTACCCACTTATTATCGGCGCAACGGTGTTTACAGCTATAGTCTTGATTGTAGTAAATACTTTAGCAGATATAGTTCAAGCTATTACTAATCCAAGGGTTCAACTATGAATTCTCATATCTACGCTGTTCTACATGATGTAGAGTCTATGATTGTGAAAACCTGGAGAAAAAGATTGTCTTTCAGAATTGCCTGTGTATTGATAGCCGTGGTAATTGTTTTAGCTATTCTAGGTCCCCATATAGCTCCCTACCCTAGGCAGGGAATGGGTATAGATATCGATAGGTCTAGAGCTTTGAAACCCCCATCGCTTGAACATATCCTTGGAACTGATAGTCTTGGGAGAGATGTTTTGAGTAGAATTCTATTTGCTCTAAATAGAGCTATAATATCGTGTATAGTAGTTATAGCTGTAAGCCTTATCCTAGGGATATTCATAGGGTCTTACGCAGCTATAGGTTCGAAAATCTTCGAGATTTTGATATCATATTTCACAGAACTTCTACTAGCCCTCCCATCAGTTCTCTTAGCCTCTCTTCTATCTATACTTATGGGTGGTGGCTACTGGAGTATACTGATAGCTCTTATAATGACTTGGTTTCCGTGGTACTCTAGAATAGCTTATCTACAAGCTAGAAGTTTGAGAGATCTAGACTTCGTTAAACTACCTATATACTACGGATTATCTAGATGGTACGTAATTCAGAAACATATAGCTCCAAATATAGTAGCACCAATGCTTATCGAAGCTCTAAGTGATACAGGTAGCGTTGTTTTAGAGATTTCAACTATAACTTTTCTCTTCGGGATAGGTGTGAAATCTATAGAAGAACCAGATCTAGGTATGATGATAGCTTACAGTCTTAGAGATATAACGGTAGCTCCCTGGACATTCTTAGCACCTTCAGCAACTCTAGCACTTATAGCTATATCATTCACATTGTTCAGCGAAATGATATACGAAGAATACCACCCTGTGTTGAAGAAGAGATGGTGGTTATGGTTCTAGCTATACAGAGTAGAGAACTCTATATAGGGTACGAAGTCGAAGAATCTGCGACTCTATGGGTTGTAGAGAAACTAGGTATAGAGGTTGAACATAAAACAACTTTCTGCTTAATTGGTGAATCCGGATGTGGGAAATCTACTATAGGCAACGCTATCGCAGGACTTCTACCACCTTACGCAAGAACCCGGGGACAGCTAGTTATATTCGATAAAATTGTTATTGATAGGGATAAAAGGTTTTTCAACGGTGTTAGAGGGAAGATCGTAGTTAAGATTCCTCAGGATCCTGCATCATCTCTGAACCCCTTCATGACTATAGGGAAGCAGCTATCCTTAGCTATAAAGCATCACTACCCTAATCTATCAGAGAAAGATGTGGTAAATAAAGCTGTAGAGCTTCTAGAAGAAGTTAGGCTAGATAAAGCTGTTTTCAATCTCTATCCACACCAGCTTAGCGGTGGTATGAAGCAAAGAGCAGCTATAGCTCTTGCTCTTGTCCCTGAGCCTAAGATAGTCGTAGCTGATGAACCTACATCAGCTCTAGATGCATACCTACGTTTCGCGATGTCCACGCTTTTAAAGAATCTTCAGAAAGAGTGGGAGTTAACGCTTATCTTCATAACCCACGATATATCTGTTGCACGTTATGTTTGCGATAAGATAGCTGTTATCTATGCTGGTAGAGTTGTAGAGTTAGGGAAAGCGTATGAGGTTCTTGAATCGCCTAGACATCCATATACAGAACTACTCCTAGAATCTGTACCCAGGAGGTTGTCTAGGAAGAGGTTAGCCGATATACCTGGTATGCCTCCACATCCAGGGAAATACCCACCGGGATGCAAATTCCATACGAGATGTCCATATGTATTCGATAGATGTAGATATGAAGAACCTCTACTCATCTTTCTGAATAGTAGAGCTGTTAGGTGCTGGAAATACTATGGATATAGTGCTTAAGATAGAGAATCTCTACGTAAGTTACATAGTCCCTGTAGGTCATCTTAGGTACGGTTATAGAAAAGTTCTAGCTGTTAAAGGTGTTGATTTAGAAGCTCCTCAGGGGATTACCCTCGGGATTGTTGGTGGTAGTGGTAGTGGTAAATCTACTATACTTAAAGCAGTTCTAGGTTTTGTAAAACCTGAGAAAGGTAGGATTATATTTAAAGGATTGGATATATCTAAGCTAGGTAAGAAGGAGAGGTACAGGGTTTCTAGAGAGATAGGGTATGTACCTCAGGAACCGAGCCAATCTATAAACCCGAAGATGAGGATACGCGATGTATTAGCAGAACCTTTGAAACCACTTAAACTTTCTAGAGATGAGGTTGAGCGTAGAATTGATAGTGTTTTAGAGATGCTAGATCTAGATCCTGAGGTTAAGAATAGGTATGCTAAAGAGCTTAGCGGTGGAATGCTCCAGAGAATAGCTA